>DATGYC010000086.1:0-24680 GCA_035298385.1 Symbiobacteriaceae bacterium | reverse complement strand
GCGGCGCCGAAGAGAGCGATGCCCATCAGCGGCGTCGCCGCCGCCCACAGCCAGTAGGCCTGCGGGCGCAGGAAGTAGGCCGCCGGGTAGAAGCCGACAAAGGCGAAGGGTAGCACCCAGGTGAGCAGGATGCGCAGGGCCTTGTTATAGATGGGCGCCGGGTACCGCCCATAGTTGTTCACGTTCCAGAGCAGCGGTAGAATCCCCGTCCGCCCGTCGTACCAGAAGCTGATGCACATGAGGCTCAAATAGACCCCCAGGTAGATCAGCGTCGACCCCGCCGTCAGCAGCAGCAGTAGCAGCGGGTCATACCAGTGCAGCGTCAGCCCCAGCCTGACGCCAGCCCAGAACATAATCACCGTCCCGCTGATCAACCCCAGCAGCGACTCCAACTGAACCCCCTCTAGAATCAGCTGAAAGAGAGGGCTGGCGGGGCGCAGGAGCAGCCGGTCCAGCTCCCCCTTGATGACGTACTGGTCAGCAAAGCTCCAGATCCCGTTCGAGAGCGCCCCGAAGAATGTGGACGGCCAGAGAAAGTAGCCGTAGATGAAGAAGACCTCCTCCCGACGCCACCCCGCCAGGTCCGGCACCTGGCCGAAGATCACCACCAAGAAGATGAGCGCCACAGACTGGTAGGTCAGGTCGCTGATCAGACCGGCCAGCAGGTCCCAGCCGTATGCGAGCCGCCCCTTGGCGTACTGCGCCACGTAGCTCCAGAAGAGCCCCCAGTAAAACGCCATGGCGCTCATCCTCCCTGCACCACCAGGTAACGCCGGGCCCTCCCCCAGAGCAGCCCGGTCAGCAGCGCCAGCACGACTACCCACGTCACCTGCAGCCCCACCGCCTGCCAAGCAGCGCTGCCCGTCAGGCCGCCCGTGAAGATCATGTTCGGCAGGTAGGAGATCGTCTGGAAGGGCAGCCAGCGGATGGCGGCCTGCATCCACCCCGGGTAGAGGTGCAGCGGCAGGAAGAGTCCGGAGAGTAGGTCTGTCGCGAGTTGCCTCGCCCACTGCAGCCCCTGCGCGTTATGCAGGAAGAAGGTCGCCAAGCCGAAGAGGACGTTCAGCAGCGCATTGACAAGAAAGGCCAGGAGCCCTGCCAAAGCCCACATCAGGTAGGTGGAGAGCCGGCCCGGCAGTGCGACGGGGAAGAGCCAGACCGCTGCAAGCATGCCCGGCACCATCCAGAAGCAGAGGCGGAAGAGCCCCTCACCAAAAGCGCCGGTCAGCTTACCAAGCAGGTAGCTGTATGGGCGGATCAGCTGGATGGCGACCGCTCCGCTCCGGATCTCGTCAGCGATCTCCCGATCTAGATTATTGAAGTAGAAGGAGCGGGTCATCCACGAGACGGCGAGGTAGGTCGTCATCTGGGCGGCGGTCATGGACCCGAGCACTTCCCGCCCGCCGTAGACAGCCTTCCAGAGGAAGTAGTAGCCACCGGTGTAGACGACGTAGGTGAGAATGCCGCTGAAGTAGTTCAAACGGTATGCGAGCATGGTCAGGAAGCGGATGCGCACAAGCTCAACGTAGGTCATGCGCGGACCCCCTCCTCATACATGTTGCGGACGATCTCTTCCATGCTCGCCTCCAGCACCGTGACATCCTTGACCGGCCCCAGAGTGAGCAGCCCGGAGAGCAGGGCGGAGAGGGCGCCATCATCCGGGAGGCGGAAGCGGAAGGTGGTCGCATCGAGCTGCTCAGCGCTCGGGTCAGCGACCTGGACAGCCTCCGCAAAGACGACCCGGACGCTCCGCTCACCGGCCCACCGCTGGCGCAAGTCGGAGAGCAGACCGTCGTAGACGATCTGACCCCGGTCCAGCATCACCACGCGGCGACAGAGCGCTTCAATGTCCGAGATGTCATGGGTGGTCAGCAAGATGGTGGTCCCGTAGCGCCGGTTCACCTCCTGCAGGAACGCCCGGATGCGCAGCTTCACGCTGACATCCAGCCCGATGGTGGGTTCGTCCAGGAAGAGCATCGCCGGACGGTGCAGCAGCGCGGCTGCCAGTTCACAACGCATCCGCTGTCCGAGCGACAGCTTTCGGACGGGCGTTGCCAGGAGCTCACCTATGCCGAGCACCTCCACAACTTCGCCGAGGAAGTAGGTGCGGTAGTCGCCATCCGAGACCCGGTAGATACGCTGAAGAAGCCGGAAGGATTCCTGCACGGCGATGTCCCACCAGAGCTGCGACCGCTGGCCGAAGACGACGCCGATGGTGCGGACAAACTCCTCCCGCTGCCGGTAGGGGTCGTAGCCGTTCACGGCAAGGGTGCCAGAGGAGGGCTGCAGGATGCCGGTCAGCATCTTGATGGTCGTGGACTTGCCGGCGCCATTGGCGCCGATGTAGCCGACGATCTCGCCCGCCTCGACGTGTAGATTTACCCTGTCAACTGCCCGAAAGAGGGCGGACTCACGACCGAAGAGGTCGCGCAGGGCGCCCGAGAGGCCGGGGCGGCTTTGCGTCCGCCGGAACTCCTTGGTCAGGTCAATCGCTTCAATGGCTGCCATGACTGGCTCCACCTCCGTGGCTCTATCGCTCCGGTACAGCTTTACGGATACTTCTTCGATGCTTACCGATTCGTTCCTGTGTAGATTAGCGCTCGACCATGCTCTAGCATAGCCAAGGCGAGTCCGGCCCAACCTCTGCGCCTGGATCACCGGCCCGGGCGCCGTCAAAGGGGGGCAGCCGCCAGGCCGCCCCCCTTCCTTATAACACCTTCGACAGGAACTCCTGGGTTCGAGCCTGCTTCGCCCCCGAGAAGATCGCCTCCGGCGTCCCCTCCTCCACCACGACGCCCCCGTCCATGAAGAGGACCCGGTGCCCCACCTCACGGGCGAAGCCCATCTCGTGGGTGACGACGACCATCGTCATCCCCTCACGGGCCAGGTCCTTCATCACCTGGAGCACCTCACCAACCAGCTCTGGATCGAGCGCCGAGGTCGGCTCATCGAAGAGCATCACCGCCGGCTGCATCGCCAGCGCCCGGGCGATCGCCACCCGCTGCTGCTGGCCGCCCGAGAGGCGGGCCGGGTACTGGTCGTACTTGTCCGCCAGACCGACCCGCTCCAGGAGCTCACGTCCAAGCTTCTCGGCTGCCGCCTTCGCCATTCCCTTGACCCTGACCGGCGCCTCGATCACGTTCTGCAGCGCCGTCATGTGCGGGAAGAGGTTGAAGCGCTGGAAGACCATCCCCATGTGGGTCCGCTGCTTGTCCAGCTCCTTCTCCGAGAGCCGGACCAAGCGGTCACCCACCTGACGCTGACCGACCGGGGCGCCCTGGAAGAGGATCTCCCCGCCAGTCGGGACCTCCAGGAAGTTCATGCAGCGCAGCAGGGTCGACTTGCCCGAGCCGGACGGCCCGATCACAACGACGACCTCGCCCTTCGTCACCGAGAGATCGATCCCCTTGAGCACCTCATTCTTGCCAAACGCCTTGTGCAGGTCGATCGCCTGCAGAATGATCTCCGACATTCTAGCCCCTCGCCTCCAATCGCCGCTCGAGTCGATCCGCCACCCAGGTCAAGGCCACCGTGATGATCAGGTAGCCCACCGCCGTCCAGAAGTAGACCGGTAGGACCTTGAAGGTCGTCGAGACGATCTGCCGGGAGGCCTGCATCATCTCGACCAGACCAACGGCGAAGGCGAGCGACGTATCCTTCGTCAGCGCCACGACCTCGTTGACCAGCGGCGGCAGGACCCGGCGGAAGGTCTGCGGCAGGACGATGCGCCGCATACCCAGACCGTAGGACATACCCAGCGACCGGGCCGCCTCCATCTGCCCCTTGTCGATCGACTCAATCGCCGCCCGGATGATCTCCGCAATATAGGCGCCGGCGTTGAGCGACATGGCAATCGCCACGGAGAGGAACGGGTTCGGCGTCATGCCAAGCGCTGGCACAATGCCAAAGTGGACCATGGTGATCTGCAGGACCAAGGGCGTCCCGCGAAAGAGGGTGATGTAACCCACGGCTGGCCAGGACAGAAGCCGCAGCCGGGAGACCCGCCCCAGCGCCAGGAGCAGGCCGATCAGAATTCCGCAGAAGGTGGTGACCACCGTCATCAGCAGGGTGATCTGCATCCCGTCCAGCACGCGGGGGATGACGGTCTCGATCGAGAAGTTCAGGAATGCGGACAAGGAAATACCCCCCAGTGGAAAAAGATAGGGCGGCAGTGCACCCTAGCACTGCCGCCGCTCAAGCATGTGGACTACTTACCCAGCTCGACGGAGCCGAACCAGGTCGTGTTGATCTGCTTGAAAGTGCCGTTCGACTTCACGGTCGCCAGCGCCTTCTCCAGCGCAGCCTTCAGGGCGGCGTCATCCTTGCGCAGGGCGATGCCGACGGGCTCCGGGTCGATCGCCCGGCCCGTGATAACGAAGGAGGCAGCGTCCTTCGACGCATAGTAGAGGCCGACCGGCTCGTCGACGACGATCACGTCCGCCTGCTTGGCCTTCAGCGCCATGAAGGAGTCGGTGGCGCCCGGGAAGGTGACGAGCTTCTTGACGTCCTTCACCTTCTTCGCCATCAGGTCCTTCATGTAGTCATGGGAGGTCGTGCCGTCCTGGACAGCGACCGTCTTCCCAGAGAGCTCCGTATCCTTGGCGATCACCGTGCCGCCCTTCGGCGAGACGAAGACCTGGGACATCTTGACGTACTCGATGAAGTTGACTTCCTTCGCCCGATCGGCGGTGATGTTCATCGAGGAGATGATCGCATCATACTGCTTGGCCTGCAGGCCGGGGATGATCGAGTTCCAGTCGACGACCTTGAACTCGACCGGCACGCCCATCTCCTTGCCGAGCGCCTTGGCCAGGTCTACATCGAAGCCAATCGGAGTCTTGCCGTCCTTCTCGTCAATAAACTCCATCGGCGGGTAGGTAGCATCGATCGCAACGACGAGCTTGCTGACCGGCTTCGCCTGGTCACCCGCAGCGGGCGTCGTCCCGGGTGCTTTGGCACCACTACACGCAGCGAGGACGGAGGCGAGGACGAGGCTGCTCACAGCCATGAGCAGGGAACGGTTCTTCATATCAGCAAACCCTCCTAGTTTCGCAAAAATTCTCCACCTGTATAGCGGGGAGTACTCTGCGGATAACTATACATTCGCCTGCCCGTCCATGATTCCTTCTCATTGTGATGTTTTAATGTAACGAAAAAGGGGCTACCGCTAAAGAATCGGCAGCCCCTTTTGCTGAAGAATGGGCGGAAATGAAGTTCTTTCTATCCCCGCCAGTGGAAGGGCAGGGGCAGGACCAGACCCGGGCCCTCCAGCGACCAGGCCGCCTCGAGCGCCTGGCGCAGGATCTCGCTGTGCTTACCAGCGTTCCCCGGGTTGCCGAGCGGGGCGCCCGCCGGATGATCGACCAGCACGACTCGCGGTGTGCCGAGCTCCTCGAAGACCTCCGTCTGGTTCGCCAGGATGATCGTCGGGATGCCGACGGTCTCGATCAACCGGGCCAGGTGGGCCGCCGTCCGGTGCGACTCCGGCGTCGTGGCGACCAGGAGGACGGCCTCTGGTCCCATCCGGCGAAGCCGATAGGCGACCGAGAGGCCCGCCTCGGGCAACAGGGCGCCCTCCGCCGGTCCGCCAGCCGCAAAGGAGTAGGCGAAGGGGGCGACGGTGCTGATGTAGCCCGTGTCCGCCAGATCGCGCAGCCGCTCCAGCGGGAAGATGACGTTCAGGTCCTGGGCCGCCCAGGGCGACTCGACCTGCCCTTCGGCCAGGGTCACGTCCTGGGTCGCAACCACCTGGGGGAACTCCCGGAAGGAAGGATCTGTACCGCCCTGGAAGGGCTCGTGCATGCCGTGCTGGAGATGGACACCGCTGATGGAGATCAGAGCGACCTTCGACTGATTCGGGGCGCGGAGCCAGGGGGCCCAGGGGATGAAGGCGCCGTTCTTCGCAGGGGCTGTAACGATCGGGGTCATGTGGACTCCTCCTCATTAGCCGGATCGGAACGTTGTGTGCCCATTTTTCGCCACTCTGCCAACCGACCTACTAGCCATTCTCTGTTGTTCCTAGAGGGCTCTTCCAGAACCTCCTGAAGGAGGTTCTCGAGGGCTCTTCCGACCTCGGGACCACGTATAATATTCAACACTTGCATAACATCCCGGCCAGTAACGGCCAGATCTGAGATCTTTAGGGCAGCATCGTTGGCCAGCACACGCTCCAGCGCCCGGAGGATGGCGAGCGTCTCCTCGCCCAGGTCGCCCTCTCGGGTCCCGGAGGCGATCCGGTCTGCCCGGCGGAGCTGGATCAGGTCGTTCATGTGCTCCGGCCCGATCCGCCGGAGCATCCGGCGGAGGGCCGCATCAGAGGGCGGGACGTCGAAGTGCAGGTCCATGTGGTAGCGGACCAGATGGCCGACCTTGGCTCGCAACTCGCCCTCAAAGCGGAGGCGGGTGAGGATCTCGTCGACCATCTCAGCCCCGATCAGCTCGTGGCGGTAGAAGTGGCGGCGGCCGTCCTCGCCGGTCGAGAGGGAGCGCGGCTTGCCAATGTCGTGGAGGAGCGCGGCTAGACGAAGGGTGAGGAGCCGTCTCTCCGGCGAGATGGGCGGTGGCGACTCACCCTCAGGGCCAAGCTCCACCCGCTCCAGGGCGATCAGCAGATGCTCCCAGACCGTCCACCGATGATACTCGTTCTGCACCACCCCGACCGACTCCAGCACCTCCGGCAGGAACTGCCCAAGTAGCCCCAGCTCCCGGAGTTGCTCCATCGCCCAGGCAGGGCGCCCCGACAGCAGGAGCTTCGCCCACTCCTGCCCGATCCGCTCGACCGCCACCCGCTGTAGCAGCGGGGCGCCCGCCCGAATCGCCGCCTCCAGGCCCGGATCAAGGCGGAAGCCGGGCTGGGCTGCGAAGCGGACCGCCCGGAGCATCCGGAGTGGATCCTCCGCGATCCGCGCGCGGGGATCACCCGGGGTCCGGACCAGTCGCCGTGCCAGATCTCGTTGCCCGCCAAACGGGTCGATCAACCGGCCGTCCAGGCCCAGGGCCATGCTGTTGAAGGTAAAGTCCCGGCGGGCCAGGTCGCCGACCAGCCCCTCGCCGCGGTAGGGGGTGACCTCATAGGGGCGCCCTTCCCGCGGGACCAGGACGGTCTGACCGCCCACCTCCGCCCCCACCCGGGCGCGCCCCATGGCCCTCCCCTCGGGGAAGAGGGCTTGGATCTCCGCCAGCGTGGCGGAGGTGGTCAGGTCCCAGTCCTTGGGCTCCAGCCCCAGGAGCAGGTCCCGCACCACCCCGCCCACAAAGCCGGCCTCATGGCCCGCCTCTGCCAGCCGCCAGCCGATCTCACGGGCGGGTAGCGGCATCGCACGGGTCATCCGGGCCGGCAGGACTAGGCGCCCCGCCCAAAGGCGGAGCCTACGAGTGATCGACATCGAAACACCCTCCCACAACGGGCGCCCAGGTCGCCGGAGCGTCGCCGAACCGCTAGGGCCGTTCCCCCGCCAGCGCCCGGCGGATCGCCTCGGCCGGACGGCAGACCCAGTCCGCCAGCGGCAGGGTCGCCGGATGCCCATCCGGCATCGCGACACCGATCCGCGCCCATTGGATCATCCCCAAATCCATCGGGTTATCACCGCAGGCCATGATCTCTGCCTGGGTGTAGCCCTGCTCCGCCGCGTAGCGCTGCAGCGAGGGCAGCTTGCCGACCCCCTCGGCAAAGATGTGCAGGACCGTCTCCTCCCGCACTCGATCGGTCAGGTCGAAGCTCGTCCCGGCCAGCCCGTTCGGGTAGGCGTCCAGCACCTTGCGTACCGCCGAGTCGCCATAGACGGCGACCATGATCGGCCCGTCCTCCACCTTGATGAAGCCCGGGTCCATCTCCGTGTAGGGGTTCCAGCCGGGCCAGTCGATGAAGTCCGGGGCCTCCTTATGGGCGAAGGCCAAGTCGAGGGCGACTAGGTCGGTCGACGGCAACTCCCCCTGGGCTACAGCCCGATCTGTCGCCGTGCAGGCGGTGAAGGCCAGGTCATGGGTCAGGGCAAACTGGCGCAGTTCCTGCCAGACCTCAGCCGCCAGCGGCCGGTAGCGCTGGATCTGGCCCTCGGGTCCCCCAACGGTCAGGGCGCCCAGGTAGCAGATCGCCCCACCAGTCAGGTTAAGCTGCTCATAGTATTCCTGGGTCTGGCGCCACGAACGCCCCGTGACGAGGACGACCTCGGCACCGGCAGCCTGGGCCTCTTGAATCGCAGCCAAGGTATCCGGAGCGATGGTCTTGTTCGGCTCTAAGGTTGTCCCATCCAGATCAAGGGCAATCAGTTTAATCTTATCCATGAACTCATTATAGCGCTTTTCAGTGGCTCATCGAAACCGCAAAACCAAAGACGGAGCGCCAACCGTGCTGGTAGCGCTCCGTCTCTCTTAGTAGACCTTCAGTTCGTTGTAGAAGGTATCCCGCTGGTAGGGCGTGAAGCCCGCCGCCTTGATGAAGTCGATCGTCTCCTCCGGACCGACACGGTAGGTCGTACCGGCCGCCGAGACTACGTTCTCCTCCATCATCGTGCCGCCAAAGTCGTTGGCGCCAAAGTGCAGCCCCAGCTGACCGATCTGCGGCCCCTGGGTCACCCAGGAGACCTGCATGTTCGGCACGTTATCCAGCACCAGACGAGCGACCGCCATGAAGTGCAGGTACTCCCATCCCGTGCCCAGGTGGAACTGGTCGGCGTGGGCCGTCATGTACTCGCCCAGCGGCGTGTTGTCCGGCTGGAAGTCCCAGGCGATGAAGGCCCGGTACCCGCCGTGCTTGTCGCCCGAGTCGCGGAGCTTCTGCAAGGTGAGGGCCCGCTGCTCCATCGTCTCGATATGGCCGTACATCACCGTTGCCGTCGTGTTCATGCCGAGCTGCTGAGCGGCCTCCATCACCTCGAACCACTGGTCCGAGAGGACCTTGCCCTTGCCGATCTCCTTGCGGACGGCATCATCAAAGATCTCGCCGCCGGCGCCCGGGGTCGAGCGGAGGCCCGCCTTCTGGAGCTCGCGCAGGCAGTCGAGCACCGGCAGCCGTGAGATCTTCGCCAAGTAGAAGAGCTCCGACGGCGAGAAGCCGTGGACCGTCACCTGCGGGTACTTGGTCTGAATATGGCTGATCATTTCCTGGTAGTAGCCAAGCTTCAAGGCCGGGTTGAGACCGCCCTGGAGCAGGACCTGCGTGCCGCCGATCGCCACCAGCTCGTCGAGCTTCTGGTCGATCACCTCTTGCGACAGGGTGTAGCCCTCTTCGTGGCCGACATCCCGCTTAAAGGCGCAGAAGGAGCACTGGGCGACGCAGACGTTCGTATAGTTGATGTTCCGGTCAATAATGAACGAGACCTTGTTGTCCGGATGGAGCTGCCGGCGGACCTCGTCGGCCGCCCGGCCGATCGTCATCAGATCCGGCGACTTGAGCAGGGCCATCGTCTCGTCAAAGGTGAGCCGGCCGCCGGAGAGGCGCCGATCGATGATGCGCTGAAGTTCAAGCTGCGTAGTGACGGCCACCGCTTACTCCCCCCATACCGTCAGCTCGGGCACCGCCGGGATCTCCCCGATCTTGTGGGCCAGCTCGTAGAACGTGAGCAGGCCGCGGCGGTACTCGGGCGTGAAGTGATGTCGAATCTGCGTGAAGTGATCCCGGACCGCGGACTCGGGCAGGTTGCGCCGATGGGCGCCCTCTTGGATCAACGCCTCCCAGTGCTCCACCGCCCAGTCGCGCGAGGCCTGGAAGAGCTCGGCTACCAGCTTGACGCCTTCGGGATTCCGGTCGACGAACTCCCGCCGGATCACCCAGAGGGCGAAGACGAAGATCTCGCCGGTCAGGTCCTTGAACTCCTGACCCAAGTCGTAGATCTGCATCTCAGGGAAGGTCTCCTTCAGCTTCGGATCATTGACCGCCCGGAGGGCCGGATCACCGATCACGAGGCAGGCATCCGCCTCGGCCAGCATCTGGTAGGCGTCAGGCTCCATGGTCGAGTAGGTCGGCTTGACGCCGTACTTCTCGCCCAGGATGATCTTGGTCAGCACGACCGAGGTGGCCGAGTGGCTGGTCAGGGCGACCTTGGCGCCGTCCAGTTCGCCCAGGGGCTTCTTCGAGAGCAGCAGGACCGAGGTGACCCGGCCATCCGCGGCGATCGAGAGCTTGGGCAGGATCACCGTGTCGCCCGGATGACGGGCGTACTCGATCGAGGAGATCGGGGTGATATCCAGGGCGCCCTCAATGAACAGCTTGTTCAACTGAGCGGGCGGCCCCTTCTTGATGGCGACCGGCAGGTCGATAATCCCCTGCTCGATCCCCCAGTAGACCGGCAGGCAGTTCAGGTACTCGATATAGCCTAGGCGGACGGGACCTAGTTGCCAGGTCCGGCCGGCCTCCGGCGAATCGGCGAGGGTCCGCCAGGTAAGGGTACTGGTCACAAGTCACGCCTCCTTAGAGCTCGCGGATGGTCTCAAACAGCCCGTTACGCAGCAGCGGCTGGCGCCCTGTCTGCCGGATCTGGTAGGCCATCTCGGTGAGATCTGCCTTGGCGGACTGAATCAGGCCGAGATCATCGATGCCGAAGTGCATCAGCACCTGGGCGGCCTTCAGCATCAGGGCGCCCCACCCCAGCGAGATGTGCGGGATGTTCTGTAGCACCAGGCGGGCACAGGCGACCTGCTTCGCATCCGGCACACCCGAGAGTCGGGCGGGCAGGGCGACATGCGCCGCAACGAACCCCGCCGTCTTCGTCTGCAGGTCACGGACCGCCAGCAGGGCATCAACGAAAGCCTCGGGGCTCTCCGGCGATGCGGGGAGGTCGACCACCGAGCGCAGCCCGATCTCATGCGCGGCAGCGTGCACCGTCAGGTCGTCGCCACCGGCGATCAGGCGCACCCCCGCCGTCCAGAGGTCGGTCAAGGTCGCAGCGAGATCCCGCTCGCCGAGCTTGGCCAGCGACTTGACCATCTCGGTCGAGTGCAGGGCCAGGGTCATCCCGACCGGCAACCGGGCCGCCAGGGTCCGAATCGCCTCCAGATAGGCCGCATAGGGCTGGCTGTACGCCCAGCCCTTCGGGTCCCGCAGAAGCAGCAGACCGCTCTGACCGGCAGCCGCCGCCCCACGATCAGCGAGGCCTTCGATCTCCTCCAGCCGGAGCGAGACCGCCTCCACGACCGTTGTCGTCTCACCAACGAGGCAGACCCGGACCGCTTCGGCCAGGCGCCCAATATCGATCACGTCATAGGAGGCGAGGAGCTGGAGGGCATCTGCCCGGTTCCAGACCGCCCCGGACTCCACCTTCTCGGCCAGCGCGTGCAGGGACGAGTGAACGGAAATCGCCATCAGGGAAACCCCTTTCTAGAGCGAGCGCTGTTCATGATCATCTTTATTATGTCATATAAAACAGGGAAAGCGGTGCTACCATTCCCGAACCATCTTTTGTAGTCTACCCTACTCCCAGGCCTGGATGACCAGCAGGTAGCCGTCGCGCACAGCGATGAAGGCCTCGTCAGCGCTGATCCGATTCGAGACCCCGCGCGTCTGACCCCAGCGAAGCGTCTCACCGGCAAGCGGCCACTGAACTCCCTCGGCCACGACCCCACGGACCTCGGGGGAGAGCGGCAGGAGCGACAGGTAGGCACCCGGTTGGGCGGGAACGGTGATCCGACCACCCGGCCGTAACAGCCAGAGGACGGCAGACGTGTCAAGAACCCGCACCTCAACCTTACCAGGAATTCCTGGGAGGAGGAGCAGGTTGGCAACCGTATGGTCAAGCCGCCCACCGGTCACGCCGACCAGGGTGATGGCGGTGGCGCCAAGCTTGAGCGCCTCCTGAATCGCCAGTTCGGCATCGGTCTCGTCCTTCTCCGTCGGGACCTTGTGGACGGGGATCCCCCGGGCAGCGATCTCCGCGACCACGGCTGGCCCCGCCGAATCAAAATCCCCCAGGACAAGGTCCGGGGTAAGCCCCAAGGCGAGAGCGTGGCGGACGCCGCCGTCCGCACAGATGACCAGGTCCGGCGTGCCGAGCAGCGCCCGGATCCGGCCCCACTCCGCTACGGCGCCGGCGCCAAAGATCACTGCGTTCAACCCTGCACCACCTGTCGTAGAATCTCGCGCCCCTGCGGGTCTCGCCCGATCACGGTCACCGGCCCGGCGCCCAGCCCATCTACAGGCAGGCGGCAAAGGGCGTACGGGCGCGTGAACGCCTGGATCACCATCATGCCGGATTGGGGGCGCCCCACCTGGAGCGTCAACTCGATCTGCGCCGGAGCGCTGACCTGCGCCGACTCCACCCGAACCGACCAGCCCCCCGTCCGCTGCTCACCCAGGTCGATCACGAGGGCAGCCTCCGTCTTCCAGTCCACCTCGCCCAGGTCGACGGCGACCGAACGCATCGGGCCCGCTAACTGAAATGAGTTCATCTGCTGGCGAATCAAGTGACACTCCATCAGATTGCCGCCTCCCTTAGCCAGGTCGCTTTTAGCGGATCCGTCGAACCTTCCACGCCTTCGGCAAGCGCACGCGGAAACGGAACCGGCGCGGCTCCTTCACCTGTGCCTTCAGTCCCCGAATATAGCCCAGACCGTAGTCGATACCCGACCAGATCGTCAGGGCGACCGCGGCCCAGAGCATCGGGACGGAGACGTAATGGGCCAAGACCTGAAGCGGCCAGCCCATCGGCAAGGAGTGCGCGAGGATGGCGGCGATGATGAAGACGATCTGGACAACGGTCTTCGCCTTGCCCCACGGCCCCGCCGCGATGATCGTCCCCTCAGCGGCTGCGATGCCCCGCAGCCCGGTGACCGCCATCTCCCGACCGACCATCATCATGGCCACCCCAGTCGAGATCACGCCTTGCTCGACCAGGGCGATCAGCGCAGCCGAGACCAACAGCTTGTCCGCCAGCGGATCAAGGAACTTCCCTAGCCGGGTCACTTCCTTGTTCTTTCGCGCGAGGTACCCATCGACACCATCAGAGATGGCCGCTACGGTAAAGATGCCCGCGGCGATGATTCCCCCGTAAGGCAAACCACGCAGGAGGACATAGAGAAAGATAGGTACCAGGATGATACGGGCCAAGGTGATTGAGTTGGGCAGATTCATGGTCCGTCTCCCTTACTCCATGGTCTTCCATCCTATTATAACAGGTTTCTGGAGATGTAAAGTCGAAACCCCCGCCTCTTTGAAGGTGGGGGTTTTGGCGTTTGTAAACAACTACTCCATCTCCAAGAAGGCCGGGTTGATTCCCTTCTCGCGGAGAATCTTCGTCAGGCGCCCCAATGCATAGGAGAGTCGGCTCTTGACCGTCCCCAGCGGGATGTTCATGATCTCTGCGATCTCCTGGTAGCAGAGTTGGTGGAAGAAGCGCAGGGAGATCACCTCGCGATAGACGTCGGGCAGATCGTCTAACGCTCGCAGCATCTCTGTGCTGACCCAGGCTTGTTCCATCAGCCGCTCGGGTTGGCCCGCTTCATCCGCAGTCTCTAGGGAGGGTGAGTACTCCTCCGTCGAGACCCGCTTGCGCCGCATATAATCGATGGCGTTGTTGCGCGCTACGCGGAAGAGCCACGCCTTCAAATGTCCCTCCATGCGGAAGGTGCCGGCCTGCTGCCAAGCCTTTAGCATGGTATCCTGGTAGATCTCCTCCGCGAGGTGCAGATCCCCGACCAGGCGATGGGCAAAGTGGAGGAGGGCGCCCCCGTATCGATCCATCAGCGTGCCAAGGGCTTCCTCATCCCCGGCGGTCAGACGGCGGATCAGGATCGTATCTTCCGAGCTGGTCCTTCCCCCGCCGCTCTCCGGCCGAGGCAAATAGGAGACTCCTCTCGGCACGCTGCCACCCCCTTCGGCATGGCCGTCCCGCCTGGTTGGGCGGGCCAGAATGTAGTCAAGCCAATCAAGCGACTGACCATCCCACGCCATGACAAGCGGCTCATTCTCGGACAAGGCCCCTGGATCGGCCAAGCCCTCTAGTCGGTAGAATTCGCCGTCTGCCATTGCGTTCCCTCCCGTTTTTCCATCATTTTCTAATAAGGATGACTTTAAGGGTCCGTTTACCTCACAGTTTAGCAGACAAAAACGAAGTCGTGGGTAAAGATTTGAATAATTCCGTTAGGAATTTGTGTGAGAGAGTTTAGATTTGGGTCTTAAAATAGAGTCCTCATCTGATTTTACATAGATTAAAGTGACTATATTGATTACACAGACTAGCAACGGACTCCTCTTTCTGTTCAAAAAAATCTGTCCGAATTCTAAACGCGTTGCACCATGACGGCTACCGACAGCAAAACTCCCTCGACCAGCCTAGTCGAGGGAGTACGATGCCGATCTTCAATCAAACTCCAGCACGATCTGTTCCCCTGGGCGCGGCGGGACCTTTGGCACCCCGCGGGCATCCAACTCCGGAATCGGCTGACCGAGCAGACCCATCAGATCAAGGGCGTTCTTGACGGCGTAGTTCGCCCGGTTGTTGTTCATGAGGAGATGGACCTCCGCAGCCGCGGGCGCCAGGACCTTCTGCACGGGGTCGACCCACTCCGCTAGTTCAGTCCGGTTGTACAGGTAGTCAAACCGCTGTGCAGTCTTCTCCGCCTTGATGTACCAGGTCTGGTCGTTGCGCCCGTGGAAACGAACGATCGAAAGGCGTGGATCGGTGACGGCCACCACGGCAGGAACTGTGCCTGACCCGATCTGGGGCTCGTCGCAGACCACGTGAGCCGCCTCGATTCGACGCAGGAAACCGAGCGTCCGCTCCCGGTTCGGGCCGGCGAACCAGGACCGATGGCGAAACTCCACGGCCACAATATCCTGTGCGTAGAACTCCCGGCAGGCCTGAACCCACTCAAGGCTCTCCGCGTTGTAGGTGAACCAGGGCGGGAACTGAAAGTGAAGAGCGCCCAGCTTGCCCGCCTCTCTCAGCGGCTGTACCGCTGCGTCGAACAGGTGGAAGATCTTCTGCAGATCCTCCTCCCCCGGGCGTGGCTCCCGGTGGTGCCGGGTCATCGCCCCATAGGCCTTGACGTTGAACCGAAACCCAGCCGGGGTCTCGGAGGCCCACCGCTTGTAGTACGTTGGCGGATGCAGACCATAGAAGGAGGAGTCAACCTCTACAAGGGGAAAGTGCTGGGCGTAGTAGGCGAGCCGCTCCCCTGGCGGCAACCCCTTCGGAAAGTACTCTTCATGGTCAGACCAAGCGCAGGTACCGCAGCGGATTCGTGCCAAGCTGGCTCACCTCCTTCTCGCGCTCTACCCTTCGCCAAGCGGCACGGTCAACCCTGCCAGCGGGGCGCGCGAAGGCCCACCCGAGCGGGTGGGCCCTCATCTACTGAAGCGTATCGGCCTTGTAGTCGAACGCTCCAGCGCCGGCATCGGCCTTTGGCGGATGCTCGGGGTCGGCCGTCTTGTAGCGTCGGGTCGTCGGCGACTCCGAAATACCTAGCGTGCTGTGGGCCTTCTCGAAACGCTCAATGGTCTGCCGGAGCTGCTGCTTGTCAGCCAGTGGGGTCGGATACTCGCCCCGCGTATGGAGGAAGCTGAAGACCGTCTCTAGGTTGTGCTGCTCCTCACCATGGAAGGCCTTGAAGACCTCCCCGACGCCTGGATTGGCAGACTCCGTCGCGGCCGTCGCGTAGAACTTGGTCTGCCCCTTCGCTGTGGTCAGGACGTCAGTCATGATATCGGCGTCGCCCCAGCTACCGCCTGCGTTAGGCGCCATGGTGGATCCCTCCCTGGGTCTGCAGATCCTGCAGGAGAAGCTTAGCCGTCCGGGAGACGTCCTCCTGGTACTGGAGGACCGAGAGCATCATGTCAAAGCGCCGATGATGCTGGTCGATCATCTCCGCCAGCAACTGCTTGGCCCGCTCATCCTGCAGCTCGTGCTGATAGTGCTGGTACTTCTTTACTGCCGCTGCTTCCAGCCCTAGGGCGTCCGTCAGCAAGAAGAGTTCTTTCTCTGTCAGGTCCCCCGTCACATCGTGTTGCTTGACCTGCACCGCCATCCCCCATTTGCGCATGATACAGGTAGTATGCGGCCGTTGTTGGGCAGGCATACGGCGGGGCCGGAATCGGCCACCTTCCGGGACGGTCTGGCGGTGCAAGCCGTACTAGACGGCGTCCGCCGATCTCAGCGGGAGCAGCGCTGGATCAACCTATAGGAAAAGGACCACCCGGCGATGGGTGGTCCTTTCGCTCTAGCGCTCTTCTTACTTGGCAGCGGCAGCGAACTTCTCGCCGACGATGGTCCAGTTGATGACGTTGAAGAAGGCGTTGATGTAATCCGGGCGCTTGTTCTGGTACTTCAGGTAGTACGCATGCTCCCAGACGTCCATGCCCAGGATCGGGGTGTCGCCCTGCATCAGCGGGGAGTCCTGGTTCAGGGTGGCATAGGCCTTCAGCTCGCCAGCGGCGGTGACGACCAGCCAGGCCCAGCCGGAGCCGAAGCGGGTGGCGCCAGCCTTGCTGAACTCAGCCTTGAAGTTGTCGAACGAGCCGAAGGCCTTGTCGATCGCCGCGGCCAGGTTGCCCTCCGGCGCCTTGGCGCCGCCCGGGGTCATGATCTCCCAGAAGAGGGTGTGGTTGGCATGGCCGCCACCGTTGTTGATCACGGCCTGCTTGATGTTCGCGGGAACGTTGTTGATGTTCCGCAGTAGCGACTCGATATCAAGGCCGGCTGCGGCGGCATCGGCCTCCAGGGCGGCGTTCAGGTTGTTGACGTAGGCAGCGTGGTGACGATCGTGGTGGATCGTCATGGTCTCCTTGTCGATGTGCGGCTCGAGCGCCTCATAGGCGTACGGAAGAGGCGGAAGCTGGTGCGCCATGGGTATCCCTCCTGTAGTTCTGTCACTAGCGATTCCTTCCTTTAGACATGGAAGGCACGGCCAGCGGTACTACCTTCAGCCTACCCAATTTCAGCGCCAAGCTCAACGACCTCGGTTGTGAACCCTATTCCATCTGTCGCGAGAGTGCAACCGCTGCCGTCAGGTCTGACTGGACCTCAAGGTCCCAGAGGGCGATCCGCATCATCTCTCGCACGAAGGGGCGGGCGCTGCAGCAGATGAGCCGGGCGCCCCGCCCTGCTGCCGCCCTCTGCAGCCGTAACAGGACCGAGATGCCAGCCGTGTAGACCCGCTCGATCTGGGCCAGGTCCACGACAAGGGAGCGCCGACCCTGACCGAGTAGCTCGGTCACCATCAGATCGAGCGAACCAGCAGATAACGCATCTAAATCACCGGCGAGCGAAAGGACAAGCGTTCCCTCGACCTCATAGGCCTGGATCACCAAAGTGACTCCCCCTTTGTCACGTTCCGGTGCTTGTACTGGCGCCGGGGCTAGGGCATAATCGAAAGGATAACAGCAGCGCTGGCATTGCCTGCCGACCTGTAGGAGGTCAACCCCATGTCCGTTCCGAAGGCGATCATCGCAATCGCAGGGGGCACCGGCTCCGGCAAGACGACGATCGCTCAGAAGATCGTCGACCTGCTCCCCCACCATGTCACCCTCTTGACCCACGATGCCTACTACAGAGACAACCGTCACCTCGCCTTCGAGGATCGGACCAAGCTGAACTACGACCACCCCGAGGCCTTCGACACCGCGCTCTTCATTGAGCACGT
Source organism: Symbiobacteriaceae bacterium (assembly GCA_035298385.1). Lineage (GTDB taxonomy): Bacteria > Bacillota > Sulfobacillia > Symbiobacteriales > Symbiobacteriaceae > DATGYC01. The sequence continues at coordinate 7,109 of DATGYC010000086.1, read as the reverse complement.
CAACGCCCTGAAGCGGGGCGAGGAGATCGAACGGCCAGTCTACAACTTCAGCACCCACCTGCGGGAGGATTACACCGTTCGGGTTCGCCCGCTCGATGTGATCCTGGTCGAGGGCATCCTCATTCTGGATGATCCCGGGCTACGCCGTCTCTACGACCTGAGAATCTTCGTCGATACAGATGCGGATGCACGCATCCTCCGGCGGCTGCAGCGTGATATCCGCGAGCGCGGGCGCAACCTCGAGAACGTGATCGAGCAGTATATCGGCACCGTCAAGCCGATGCACGAGGCCTTTGTCGAGCCGACCAAGCGGTACGCCGACGTGATCATCCCTGAGGGCGCCTTCAACCAGGCTGGATTTGACGTGATCATGGCACGAGTCCGTTCAATGATTGGTGGGTAAGACCACCGAAGCCGAGAGAGACCGGCGATTAGGTCAATACCGAGTATTCCAATTATAACCATATTTGATGGTAGATGTCAAGCTCACTCGCCAGCCCATACTTGGCAGCGTTTTTGCCCATGTGGTAAACTGTTGAGTGAGATAGTTGTGCATGAAAGGGGAACTAGTCATGGCAGAAGAGACCCTGTACCAGCGCGTGGATCGGGCGCTTGATCAGATCCGCCCGGCGATTCGGATGGACGGCGGCGAGGTCGAACTGGTTGATGTTGAAGAAGGCGTCGCCAAGGTGCGAATGATGGGCGCCTGCGGCGGTTGCCCCATGTCGACCATGACCCTGAAGATGGGCATTGAGCGTGCGATCCGTATGCAGGTGCCCGAGGTCAAGACCGTCGAGGCGGTCTAGCGAAAAACGCATAGTGCACAGGGGGGCCCTGATCGGCCCCCTTTTTCGGTTGACCGGCCCTTGGTGGTGAGTAGGAGGGGAGTCTGGATGGAGCGACCCACGTTGACGCCCGAGGAGCGGGATATCCTAGAGGCTCAGCTCGCGGCAGAGGCGAAGCTCAAGGCTGCGGTTCACCGACAGTTGGGCATGATCGCTACCCTGCTGGTCTTCGTAGCCATCGGTGTTGCCCTCTGGCGGATGCAGACGATGTTTGGAGTCTCAGCCTGGTACGCGCTCTCGTTGGGCAGTGGCGCCTTCTCGTGGGTCCTCCTGATCCTGGGCGTGGGCGCCGTCTTCGGCTTCTCCTTCTCCTGGATCGGCCTGGTCGCCGACTGGAATGCAGCGCGGCGGCTCCGGAAGCAGCAGAGATAGAGAAACGAAGGCCGGCGAATCGCCGGCCTTCGTGCTTATTTGGGACGATCACAGTCGGTCCGCCAATCGAGCGCGGTGTTCGTGTCAGGCCCGTCGATCCGGCAGAGCGTACCCGTCCCGGGCGGCAGGGGCGCCCGAGCGAAGAGGGCCGCGCTCCCCCACTCTATAGCGTCGACCTCCTGCTCCCCATTGAGCAAGCGGAGCCGATCGCCCGCCGGGCGCAACTTGAAGGATCTGGGCAGTTGATCCTTCACCCGGCCTAGTCGAGTCGTCCCACCGGCCGGAATCGTGACGGCCGGAAGCGCCCACCGCCCCCACTCCGTCGCGAGTGCCCATCCGGCCAGCGTGATCGCCTCTGTGCCGTGGTTCTGGATCGTCACGCGGCCGGCGCCCCGATCGACCCCGCCGATCAAGACCCCGGACGCTCCATGCCCGGCGTTCCAGTCGTACTGGAAGAGGTCGGTAAAGTAGCGACCGATCAGGGGATGCTCCAGAATGATGCCCAACTCCCGATTGTTCGCGGGGGAGTTGAGCGACCAGTTGATCGAGGAGATCAGGACGCGTATCGCATCCACGACGACGCCCTTGTTGTGGATCTTGTCCAGCCCGGCCGCCTTGCTGTTGATCAGGCGTGCCTCCAGGTTGAGCCCTTCCCGCTGGGCGATCGCGTTGACGTAGGCGACCGTGACGGTGTTATCCTTCGGGTCCTTGGCGTTCAGGAAGGCATCCGACAGGAGGATCCGGACCTGTACACCCCGGCGCGCCGCCTGGATCGCCTCCTCTAGATAGAGGTCGGGGGTTCTGACGGGGTCGCCGTCTGCCGGTCCCCAGTGCGGGTGGACGTACTGCTGCTCGATCAGAATCGAGGAGCGAGCCGAGCGGAGCAGGCCGATCACTCCCCCCGTCTCTAGGAGGGCGTGGTCTGGAGCGAGAACAGGCGTTAGGCCGATCTCCCCGCTGACGGTCAGTGCCTTGAAGGGAGCTGCGTAATGCCCGGTCAGGAGCGTCGCCTCCGGCTTGAACTCCGGGCCCGGTCCACCAAAGGGCGGAACCCCAAAGCGCTGGACATCGCCAAAGGTGAGGCGCCAGTCAGCCTCAAAGACGCGAGTCAGGTAGTCGGCAAAGGCTGGATCTTCGGCCAGGGCGCCCCAGCCCCGGTTCCCAAAGGACGGATCGACGGCGATACCGTGGCGGACCCAATTCTCTGACTGGACGATCACCCGCTGGCCATCAATGACCCCCCACTTGGAGTGGTCATAGATGTAGCGCCCCGGAAAGCCAGCCTTCGGGTCGTTCAGGATCCAGCGGACCTCACCGCCCGCCGTCGCGACCTGTTCAGCCGCCCACCGCTCCTGGTCGTAGAGACCGGCGACGGTACCCGCCTCGATCAGGAGGCGGACCTTGACGCCCCGCTTGACGGCCGCGACCACCTGCTCGGTCAGCTGGACAAGCGAGAAGTCGTAGATCTCAAAGTCGATCGATTCCTGGGCGCCCCCGATCGCCTCTGTTAGGACGTTGTAGGTTGAGTCGGGCGTGCTGTAGACGGTGACCCGGCCTGGTCGGAAGAGGGGCGCCCCGAACCAGGTCTGCCCTGGGCGGTTGGCGCGCTCATCCAGCCAGGTGGCGCCCTGCTTCCAGTCTGCTGCCGTGTCCGTATCTGGCTGATAGACGGGTGCCGCTCCGCCCAGGATCGATCCCTCCGTGCGGGCTCGATCAAGAATCTCCCCGCTCTTGGGCAGGGGGACCGGCTCTCCTTGCCAACCTGATTGGCCGGGGCGCCCCCCCGGGAGGTCTCCCCAGACCACGGCGTCAACGACCTTGCCGGCGGCGTCACGCAGGCCGATCCAGCCACCACCAGCCGGGAGTTGTAGCCCCTCGCCGCCGGTCATCCAGTTCGCTTCAGGCGGGGCCGCCCCAGCCGTGCCGCCCCAGATCAAGTCGGGCGGCAGTCCCATCGCCTGGGTGAAGGCAAGCGGGTCCCGAGCTAGGTAGAACGAGAGCCCTGGCGGGAGCATCGCACCGGGCGGGAAGGTGGCCCAGGTGGTCCCGTCGCCAACTGCCCAGCCGTCTAGGCGAATGGGCGCCCGGCTCGGATTGAAGAGGCGCAGAAACTGACCGGCTCCGGCGTCTAGCTGACTACCGAGGTAGACCTCGGTCAGGATTGGGTGGCCCGGGCCCGCTGTACTCACGCGTCGCGCCATGGGCGGATCCCCCCTCAAAAAGAAGTCACCCCCCTCCACTTCCGCGTGGCGGGGGGTGACTCTTCGTTAGGGGAACGGTTTTCGCTAGCGGGTCGTCCGCAGCCGTTGGGCTACGTGCGAACCGAACTCATGCATAAGCGTCGCGGCCAGTAGGGCGGTCATGCCAGTCGGATCGTAGGACGGCAGAACCTCAACCACATCAAAGCCGATGTAGTTCAGCCCGTCCAGCGCCCGGACGATCTCCAGGGTCTCCGAGGAGGAGTAGCCGCCCACCTCGGGGGTGCCGGTGCCCGGAGCGAAGGCCGGGTCGACAAAGTCGATGTCGAAGGTCAGGAAGACTGGCGTATCGCCGACCTTCTCCTTCACCTGCCGGACCACCTCTTCCATGCCGCGCTTACGCAGTTCACGGGTGGTGATCACGTTGTAGCCCAGGTCCGTGGCGGAGTCGAAGTCGCCCGGGTGGTTCAGCGTGCCACGAATGCCGATCTGGAAGACCTTATCAGGCTGAAGCAGGCCCTCTTCGTGCGCCCGCACGAAGGGGGAGCCGTGCCAGTACTTCTCACCATAGTAGGTATCCCAGGTGTCGGTGTGGGAGTCAAAGTGAACCATGGCAACCGGCCCGTAGACCTTGGCTGCGGCCCGCAGGGAGGCGAGGGTGATCGAATGGTCACCGCCGATGCCGATCGGGATAATCCCCTTCGCCATCAGTCCGCCGACGGCCTCCGCCATGATCTCATAGGACTTGGTGATGTTGTGGGGGATAACGGCGAGGTCGCCGACGTCGATCGCCTTCGTCTCTTCGAAGGGGTAGACGTTGACCACGGGGTTATACGGGAAGAGGAGGCTTGAGGCCTGACGGACCGCCTGCGGAGCAAAGCGGGCGCCCACGCGGAAGCTAGCCGCCGTGTCAAACGGCATACCCAGAATGGCGATCTTGGCGCCCTCCCGGCTGGCGGGTAGGCGCATAAAGGTACCGGTGGTACAGAACTCAGGCTTGACGTCTGGGGAGAGCGGGTACTGCATCCAGGTCACCTCTTCTGGTCGGGTGGGCTTAAAGACCTTCCCACTCTACCACAGATGTGAGTGGGACGCTATTGGGTTTTCGGAACCTGCCGTATTAGACTGCTTCCTCTTGTTCAGCCCCATGCCGCCGCATCGCCCGCCAGGCGATCGAGCCGAGCAGACCCGTCAGCAAGCCGGGGCCCAGCAAGGGGATCAGGGCCAAGAGCGGACCAGGAAGCATGGTCAAAAGCATGGGGAGCAGGACCAGGGTTGCCACACCACCTAGCGCCAGAAGCGGATGGGCGCCCGCCAGAAGGAAGGCTCGCCAGAGCAAGCTCCGCAGTGGTTGCGGGTACCAGGCGAGCAGCGGCCAAACGAAGAGATTGACCATCAACGCCACGAGACCGATCGCCAGGGCGAGGAGGGCCAAAGCCTGGCCCCAGAGGGCGCCCACGCCCCAGAAGAATCGGATATCGACCCAGATGACCAGGGCCACTAGCAGATCGATCAGCAGGAGCCCCAGCCCGGTCAGAGCGGTCTGGCGAAAGGTGGCCCAGAACGGACGGATGATCTCTCCGTCCGCCCGCCCTGACCGAATCAGCGGCCCCATGACCGCAAAGAGCCCAGCGATTCCACCTGGTAGCGTGATGATCAGCGGGCAAGCCAGCCAAAAGAGCAGGGAGCCGAAGAGCAGCGTCGCCATCTGCTCTAGAATTGCCCAGAGCTTCGGGAAGCGCTCCGCCCAATTCACTCCCCAGCCTCCTTATAGCGCTCGGTACCGGCCTGGGTGACCACGCCATAGAGAAGCGGGTGCGGCTTGGCCGGACCAGCCCCAATCCGGTAGGCGGCCAAGACCCGTTCTTGCACCTCAGCCAACCGGCGCTCATCGGTCACGTGCAGCTCGACCAGGGGTTCGCCAGCGGCGACCTGATCGCCCACCTTCTTCTTTAGGATGACGCCGACCCCTTGATCGATCACGGACTCCTTGGTCTCGCGCCCCGCTCCTAGAAGCATGGCCGCCACACCGATCCCCAGTGCGTCCATCCCTTCAATCCAACCGGCGGAAGGGGCCAGAACCGGGAGGAGACGGGCGGCGCGTGGCAGCTTGACCGGCTGGCGAATGTAGGAGGGGTCGCCGCCCTGGGCCTCGACCATCTCGATCAACTTGGCCAGGCCCGCCCCGGAGCGCAGTGCCTTCAGGAGCATCTTCTTGCCCGTCTCGGCATCGGACGCGACGCCCGCTAGGCGGAGCATCTGGGCGCCCAGGGACATCACCACGGCTTCGAGATCCGCCGGGCCAAAGCCCCGCAGGGTCTCGATCGCCTCGGCTACCTCCAGAGCGTTGCCGACTGCAGCGCCAAGCGGCTGGTCCATATCAGAGACGAAGGCGGCAACCTCACGCCCCACCTCTCGGCCAATGGCGACCATCGCCTCGGCCAGACGGAAGGAGTCGTCCAGGGACTTCATGAAGGCGCCCGAACCGGTCTTGACGTCCAGCACGATCGCATCGGCCCCACCGGCGATCTTCTTCGACATAATGGAAGAGGCGATCAAGGGGATTGAGTCAACGGTCGCGGTCACGTCCCGCAGGGCGTAGAGCTTCTTGTCGGCCGGCACCAGGTTGCCCGACTGACCAACGATTGCGAGACCCGTCCGGTTCACCTGATCAATGAACTCCTGGCGAGCGAGTTCCACCCGCATCCCTGGAATCGACTCCATCTTGTCCAGGGTACCACCGGTATGGCCGAGGCCGCGCCCGCTCATCTTGGCGACGGGCGCCCCGCAAGCGGCGACCAGGGGCGCCAGGACGAGCGAGACCTTGTCGCCCACACCGCCCGTGCTGTGCTTATCGACCTTGACACCAGCGATCCCGGAGAGGTCGATCACCTCGCCAGAGTGGGTCATCGCCATCGTAAGTTCAGCCGTCTCCCGTGCTGTCATCCCGCGCAGACAGACAGCCATCGCCCAAGCCGCCATCTGATAGTCCGGAATCGACCCTGCTGTATAGCCATCAATAAGGAAGCGAATCTCCGCACCGCTCAACTCTTCCCCTTGACGCTTCTTGTAGATCAGGTCATAGGCTCTCATGATCTTCCTCCGTTCGATACGACACAAAATTTCTCCAACAAGTCCTTTTTCACCGAACTTTTCCCCGACTTTCCTCGTTATGGAAAGAAAGAGAGGTTCCTTCGCTCGGGGTGAAAGGGAGGAGAAACTATGAATTGGATTCTTCTGCTTCCCGTCGCCGGTCTCCTCTTCCTAGGCCTTTCCGCAGTGGATTGGGCTCTCTATAGATTGGAACAAAATGAAACCTACCAGTCACGTTGGAAGGGCTTTGGGGTTGGCGGACTGGTACTGCTCATGCTCTGGGGAGTCGTCGTGATCTGGCCTACTCAGTCAACGTGGGCCGGCGGACCCGATCTTGTGCAGGCCCCCGAGCCACCGGGAGCGGTTACCATGCTCTACGCTTGGCAGACCGAACTCCAACCAACGCTGCAGGTAGCCGTCACCCTCCTAGCCCGGACGGACCCGCCGACGCTGGCACAGGTAAGGGCTGACCGTTCTACCCTGCATGAAGGACGCCGGCTGCTTGCTAATCAACCGCAAGGGACGGAAGCGGAAGAGGCGCTCTTACAGCAGACCGACACCCTCCTAGGTGCTGCGTATCAAGCGCTAGGGGACCAGTGGG
>DATGYC010000085.1:0-13170 GCA_035298385.1 Symbiobacteriaceae bacterium | reverse complement strand
TCTACCTGGCCATCGCACTGGCCGCCTGGGCGAGTGGACGCCAGGATCCCCGAGTGCGCTGGGTGACGCTCGCTAGCCTACTGTCGGCGCTCTTCCGGCTGGAGTGGCTCCTGCCCCTGTCGGCCGGGCTTCACCACGCCACCGTCTACCTCGATCACCTTGCCTTGGTCGCCCTTTGGCCTGTGCTGTGGCTACGTCCACGCCAGGAGTCGCTCGCCAAAGCATCCTGAGGAGTTCGTACCGGTCCGAACGACTTACATACCGTGTACCCCCTCATCCCTTCAGGAGATCTGCTCAATGAATAGTCTGCAAGACCAGATCGCCGGCGGCGCCCGCGCCCACTTCCTCGCCAGCCGCTATGGCACCCCGCTGATGCTGCCGCAGAGGCGTGGGCTGATCCCGCCCTACTCCCACTAGGAGGCATCATGCAGAACGTCATCCAGCACCAGATTGGCACCGTCTTCGTCCCGGTCTCCAACATCGAGAAGGCCCGTGACTGGTACGCCCGTATCTTCGGCTTCCCCGCTGATGGGGAGATCCTCTTCGGCCACCTCTACTGCCCGCCGATGGCGGGTGGAACCGGCCTCGTGCTGGATGCGAAGATCTGGCGCGGGGCGCCGCTTGACGGGGCGCCCCTCTTCCACTTCAACACCCAGGATATCGAGGGTGCCTTCGCCTACCTGAAGGAGATAGGCGTCGAGCTCGTCGGCGAGATCCAGCATGGCCACTTCTTCAACTTCAAGGACCTTGACGGTAACCTCCTGATGATCTGCAAGTGCTGAGAGAATGGGAGGCCCATAGGCAAGGAGTATCATTCGAGTGATGCTCGACGGAAGGGCAGCACCAAGCTGCGGGTGCGTGGTAAGAGCCGGCGCGAGTGCACCGGTAGCATGCGGAGGCGCGGTGGGCGCTCGAGCGAGCCTGCAAGGGAGCGGCAACAACTCTCTTGCCGCTCCCTTGCGCTTTGCTTCCGCCCCGTCACGCCCTCGCGACCGCCTAGGGCGCCCTCCTCCTCCCTCGCTGCGCCCTCCCCCTTCCCCAGGCAGCGTCTGCGTTCGGTTTTTTCGATCGGTCAGGCTACGAACCCGCCTTCAGCAACATCCTTCCTCGCACATTCCCGAACATAATCACCACTAGCATCGATAATGTTCATTATCACCCCTTGCAGGGATGGCAATATCATGGTAGGATGACGACAACAACCACATAGACCGCTCGTATAAGTCCGGGGATTGGCCCGGATGTCTCTACCGGGGCGCCGTAACGCCCCGTCTACGAGTTGAAGTGCGCCTAGGGTTCCGGCTCCCCCTCGGGAGCGTCTGGTCCAAGCGGCGCAGGCCTTGGCATTGCCGGGGCTACACCTACGGGATAAAAACCCAGGAGGAGAGGTTCTACTCTAGCCACCTAGAGGCACCCCTGTCGGTATCAACCGGGAGGACGAGCGATCGTCCGCCCGGTTTTTTTCGCTTTACTAACGCCCCAAAGGAGAGTCATCCGTGAAGAAGCTGACGGCTGCTGCCCTCGCTCTCGCCCTGACCGCTGCGCTCGTCGCTGGCTGCTCGACCAAGCCGACCGAATCCGCCCCGGAGGCTGGCACCACCGCCCCCAAGGGTACCGAGCCCCTCAAGGTCGCCTGGGTCTACATCGGCCCGCCCGGTGACGCCGGCTGGACCTACGAGCATGACCAGGGCCGCAAGCAGGTCGAGAAGGAGCTCGGCGCCAAGGTCCAGACCTCCTTCGTCGAGAACGTCCCCGAGGGCGCCGACGCAGAGCGTGTCTTCGAGGAGCTCGCCCAGAAGGGCAATAAGGTCATCTTCGGTACCTCCTTCGGCTACATGGACTCGATGGTCGCCGTCGCCCAGCGCCATCCGGAGGTCACCTTCCTCCACGCCACCGGCTTCAAGACGGAGAAGAACCTGGGCACCTACCAGGGCCGTAACCACCAGGGCTTCTACCTCTCCGGCATCGCGGCCGGCTACCAGCTGCAGTCCACCCCGTCGAACACCGTCGGCATGGTCGCCGCCTTCCCGATCCCGGAGGTGATCCGTGCGATCAACGCCTTCGCCCTCGGCATGCAGTCGGTCAACCCGACCGCCAAGGTGAAGGTGGTCTGGACCAACACCTGGTTCGACCCGAACAAGGAGAAGGATGCCGCTAACGCCCTCCTCGCCGCCGGCGTCGATGGCCTGGCGATGTACCAGGACTCTCCGGCTACCCTGCAGGCTGCACAGGAGAAGGGCAAGTTCGCGATCGGCAACGACTCGGACGCCCGCGTCCACGCCCCGAAGGCCTTCCTGACCGCGCCGGTCTTCAACTGGGGTCCGTACTACGTCAAGACGATCAAGTCCGTCCTGGACGGCACCTGGAAGTCTGAGCAGTACTGGGGCGGCATGAACGACCAGATCGTCACGGTAGCGCCGCTGGCCGACTTCGCCAAGGCGGAGGCCAAGACGAAGGTCGCTGAGGTGAAGAAGCAGTTTGAAGCGAACTCGCTGGAGGTCTTCACCGGCCCGATCAAGGATCAGTCGGGTGCGGAGAGGGTGAAGGCGGGCGCCAAGCTGGCCGATGGCGACCAGCTCTCGATGGACTGGTTTGTCGCTGGGGTCGAGGGTTCGCCGAAGTAGTGAGAACCGAAGGGCAGCACCTACCTGGGTGCTGCCCTTTTGTGCGGGGGAGAGGACTCTTCGGGCGAGGGCGAGGACTCTCCGGGCGGGAACGAGGACTCTCCGGGAGGGGGCGAGGACTCTCGGTCCCGTTTTGCAAGCTTCCCTTCCTGTCCGGCATGCAATCTGGGACCGAGCGAGCGCGCATGCCCCTTGCTTGGGCGAAAGTGGCCAGGAAACAGGGGTTCCGCCTACACTCGATCCAAGATTGCAAGCACAAGCAGTGCGCTTTCATGCAAATTGGAACCGAGCCGCCTCCAGGCGCACAGGCGGCGGGCCGGCCTGCTCTGCCAGCGCACACAAGGCGGGCCTGCCTACCCTGCCAGCGCACACAAGGCGGGCCTGCCTACCCTGCCAGCGCACAACCAGCGGGCCTGCCTGCCCTGCCGGCGCACTCAAGGCGGGCCGGCCTACCCTGCCAGCGCACACAAGGCGGGCCGGCCTACCCTGCCAGCGCACACAAGGCGGGCCGGCCTACCCCGCCAGCGCACACACGGCGGGCCTGCCTACCCTACCGGCGCACACAAGGCGGGCCTGCCTACCCGCCGGCGCACACAAGGCGGGCCCTCCTACCCTGCCGGCGCACAACTAGCGGGCTTACCCAGCCTGGAGCCGGCCACTGCCATGAAGATGGGACATTCGTCCCATCTAAGGTCATACCACCCTCGGAGGAATGGCGCCCTGCCGCCCCGAATCTATGGGTGCTTACCACTAGGAGGTCATCCCAGTGCTGCCTTCACACTATGCCGACCCTGCAGGTAACCAGGTAGCGATTCCGGACGCCGACTCCCTCCTGGCCCTCATCCGCTCCAGACAGATCGACGGGCAGACCTGGGTCCTGACCGATGCGCACGCGGACTGGGTCAACCTGCACTCACTACCCGAGTGGCCCCACTGGCTCGCAACCGCTCAGCGGCCCCCCGTCCGGCTGACCCCGCTGCCCGAACTGGAGCCGGGGGCGCCCGACCCCATTCGCTGGCCCGTCAAGCTGGGCTGGCTCCTACTCGGCCTCGCCCTGCTCATTCACTTCGGCCTCTTCTACTACACCCGCGGCCACTTCACCGGGGTCGACTTCTTCGAGGAGGCGGGCGCCCTCGTCATCGCCGTCGCCATCGCAGCTCGCCTCGGTCAGTTCATCCAGAACAAGGTCAATGCCAGTCGGGCGGGCCAGAAGCCGCCCATGCATGGTATCCTGCTGCTGACGATGAGTCTCGGCCTCATGGCCGTCGTCGCGGTGATGGGCATCGGCACCTGGTCCACCTTCCAGACGAAGGGCGCCGCCGGCCTCGCCTTCGAGGACTCGATGCGCGGCGTCGACGAGAAGATTCAAGGCTGGGCGAAGCAGATGCACGAGGAGTACAACGCCATCTATGACGAGCTCGACCAGCAGACCGCTCCGCTGGACGTCAAGGGGCTCGAGACGAAGCCGGGATCGGTCTTGGCCAGCGAACAGGCTGCCCGTGACGGTGAGCGGCGGGCACGCCAGGCGGCAGAGAGCTTTCAGTCTACCGCGACCAAACTGCGCACCTTCGTAAAGGCGACGGATAGCCGCCTGCAGAGACTCCAGATCTCCGCCGCGCTGCGGGCCAAACAGCAGAAGGCCTATGACGAAGAGTTCGCCGCCGGCTACCTCGCCGAAGCCGACTTCCTGGCTGCCAAGGGCGCCGAGATGGCAGCGATGGCCGATCTCTTCGCCTTCGCTGGTGACCTGATGGCGAAGGGCGAGTTCACCTGGACCGGTACCGACGTGCAGATCAAGAACCAGACCGCTGGTGCCGAGTATGACCGGCGGCTCGACGTCATGCTGGCCAAGCAAGGGGAGGCAGATCGCCTCTACAAGATCATGGTGGAGAAGAACTCCTAGGGATGGCCCCAAGTGGTTCGTCTCGCCCGCCTGGGCCTGACCTCCTCCCCTTGCCAAAGTTCCATCCAAACCCGTATAATCCAGATAGATGAAACTGGCGAGGTGATGGCAACTCGATGGAACGACAGACGGAGCAACTGGTCGACCTGATGCAGACGGTCCACCGGCTGATGTACGAACACGTGCGGTGCGTCTGGGAGGAGCGGGAGACGCCGGCCACCCAGATGATGGTCATGCACCAGATCGCCCGGGCAGAGGGGATCACGGTCTCAGAGGCCTCCCGCCGCCTAGGCTTGGCCAAGTCGCACGTCTCCAAGACCGTCGACGAGCTCGCCACCGCTGGCTATGTTGAGAAGCGGCCCGACCCGCATGATGGACGGGTCCTGCGGCTCTACCGGACCCCGGCTGCCGTCGCCCGCTTTGACAAGATGCAGGCGGTGCTCCGGGAACGAATCTCCGCCGTGGTGGGTACCTTGCCGCCCGCGAAGGCGGCCGGTCTGATCGAGGGGCTACACCTCCTCTCGGGCGCCCTTGAGGCGGCCCGCGCGCAAGAGAAGACCTGTAAATAGCAAGCGGCGCTCCCCGTCATTGGGGGGCGCTTTCACGTCTAGCGCCACCCGCACTCGCATAGGGCTTTGTACATGCGATCCAAGCGGGGGGAGTCCGAATGCACCCGAGTGTTGCGCCCGTGATTCCAGCCATCATCCCTGGCCTTGTCGTGGGCGCCCTTCTCCTGATCTCGGGGGCAGCGCTTACCTGGCGGCGCGCTGCCGAAGCGGCTACCCGTCCGCCCGATCATGCCAAGGCGATGGTCGTCATGACCGCGGCCATGCTGGCCGGGATGATGGCGGGCCTCTGGGGGGGCCTCGTTGGAATGGGCCACTTGGGGACGCTCTGGCCCAGTTCCCTTCTCGGGGTGGAGGTCGGCCTGCTGGCGGGGCTCCTGACAGGGGCGCCTGGCGGGCTCATCGCCGCGCTCGAAGGGGCGATGGCTGGGCTGATGGGCGGCCTGATGTCGCCGATGCTCCTGGCGATGGCGCCCGAGAGTGGCGCCCCGTTCCTCTCGCTGGTTCTGCTCGCCTGGGCGTGGGCGGGTGCGGCTGCAGCCTGTCTGCTGGCGCCTGATCTACCCCGGCGCTGGCTCTTGGTGGGTGCTGCCTCCGTCTCCGCGCTCGTGCTGGGTCTTTGGGGGGCGCCCTGGTAGGTGAAGCAGGGTGATTCGATATTCGTGGCGAATACTACCCCCCGAACGAGAGGGGGTTCTCCGCTAGCATGGGCAGCTTCGGCATCTTTTTCATTCTCTCCTGGCTTCTGGGCTCCAGCATTGGTCGCCTTATCCTGGTCGGCATCGGCCTGTGGTACCTGGATAATCGCTACTTCGGCCTTGTGGCGATGCTCACCGCGCCGGTGGCACGGGCGCGGCGCATTGGCGCCCTGAAGGCGAGCGTGGCGACGAACCCGACCGACATCCGCTCGATGGTCGAGCTGGGTGAGCACTACCTGCGCGCGGGCCAGCCGAAGGTCGCGCTGCAGTACGTCGAGCGAGCGATGGAGCGTGGCGAGGACAGCGCTCGGGCCCTCTTCGTCCAGGGCGCCGCCCTGGTGGAGTTGGGGCAGTACGAGGCCGGCAGAATGAAGCTAGAAGCGGCGCTGGCCCAAGCCCCGGACGTTAACTTCGGCGAGCCCTACCTCTACCTCTTGCAGGATGCGTTGGCAACGGGCAATGAGCGGGTGCCCGAGTTGGTGGAGCAACTGGAGCGCTACGACTCCGTCGAGGTGCTGACACGGGCGGGGCGATTGCTCAGCCGTGGCGGCCGGGGCGACCTGGCCAAGCCGCTCTACGAGGTGGCGGTCCAGAACTACGGCTACACGCCAAAGGGAATGCGGCGCCGGGCTCGCCGGTGGGCGTTCCGGGCGCGGTTGGCACTCCTAGTGGGAAAGTAAAGCGAGCGAGTCGGGTGGCGGCCCAGATCAACAGATCGGGTCGCCACCCGAGTTCGTTTATGCAGTAGTCTGATTAAACTGAACGTAAGGGGTGAAGATCGATGCGTAGGCTGATCGGACCGGCGCTCCTCGTACTGGCCATCGTCGCCCTGCTGGGCTGGCGCCTGCTCTGGCCCGAGCGAAAGGTCACCCTGCGGGTGCAGCAGTTCGACACGAAACCGGTTCTGCTGGTCGAGCTCGGTACCACGGCGCTCTTTGGCCGCATCGATCGAGCGCTGATCGCCGTGGGCGCCCCGGTCATCAAGCGGTACACCGTCCAGAGTGCGTACAGCCGCTTCGTCTGGGTCGCGCGTGACGCCGATGGCGCCTATCACGCCTTCGTGCCCAAGGATCCACTCTCGGGCTGTCTTCTCGCGTACTCGGCGCCGGTGAAGCAGTTCCACGACCCCTGCGGGGGCGCCGTCTATGACCTGAGCGGCAAGCTCGTAGCGGGTCCTGGTACAAGCGGGCTCTGGGCCTATCACGTCGAGAGCAGTCCGGCGCAGATCACGGTCGACTTGGCGCAGGCGCCGACGAACCAGTAGCAGTCGACCAGCATCAACGGCGGTCCCCCTCGGGGACCGCTTTCCTTTTGCCTGCCTCTCCAGATTCCGGTATAGTAGGAAGGTAGACCAGACGGAAGGGTGAACCAGACTGCGACGCGTAACGATCCCCCTTCTCCTCGCCATCCTGATCCTGCCCGGCTGCAGCGCCGGCGGCCAGACCTGCCTCACCGAGGCCGACGTCAGGGCCCGAGTCCAGAAGGGCTCCCCGCTACAGACGATCGAAGCGATCCATCAATCAACGACCGCCACGCTGATCACCCCTGAGTGCTCCTCCTGGCTGATCGAGGGTCAGGACCAGGGCGGGCGCCCCCTCCAGGCCCAGTTCTCCGAGGATGAGCTCCTCTACTACTACTACCTTCCCGCTGGGCTGACGAAGGCAGAGGCGGCCGAGAAGGCGAAGGCGGCTGGGTGGGTGCTCCCGGCGAACGCTCCGACCATGGTAGTCCCCTACGCCAGCGGCTTTCACGCCTACTGGGTCGCTGGTGAGAACAAGTTCATCGATCCCGCCAGCGGCCAGCTCTTGGGTGGCCCGTCCCTCTCCCTGAAGGAGGCGATCGCCCTGGCGAAGCAGTCCTCCCCGCTGCAGTCCACCCAGGAGAAAGAGATCTGGGACCTCAGCCAGAGCCTCTTCATGATCGGCGGCTGGGACCAGGCGAAGCGCCCCCTCGCCGTCTGGGTTGGCAAGGAGGGCGTCAAGGCCTGGACCTACCTCGATGAAGGGCTCTCCGCCACGGAGGCCGAGAAGCGCTCGCTCCCCTACAAGTTCCAGTGGCTCGGCCAGTCGATCATCGAGGATCCGCTGAATCCGGTCTGGTCGATGCGGGCGATCACCGCCGAGGGCGAACTGGTCGAGTTCCAGGTCGGCCTCAAGAGCGGTGCGGAGCGCGTCCTGCACCTGACCCAGCCCTAAAGGAGGCGCATCCCCCTGCGCAAGGTTGAACGAAACGACCGCTGCCCCTGCGGCAGCGGTCAGAAGTATAAGAAGTGCTGCCTGCCCTACCATGACCTGATCGAGTGGCCCCCCACGCCGGAGGCGCTGATGCGCTCTCGCTACAGCGCCTTTGTGGTCGGGCAGACAGCCCACCTCTACCGGACGACGCACCCGGATAACCCTGCCGTCAAGGACGTACCCCAGGCGGCCTATCTGCAAGAGACGCTGGCGTACTGCCAGGAGGTCCAGTTCGTCAAGCTGACGATCCAAGGGACCTGGGCGCCCGACGAGGACGGCGTGGCGATGGTCGAGTTCACCGCTGAGTATATCGTCGATGGCGGCGCCGGCGCCTTCACGGAGCGCTCCAACTTTGTCGAACTGGCTGGCCGCTGGGTCTACCACTCCGGCCGCGAGGTCTAAGGATGCACTACTTCAACGATGGCGCCAACGGCTTCCTCTGGGATCCACTCTGGCGCCGGAACACCGGTCTGACCGCCGCTGAGGGCGCCCTGCTGCAGCACCCGGCCCTGCGTCGACTGCGGGCGGTCCCGCTCTGGGGGCCAGCCGGGCGGATCCTGCCGCTGAACGTGACAGCCTGGGATCATGCGCTCGGCCTCTTCGCCCTCGTCGCCCACCTGCGCCCCCACGATTGGGTACTGCGGGCGGCAGCCCTGCTCTCCCCCATCGCCAGCAACCCCTTTGGGCCGATCGTCGCCGCAGCGCTACCCGGGGAGCCCGCTGAGCTGGCCTGGACCCGTCTGGATGAGAGCGGTATCGCCGCCCTGCTGGCCCAGCACGAGCTTGACCCCGGTCTGGTGGGGAGCTTGGTGACCGGTGAGGAGAGATCGCCGCTCGCCCCACAGCAGGCCACCTTGATGGGCCTTGCCGACCTGGATCGCATCGTCCGGGCGACGGAGGCGCTGGGCATCGGGGAGCGGCCCGCGCATACGCTCTTGCCGGCGATTAAGCTGGAGGGGGACGCGGTCAGCGTGACGGAGCTTGGGGTCGGGCGTGAGCTGATCCGGCGCCTAGCGGCCGACCTGCGAACCCGCTACAAGGCCCGTCCGCTCGGCCTGGCGGGTCTGGCCTGGGCGATCGCCACGGAGTCGGGCCTTACTGCGCTAGAACTGAGCCGCCTCACCGAGGCCGAGGCGCTGCGTCAAGCGACCGGTAGCACCGCCCTGGTGGAGGTGCTGGAGGGGCGCCCCTGGTCGGTCACCGCCAAGCAGGGCGAGGGGACGAAGGGGCTGCACCTGACGGTCTCGCACCTCCCCCTTTGTGAGCCGCTGCTGGACGGCGAGCCCCTGTCGGCACACCTCCCCGAGGCGATCGCGATCCTCGACTCGCTCACCATCATCAAAGGCGCCTACCGCATTCACCTCCGTTGAGGTGGTGCGGTAGGCGCCCCTTTTTTACTCTCCCTTGGGAACGAGCTGCCAGAACCGACCCTTGCCATCCCCGACGAGGGCGCCCCCGCTCACAGAGGGCCGCAGCACGAACGGGCCCTCCAGCTGGGGCGGGGCCACGAACGGCTCCAGGCTCCCCGCCTTGAGGTCGAAGCGGAAGAGTCCGGTCTGCTCCACCTCCGTCTCGCCCACCCGGCGCTCACGCGCCAGCCAGATCTCGCCCTCACCCGTGATCACCGGACGGGCCGGCATCGGGTCCGGGCCATGTAGGTGCGCCGGGATCAGGACCAGCGAACGCTTGACCGTGGCGCCCACCACCTCGACCGCACGGGTCTGGTGCAGGCGCGCATCCCAGATCAGCAGCCAGATCCCGCCCGAGGGGCTCGTATGGAGCGACTGGATCTTCTCCGCCTCCGTCACCGGCAGGTAGACCATCGACCAGCCCTTCTTGGGCTCCAGGCGATAGAGCTTCTCCCCACCAACGGCCCAGAGGGTGCCATCCTTCGTGTAGACACCCTGCTCAAGCACGAGGTTATCGGCCAGCGTCTCGACGACGCCCGCCCGGTCGAGCCGCTTGACCGCACCACCGGTTGTGAAGGTGAGCCGGGCGCCCTCATCGACCGCCAAGGGGCGTTCGAACTGCGCCGTCAGCGGCTGGCGGCGCACCTCGGCCACCTTGCCTTCACGGGCTAGCGCGAAGACCTGCTCGTAGTTATTGCTAGTCGCACTCTCCGCTGTGTAGCTGATCCAGGCCGCACCGCCGGGCGCCGGGGTGATCAGGATCCCCTTGGCAAAGGCCGGGAGCGCATACTTGAAGGTCCCGCCCAGCACGGTCGGGGCGAGCCCGTCCCACGGGCCGACCTGCCAGACCGGCTCACCGGGGCGCGGGAAGCGCAGCCCCTGGGCGGAAGCCTCGCCCTCAAAGGCCTGAATACCGGGAGTCACCTGCTCCACGGCTCGCTGTACGAGCACGAGCGCCTCCGCACGCGTAGCCGGGTCACTCAGGTGGAGTTCCCCGGCCCCATCGCCGTGCAGCAGGCCGGCCTGCAGGCCCACCGCTGCCCAGCCCTGAAGCCAAGGCGGGATCGTCTGGATATCTGCGATCGTCAGGGGCGCCCCATACAGGGCGAGCGCCTGCCCCTCCCGTCCCGTTGCACGAACGACCGCAAGCAGGGCCTCCTGGCGCGTGATCGGCCAGTCGGGATGAAGGTCTTGTCCATAGTCAGCGGGCAACAAAAGGCCCGCGTCAATGGCGGCCTGTGCCCAGCCCTCATCGATCAGCCAATGCTCCTTGTCCAGGAAGGGGGCATCCTTCCCCGGCTGCACCTGCAGGCGCATCGCCGTCACCAAGAGCTTATAGAACTCGGCCCGGGTCATTGGTGCGTCCGGACGGAACTGGCCGCCCTCTTCACCCTTGATCCAGCCCCGATCCATTGCCATGTTGACTACACCAGAGACCCAGTGATCGCGCAGGTCACGGAAGGGAGGCCAAGCCCCGGCTACCCGAAACCCAGTCGCTGCAAGCAGGACGAGTACACCGCCCGTGATCAGCATTCGACGACGCTTCTTAATCGGAACTCACCTCTCCACCGCTTCCAACGTAATAGAGTCTCCCACAGTAAGACGGACGAACCGGCAAAATGGTTCGCCCGCCGCTAACTTTTGTGGCTGGAAATCGCGTCCTAGGCGCCCGGGCGGAGCGACTGCAGCATCCCCTTGAAGGTGAGGCGCCCATCGTAGCGCAGGATGCCCGCCTTGTAGATCCGGCTGGAGAGCCAGGTCAGGCCGATCCCCGTCAGGAAGGTAAGGGTGATCGAGAGTGCAATCTCCCAGACCGCTGGCTCACCCAGCAGGATGCGGGTCAGCATCACCGTCGGTGCCGTGAACGGGATGTACGAGCAGATCACTGCGACGGTGCCCGTCGGGTTCTGGATGGCGAAGATCGAGACCATGTAGGCGATGATCGAGGGGATCATCAACGGCATCTGGGCCATCTGGGCCTCCTCCAGGCGGCTGATCGAGGCGCCACCGGCCGCGAAGAGCGAGGCGTAGAGGAAGTAACCCATGACGAAGAAGAGGATCAACCAGCCCCAGATCGACGGACCGATGCCGACCGCCTCCAGCGGCATCACCAGCACGCCAGCCGCCGGGGCGAGGAGATAGCCACCGGCCCAGATCAGCAGGAGAGTCAGACCGGCCAGACCGATGCCCACCACCTTACCCGCCATCAGGCCCATCGGCTTGACCGTAGCGATCAGGACCTCAGCGACGCGCGAGGTCTTCTCCTCCAGGACGCCCTGCAGGACGAGCGAGCAGAAGAGGAGGATCGTGGTATAGAGGATGGCGATGAACGCCGTCGCGATCCCGATGCGCTGCCCGATCCCGGACGAACCGCTCGCCGCCAAGAACTCGGCCTGGATCGGCACCGGCGCGGTCAGCGCTGCAATCACCTTCGGATCAGCACCGACGGCCTGCACCCGCTGGCTGCGCACGACGCCATCGAGAAGCGGCCCCAGGCGCTCCTGGCCGGTCCCCATGTTGCCAAGCGAGCTGCTGTAGAAGGTCGCCTTGAAGCTCAGGGCATCCTTGCCCGTCAGCACGAGGAGGAGCTTGATCGCGCCCTCCTTCGCCTGGGTCAGGAGCTTCGCCTCATCCGTCTCGGTCGCGGTGCTCAGCTTGATGGGGCGCCCCTCCGCCCCTTCGGTCGCCGCTACGGCAGCCTGCAGACCGGGCAGGACCCAGCCCGTCTGATCGAGGACGGTCACCTCCACCGGCTTGGCCGACTCGGACTTGGAGAGGGTATTGAGCAAGGCCGAGCCACCCACCATCAGGACGAGGCCGATCATGATCACGATGACCGCAGCCCGAGCCCGCATGCGGCTCTGGTACTCACGCAGCATCACCAGCAAGAACTGCCTCATGCCGGCACCTCCTTCCCGCGCACCGTGGCGAGATAGATCTCCTCAAGCGAGGGCTCACCGATCGACCAGTGGTAGACCGGGCCAGCGGCGATGGCGGCCTGCAGGAGCGGCTGCGGGTCCCAATCGATCGGGAAGTTGAGGGCGACCTCACCATTGCCCTTCGGGTGCGCCTTCACCTGCGGGAAGCGCGTCAAGAAGCCGAACTCCCCATCGGTCACGAGCCGGGCCGCTGAGAGGCCGTAGGAGCGCTTCACCGTGCGGAGGTCACCACTGAGCATCAACTGTGCATGGTGGATCAGCCCGACACCCTGGCAGAGCTGCTCGACCTGGTCCAGCCGGTGCGACGAGAAGATCACGGTGGAGCCCTGCTGGTGCATCTCCAGCATCGCCTCGCGCAGGACCTGGGCGTTGACGGGGTCCAGGCCAGAGAAGGGCTCGTCCAGGATGACGAGCGCTGGGTTATGTAGCACGGCAGCGGCGAACTGGACCTTCTGCTGGTTTCCCTTGGAGAGTTGGTCGAGACGCAGGTTCATGTAGGGCTGCAGTTCCAGCTTCTCGATCCAGCGCCTGGTAGCCGCCTTCGCATCAGCAGCAGTGAGGCCGTGCAGTTGGCCGAAGTAGGCGAGTTGCTCGGTCACCTTCATCTTGGGGTAGAGACCGCGCTCCTCGGGTAGGTAGCCGAAGGTGCGGACCAGTTCGTCCGTGACGGGGCGCCCGGCCCAACTGACCTCGCCGCCGTCAGCCTGGAGGATACGCAGGATCATCCGGATCGTGGTCGTCTTGCCGGCACCGTTCGAGCCGAGCAGGCCGAAGAGCTGGCCCTGCGGGATGGTCAG
>DATGYC010000084.1:0-8056 GCA_035298385.1 Symbiobacteriaceae bacterium | reverse complement strand
TCGGTCCCTCATTGCACGCTGCTGCCGTGGTTTCGCATGCAAAGCGGGACCGAGAGGTCACTTTCAGCCTGATTCGGGGCCAGAACGAGGGATCTCGGACGGCTCGGTTCAGCTTTGCAAGCAGTAGATGGGCCTTTGCTTGCAAAAGTGAACCGAGCCAGCTTCCGCCCTGTGACCTTGCCCAAACGCCCCCGACTTGCCCCCGACTTGGCCCTTGCATCCTGCGACTTCATAAAGATGGAGGCCCCCCGCGCACAGCGACGGAAGGCCTCCATCTTATCCCTCTGCGATCAACTCGAGCGAGTTGCCGTCTGGATCCCGCAGCGAGCCGGTCCGGCGCCCGCCCTCGCTTGTAACCGCCCCGAGGAGTTCCCCGCCCGCATCGACAGCCGCAGCCAGGTAGCGTCCCAGATCCGGCACGACGAAGCGCAACTGGTGGATGTTCTGCGTCGCCGCGATCCCCGCCACCGCCTTCGGGCAGAGCTGCAGTTCGAGCCCGGGCGCCACCTCCCCGCGATGCAGGGTGAACGAGCCGCAATCGATGGCGGTGAAGGTCGTCTGGAAGAGTTGGCCGTAGAAGGCGACCATCCGCGCCTGATCCCCGACAGCGATCGTGATCCGGTCCAGTCGTACCATGTGGGCGCCCTCCTCCGCACGTGGGACTCTCCTTTAGAGTACCATGCGGGACTATTCAGGTCACCATGAATCTTAGGGAGACTCGCCCTTCAACGATCGAACCCCCTGGGTGCCAGTGGCGCCCAGGGGGTTCGCTTGCGCGCCAGGTTCTGCACCTGCCCACGCCCGCATATACATATTCTGGAAACCCATTCGAATGGCTTTAAACGCCAAAGGAGTGCTGATGCGAAGCGATGCGGACGGTGCTGAATCGAACGGTGACGGTGCGCCTGCTCTTGGCCCTGTCTCTCACGGCGATCTTCGCCCTGCCGACCCTGTCGAGTGGCTCGCTCCCAGAGGCAGACGCGTCACCCACACCCGTGCTCGCGCAGCCCGATCACGCGCCACGCTCCGGCTCCGTGCGCATCTTGCTCTACCATCATTTCGCCGCCACAGAGGATGCAGCGACGATCACGCCCGAACGCCTGGATGAGCACCTGAGCGCGCTGGAGCAGGCCGGGTATCCGTTTATCACGCCCTCGCAGTTCGAGGCCTTCCTGAACGGGGAGGCGGACGTGCCCAGCCGGTCGGTCCTGGTCACGATCGATGATGGCTATGCCTCGATCGATGACGTGGCCCGACCGATCTTGATCAAGCACCGGGTGCCGGCCCTCGTCTTCCTGGTGACGGGGCAGGTCGATCAGCCGCTCCCGGGCGCCCTGCCAAAGCTCTCCCGCGCGCAGCTTGGCGCCCTGGCGGAGACCGGCCTCTTCACCTTCGGGGGCCACGGCTCGAACCATGGCAATCCAACGGTTGACGGCCGGTCGAACCTAGCGGCGCCCTACCCGGCGGAGCCGGCGCAGCTCTTCCATGACCGGGTGGAGGCGGACCTGGTGGCGATGCAGGCGTTGCTCGCCTCCGTGGGCGGGAGGGGCGCCCACTTCGCCTTCCCCTACGGAGACGTCTCGGCCAGCCTGGATCAGCAGTTGGTCCGGCAGGGCGTCAAGTACGCCTACACGACCGATGAGGGCGTCGTGACCGGTGATACCGATCGGCTTCGGCTTCCCCGCTTTAACGCTGGGGCGGGATGGGTGACGGGGCCTGGCCTGGTGGAGTCGCTAGCGGGTGGCGCCCGGTCCTACTCCCTTGGTTCCTCCATCACCCCGTAGCCGATCTCGATCAAACTCCTGTGCCAATGGTAGACGGATTCGCTGGCCTTCAATGAAAGGAGATCACTTTACTTATGTGTAATCCATTGCCGTAGTTCGTATGACAAAGGGGCGTAGATTCGCGTGATTCAGAACGTCAAGCTCCTCGGCACCGGCACGTACCTGCCGAAGCGCCTCGTCACGGCGGCCGAGATTGACCAGCGAATCCAGGCCCCCTCTGGTTGGACCATGAAGAAGGCGGGCGTCGCCGTCCGCCACTTTGTCCAGGATGAGACGGCGTCCCAGATGGGCGCCCTCGCCGCCGCTCAGGCGCTGCAGAACGCGGGCCTCAAGGCCACCGAGATCGACTGCATCGTCGCCGCCGCCAGCGTGGGCGAGCAGCCGATCCCCTGCAGCGCCGCCCTCCTCCAGGAGGCGATGGGCCTAGCTGACTCGGGGATTCCCTGCTTCGACATCAACTCGACCTGCCTCTCCTTCCTGGTGGCGCTCGACCTGGTCTCGCACCTCGTTACGGCGGGGCGTTACCGCCGGGTGCTGATCGTCTCGAGCGAGATCGCCTCTGTGGGGCTGGACTGGAGCGACAAGGAGAGTGCGGCCCTCTTCGGGGATGGGGCTGCGGCTGTGGTGATCGGGCCTTCGGCACCGGGGGAGTCCAGCCGAATCCTGGGCGCCCGCCTGGAGACGTACAGCCGGGGCGCCCACCTCTCCGAGATCCGCGGCGGCGGCACCCGCGTCCACCCGCGGATCCACTCACCGGCGACAGCGCGCGAGTTCCTCTTCTCGATGGACGGAACGGCGATCTTCAAGCTCGCCTCTCGCCTGATGCCGGACTTCCTGGGCGCCCTGCTGGAGCCGATCGGCTGCACCGTGCGTGATCTGAAGCTGGTCATCCCGCACCAGGCCTCGGCGATGGCGATGCGCCTCCTGCAGCGGAAGCTGGGCGTGACGGATGCGCAGCTGATGAACATCGTCGCGAACCACGGCAACACGATCGCGGCCTCGATCCCGATGGGGCTGCATGAGGCGATCGTTCAGGGGCGGCTGCAGCGTGGGGACCGGGCCCTGCTGATCGGTACATCCGCTGGCCTCTCGCTGGGAGGGCTGGTGCTTGACTACTAGTACGGCGCTCCTGACCGGTGGACGAGCCCCGGTCTGTCTGGAACTGGCCCGTGCCTTTGCGCGGGCGGGCTGGCGCGTGATCGTGGCGGAGTCGCTGCCGGTCCACCTCTGCTCGCGCTCGCGGGCGGTCTCGGCCTGCTTCCGGGTGCCGGAGCCGAATGCGGATCCGGACGGCTTTATCGAGGCGCTGGTGCGGATCTGTCAGGGTGAGCAGGTCGACCTTCTCATCCCAACCTGTGAGGAGATCTTCTGGGTCTCCCGTGGGCTGGATCGGCTGCAGCCGCTCTGCCGGGTCCTGGTGGAGCCGCTGGCGCGGCTGCGGGAGCTGCATTCCAAGTGGGCTTTCATCAACCTGGTCGATCGGCTGGGCCTACCGGTGCCAGCAACGACGCTGCTGACGGGGCGCCCGGTCCTGCCGCCGGACCACGAGGGGCTGGTGTTGAAGCCGGTCTTCTCGCGCTTTGCCAGCCATGTGCAGTTCGTGGCGCCTGGTGGCAGGGATGGCGGCGCCAGTGGGGTTGGCGGCGCCAGTGGGGTTGGCGGCGCCAGTGGGGGTAGCGGCGCCGGTGGGGGTAGCGGCGCCCGGCTGGCGGTTGAGCCAACCGAGGCTCACCCCTGGGTGGCCCAGCAGTGGCTGAAGGGCAGACACCTCTCTACCTGGTCTGTCGCCCACTGCGGCCAGCTAACCGCCCACGCCGACTACGCGGCCGAGTTCACCGCTGGCGGGGGCGCCTGCCTCTCCTTCCGCCCCGCCGGCGAACCCGCGCTCGAAGCCTGGGTCAGGCGCTTCGTGGGCGCCCTCGGCTTCACCGGCCAGATCGCCTTCGACTTTATCCAGACCACAGACGGCACGCTCTACCCACTGGAGTGCAACCCGCGGGCGACGAGCGGGCTTCATCTCTTCCAGCCCGAGGCGTTGGTGCGGGCGTTAGTCGATCCCCGGGCGCCCCTGCAGCGGCCTGACCCGCGCACCGAGGTCGCCCTGCGGATCCCGCTCCTCCTCTACGGCCCGCAAGGCCGGTGGCAGCGCTGGACGCACCTGCTGCGGCATGCCACGGATGCGATCCACCGCACGAGTGACCCCTGTCCCCTCATCGATCAGGTCCGGATGCTACTGCCACTCTGGCGGCGCAGTCGCCGGCAGGGGATCAGCCTGATCGAGGCCACCACCGCCGATCTCGAATGGAATGGTGAGCGATGAAGCTACTCGTGACCGGTGGTACCGGCTTTTTGGGCGCCCATCTGGCGCACCGCCTGCAGGCGCTTGGCCATGAGGTGACCGCCATCGGGCGGAATCAGGCGAAGGGTGCGGCCTTGGCTGCCCGTGGCATCCGCTTCGTCGCGGCCGATCTCGCCGATGCGGCGGCCATCAAGGCGGCCTGCCAGGGGCAGGAGGCGGTCTTTCATGCGGGGGCGCTCTCCGCGCCGTGGGGCGCCCCCGCCGCTTTCTACGCGGCGAACGTCCTGGGGACCCGGCATATCGTGGACGGCTGCCTCCAGCACGGGGTCAGCCGCCTTCTGCATCTCTCGACGCCCTCGATCTACAACGACTACCGGGAGCACCTCCAGGTGCGGGAGGACGCTCCCCTGCCCGCTCGTGCCGTCAACGAGTACGCCCGCACCAAGCGCCTGGCAGAGTCGGAGGTGCAGCGCGGCTTTGCCGCTGGGCTCCCGGTGGTGACGATCCGCCCGCGGGCGATCTTCGGACTGGGTGACCAGGCGCTCCTGCCGCGCTTGATCGAGGCGAATCGGCGGGGCCGGGTACCGCTGATCAACGGTGGGCGGGCCCTGATCGATCTGAGCTACGTCGATAACGTCGTCGACGCCCTGCTGCTGGGGCTGACGGCGCCGGAGCGCTGCCTGGGCCGGGCCTACAACATCACCAACGGCGAGCCGATGGCGCTGCATCTCCTGCTCACGCGGCTCTTCGAGCGCTTGGGCGAGCCGCTGCGGACCATCAACCTCCCGTGGCGGGTAGCTTGGGGGATCGCGACCGCACTCGAGGCGGTCTGCCGTCTCCTGCCGGGGCAGCCGGAACCGCCCCTGACACGCTTCGCGGTCGGCTCGATCGGGCTGAGCCAGACGCTCGACATCGCAGCGGCGCGGGCCGAACTGGGCTATGCGCCGCGCATCAGCGTCATGGAGGGGATCGAGCGCTTCGCTCAGTCCTACCGGGGGGTGCGACCATGATCGAGCTGACCCTGCTGGCGGCGGGCTCGTGCCGCCATCCCGAGTGGGTGACGATCCAGGGTGGCGGGCGCAAGCCGATCCAGATTCCGGCCCTCTTCGCCCTCCTGCGCCACCCCACCCTGGGACCGATCCTCTATGACACGGGCTACGCCCCGCGCTTCTTCGATCAGACCCGCCGTCTACCGGCCTTGGTCTACCGCTGGATCACACCGGTGCAGGTTGCTGATGAGCAGACCGCCGTGGCCCAACTGCGGCGCCTCGGCATCGCACCGGCGGCGGTCCGGCTGATCATCCTCTCGCACTTCCATGCGGATCACCTGGGCGGGGTGCTGGACTTTCCGAACGCCCGCTTCATCTATCTGCCGTCGGCTTGGGCGGCTGTGCGCGCGCAGCGTGGGATGGCGGCGGTGAGGCGGGCCTTCCTGCCGGGGCTGCTGCCGCCGGACTTCGAGGCGCGCTCGTTGCCGCTCCGGAAGCGTCTGCCCCTTCCCCCAGCCTTCGCTCCCTTCACCGAGGGCTACGACGTCCTCGGGGACGGATCGGTCCTCGGCGTGCAGCTCGATGGGCATGCGACGGGACAGTTGGGGATCATCGTCGGGGAGACCTTCCTCTGTGCGGATGCGGCCTGGTCTTCGGCCGCGGTGCGTGCGAATCGGCCGCCCCACCCGCTGGCACGGGTGATTATGGATGATCCAGTTGCCTACCGCGCCAACTTTGGCGCCCTGCATGAACTGCACCGGCGGAACCCGTCGCTGCGGATCATCGCCTCGCACTGTGGCGAGGTGCCCACGGGGGTGCTGCCGTGCTGACCGCCCTCTGGACCTACCTCATCACCAAGTACGGGCGCCGCTTCCGCACCCGCGCCGCCCTTGAAGCCTGGCAGGCGCGCCAGCTGCGCCGCCACCTCCGCTGGGTTGCAGCCCACTCCCCCTTCTACCGTCGCCACTGGGCCGGCCATGACCTGACCGACTGGCAGACGCTGCCCATCATCGACAAGGACCTGATGATGGCCGAATTCGACGCGCTGAACACCCGGGGGATCCGTAGAGCCGAGGCCCTCGCCGTCGCCAAGCAGGCGGAGGCGAGCCGTAATTTCACGCCGAAGCTACAGGGCGTCACCGTCGGGCTCTCCTCTGGCACCTCGGGCAATCACGGGCTCTTCCTGGTGAGCGAGCGGGAGCGAATGGCCTGGGCGGGCGCCGTGCTGGCGAAGCTCCTGCCCGGTTCGATCAGGGAGCCGCACCGGATCGCCTTCTTCTTGCGGGCCTCGTCGAACCTCTATGACTCGGTCGGGCAAGGGCGCCTGCGCTTCGCCTTCTTCGATCTGCTCTCCCCGCTCGCTGCCCACTGTGAGCGGCTGGCGGCGCTGCAGCCGACGATCCTCGTCGGGCCGCCCTCGATGCTACGTGCCCTGGCGGAGGCCGGCGTACCAATTCGCCCGCGCAAGGTGATCTCGGTCGCCGAGGTGCTGGAGCCGATCGATGAGGCGGTGATCAGTCGGGCCTTTGGGGTGCCGGTTCACCAGGTCTATCAGTGCACGGAGGGCTTCCTGGGTGCGACGTGCGCACACGGGACGCTTCATCTGAACGAGGATGTGGTGGTGATCCAGAAGGAGTACCTGGATCAGTCGCTGGGGAAGTTCGTCCCGATCGTCACCGACTTCGCCCGCACGACGCAGCCGATCATCCGGTACCGGCTGAACGACATCCTGACGGAGCGGCGGGCGCCCTGCCCGTGCGGCTCGGTCTTCACCGCGATCGAGCGGATCGAGGGGCGCTGTGATGACCAGATCCTCCTGCCGGGGCGCGATGGCGGGCTGGTCACGGTCTTTGCAGACTTCATCAGCCGGGCTGTGGCGGGGGCATCGCCGGGGATTACGGAGTTCCAGGTGGTGCAGCATGGCCCCACTGCGATCACCGTGCACCTATCGGGGAGTAAGCCGGGCGTGGTGGCAGGCGGTGAGCCGCTCACAACCGCCGTCACCGCAGCGTTGACCGCCCTTTGGGCCCGACTGGGCGCCCTTCCCCCCACCCTCACCTTCGCCCCCTACCAGTTCCAACCCGGGCCCCGCAAGCTCCGCCGGGTGGAGAGGCGGTTCACGCCATGAGACTCTACGACGGGGCGTCGATCAGCCAGCTCCCCTGGCCCCAAACCCCTGATGGCGAGTACGCCCGCCGCCTCCTGACCCCGCTGATGCAAGAGGGCGTCCCGCCGTTCATCGCCAACCTGCAGACGAAGCTCCTCGCCCTGCACCTGGACGATCTCGTCCTGCCCGTCACCGTCAACGACGGCGAGTACCAGAACGCCTATCCCTGCTCCCCCTTCACCCACTACGCCCTCGCCGCCTGGGATGAGGCACGACGGCTGAAGCCCTGGGTGCTGCGGCCGGCGCTGGGCGCCCTCATCGCCCCCGTCGCCGCACTCTTGCGGGCGGGCCAGATCAACAAGGCCGTCCACGTGGGCAACTGGCTCCTCTCGACGAACCTCTATCCCTCGTTGTCGGCATCCCAGTTACAGGCGATCACGAGACTGAGCGAGCAGTTCCCGAAGCACGCCCTGATCCTGCGCTCGCTGAACGATCACCTGCATGGGGAGAGTCTGGCGGCGCTTAAAGCGCTCGGCTACCGCCTGATCCCAAGCCGCCAAGTCTGGCTCCACGACGTCTGCCACTGGGACGCCTTCCCTACGAGGGCCCGCTGGCAACTCCGCCGGGATCTGCGGCTGGTCGAGCAGACCGGCTATGAGATCGTCCCGCACGAGGCGCTCACCCCGGCCGACATCCCCCGCCTACGGGAGCTCTATCGGCTCCTTTATCTGGACAAGTACTCCCACTTCAACCCCGACTTCACGGAGCGCTTCTTCGAACTCGCCCTGCAGACCGACTCCTTCTACCTGGTCGGGCTGCGCAAGGCGGGCCGGATCGATGGCGTCCTGGGCTACTTCTGGCGCAGCGGGGTGATGAC
>DATGYC010000083.1:0-5578 GCA_035298385.1 Symbiobacteriaceae bacterium | reverse complement strand
GGCTCTCGCCAGAGCGGATGCGTAGGCGGGAGGGGCTCCGTGGCAAAGACATCGAGGACCGCCCCGCCGAGGTGGCCCCCACGCAGGGCGCCGAGTAGCGCCTCCTCCTGGACGACACGGCCGCGGCCGGCGTTGAGGACGAGGGCGCCCGGGTTCAGCGCCGCCAGCGCCTCCGCCCCGAAGAGCCCCTCCGTCTCAGGGGTCAACGGCAGGGTGATCGCCAAGAAGTCGAGGCCCCGGCAGAACTCCAGGAGTCGGTCAGGGGTGTAGGTGGCCTTGAAGAGCGAGCCGTCAGCCCGCCCACGCCGCCCCAAGCCCACCACCTGCAGCCCCAGCGCCGCGGCCCGCCTGGCCACGCCCTGCCCGATCGAGCCGATCCCGGCCACGCCGAGCCGCTTCCCCTCGAGCCGGTCGATGAAGTAGTGCTGCCACTGCCCCTCCCCTTGCTGGGTCAAGCCCTGCTGCAGGCGAAGGGTGTGCGCCAGCATGTAGCCCAGGGTCCACTCGGCGATGTAGCCCTCGAAGAGGCCGACCACCCGAGTCGTCAGCACCCCCGGCGGGATCGGGGCGGCTACCAGGTCCTCCACCCCTGCGTTCGGCGTCTGGATCCAGCGGAGTCGCGGCATCTGGGTCAGGAGTTCGGCCGGGATGCGGGCGCCCAGGAGAATCTCAGCTTCGGCCGCGAGCGGCAGCGCCTCCGCGAGCGTCGTAGCGGGAAGAATCGGGCCCGGGTAGCCCTGCTTAGCGAGGAGGTCAGCGTACTGGTGGGCCCGGGGGCCCCAGATGAGTAGGCGGTGCATAAGCTCACCCTCTGTGCGGTAGTCCGGACTCTTTCGACGGGACAGGAGCAGATTCCCCTTGACGGCAGGCACTAACGCAGGTACGGGTAGAATCTCTTCCCATTGCGAGATCCAGATACAACAGATATGCTTACATACGTTAAAATGCTATAGATGATGGTCTTGCCGTTTGTACCCCCGCATGCAAACCCAAGCCGTATAAACGGTCTCCCTCAAGGAAGTGGCCTACTTGCAGTCCTCCGATCCATCCTGGCGCCGCAGCCTCTGGCTTATCTGGGTTGCACTCTTCATCTCCAACATGGGCTTCAGCCTGGTCATGCCCTTTCTGCCACTCTACGTACAGACGATGGGGATCGCCGGCCATAGCGTCGAGCTTTGGACCGGGGTGATCTTCGCCGCCACCTTTGTGAGCGCCGCGGTGGCGCTGCCCTTCTGGGGCCGACTCTCCGACCGCACCGGGCGCCGCCCGATCATGATCGGCGCCTCCATTGGCCAGGGTCTATCCGTCACCCTCATGGGCCTGGCTACCCACCCGTGGCAGTTGGTGGCCCTCCGCCTCCTGCTGGGCGCGACCTTCGGCATCATGGCCGCCTGCATCGCCTACATGACGGCCATCACCCCGAAGAAGGAGACCGGCTACATGCTGGGCATGATCCAGACCTCGGTGACCGCTGGCAGCATCCTCGGGCCTTTCTTGGGCGGGTTCTTGGCCAGCTTCATGGGCTACCAGCCCATCTTCTTCCTCAACGGCCTGGCTTGCTTTATCCAGGCGACCGTCTTCATCTTCTTCGTCAAGGAGCAGTACAAGGCGCCCGCTAAGAAGGCGAAGGAGACCCGTCTGGCTGACGACCTGCAGGTGGTGACGGCTAGCCCGACGCTGCTGGCCATGATGGTCGTCGTGGCCGTGCAGTGCTTCTCCATTATGAACGCCGAGCCGATCATCCCCCTCTACCTGCAGACCCTGAATGTCCCGCCCGCCCTGCTCTCCTTCCTCAGCGGTGCGGTCTTCTCGGTCGTCGGCGTCGCCACGGTGATGGCATCGCCCTACCTGGGCCGGATGGGTGACCGCGTGGGCTACAAGCGTGTCCTGTTGATCTGTCTGGGCGGTGTTGCCGTCATGTACTCCCTGCAGGGGCTGGCGGGGAACTGGTGGGAGCTGATCCTCTTCCGCTTTGGGCAGGGGTGCTTCGCCGGCGGCGTCTTTGCGGCGGCCAACGCCCTCACCTCGGTGGCAGCGAGCCGGTCGTTTCAGGGCCGTGTCTTCAGCCTCTCTGCCTCAGCGCAACAGGTGGGCAACTTCCTGGGGCCGCTGGTGGGCAGCGCCGTAGCGGCCTCCGTCAGCTTCCGGGCCGTCTTCCCGATCACGGCCCTGCTCTGTCTGGCCAATCTGGCGTTGGTCTGGCGTCTGGTGCCCAGCGGTCAGATCTCGGCGCCCGACGATGCGAACGAGAGCGGCGAGTTTGACCCGACAGCCCTTCCCCTGGGGCACTAGGCGTTCGCGCACCACCGCTGCATCTCAAGGCGCAAAGCGACCCCTCCCGCTGGACTGCGGGAGGGGTCGCTTCATGCTATTCCACGACGTCGAAGCGCAGGCCGCTGGCGCCTTCGCCACGCCCGGCGCCCTTCTGCCGCCCGATCCAGAGGTGGCTCGAACCACCGTTCCAGCGGGCATACTGATACTGCCGGGTCACGCGGGCGCCCGCCCGCGGCACCTCCTCCTCATAGAGGGCGAGGGGCTGCGCCGGGGTCAGAAGCTCGCCCTTCGGCGGCGGGGCCACCTCGCCGTCCAGCGCCCGCAGCAAGCGGCCACGGACGAGCCGGATCGAGCGCTTATCAGCCAGCCGCTCCGGCAAGAGGGGCGTCCAGTGATCCGGCACAGAGGTGCTGATCCGGTAGCGCAGC
Organism: Symbiobacteriaceae bacterium; assembly: GCA_035298385.1. Lineage (GTDB taxonomy): Bacteria > Bacillota > Sulfobacillia > Symbiobacteriales > Symbiobacteriaceae > DATGYC01. Next base: position 2,876 of record DATGYC010000083.1, on the reverse strand, counting down.
CCGCTGGCGGTGCTCGCTAGATCCCCAGCCGCGGTCGCCCCCTCCTCAGCCCGCTGGACCGGCTGGCCCAGTAGCCCCTCGACGACCCGCTCCACCGCCCAGGCCATGTTGGCGCCCTCATCGCGCAGGAAGAGGACCTCCTCGATCGGCTTGGACTGGAGCGAGCCCACCAGGGTCGGCGGCCGGAAGAGGATCGGGGCGTCAAGCTTGGCGCTGGTCGGCACCGGCACGCGCTCGCTCAGGTGGAAGATCCGCCAGGTCGAGCCGGCCGGCTCCAGCTTCGTGTAGGGCTCAATCGTCTCCCAGGAGCCGAAGGTATCCATCACCGAGAGGGTGCCGACCGTCGCCATGGCGCCCGCCGGTACGGCGACCGGGATGACGAACCAGTCGTTGCCGTAGAGGGTGGCGAACTGGCCGAGCATCAGCCGACCCAAGTCCCGCTTGCCGGCCTCGACGCCGCCGAAGTGGACCCGCTCATCCTCAAAGGTCCACCAGCGGTTGGCCGGCATCCCCTTAAAGGTGACGGGGACCGGGATCATCGTCTTGCCGGACCAGTTCGGGTATGCGGTCCCCGAAAGGCCGAGCGAAGCCGTGGCGTGCCGATCAAAGGCGTACCAGTCGAGGTGCCCATCGGCATAGCCATCAGCGGTCAGGACGACCTCACGGCCATCCAGGGTCCCGCCCACGGCGAACTCGTACTCCTGGCGCTCCGGGTTCCAGGCGGACGGCATCCCCTCCGGCTCGGCGAAGAGGGTCTCGTACCAGTCGACGAACTCCTGCAGGGCCACCAGGGCGCCCGCCTGCTGGGCTGCCGGGATCACCGGCAACGGTGGGAGCTTCGGCGCGACGCCCTCTGGGGGGCGGACCAGCTCAGCGCTCTCCTGATAGAGGCGATCGCCATCGGGCGCCCGCTTGCCCATCACCGCGAGGAAGCGCCGGGTGGCGGCGTCCAGGTCAGCCGGCGGGGTCAGCTTGGCATACGCGCGATAGAGCGGCGCAACGGAGCCCACCCCGTTTTTGGTCAGCAGACGGCAGAGTTGAAGCCCCGCCTCAGCCGCCTGACGGAGGTCTGGGCGGTGGGGGCGCCGGACGGGCTCCCCCTCCACCACCGCCTCGAGCGGCTTGTTCGCACGCCAGTTGTCGAACGGGCGGAAGACCCGATTCGGATCGGCGGGGCCGGGTCCGACGGGACCGGGGTGGTAGGCCTCCAGCCCCGACGTCTTCAGCGTAACCTTAGCCTGGATGGGGGTGCCGGCGTCCTCGCCGTGGAACTCACCGGACTGCCACTGGCGGGCCAGCAGCCAGAGCGGGTCATGGATCCGGGCTTGCAGGGGACGGCTCAGGTCCTCGGTACGGGTCTGGGGCTCAAGGCGCATCCAGGTCGTGATCGATCCCATGGGCTCATCCCCCTTACTTGGTCAAGAGCGGCTTCAGGTCGGTCGAGACGGTCGCATTCGCCGTATTGTGGGCCAGGTAGATCGCCGGCAGGAAGTGGCCCGCCTGTCCGAGCGCGGCCGGATCGACGGCCCGCAGCTTCGCCAGATCGAGCGTCTCGCGCAGGATCTGCTCCAGCAGGTCGAGCGACCACTGGGTACCCTTCATCTTGGGCGGTACGGCGAGCAGGACCGCCTGGGGCGCCCGGGCGTTCGGCTCGTTGGCGTGGAAGGCGATGCCCCCCATCTCCTCCGTCTCCGGGACCACCTCGGTCCACTCATCAATGAAGAGGCCGGTCACAGCGTTCCCCAGCGAGAGGCCGGGTTCGCTCCGATAGGCGAGGACCGAGAGCTTGCCGTGGGACCAGAACGGGCCCTCCTCCACGGGCAGGCCGACCCAGCGGTCGTACGAATCGGCCGGGAACTGTCCAACAGCCAGGTGATCCTGGGCCTGCTGGCCGAACGCCTCGGCGTAGAGGAGCACCTGGTCGAAACGACCAGCGTTCTCCCGGACGCGGGCCATCCGCTGCAGGAAGGTGGCGGGGGCGAGGGGATCACCGCCGAGGAAGTTGTAGACGTCATGGTCGAAGCCCGCCTGCGCCGCCGGGGCGCCCGCCAGGGCCGGTAGGGCGCGGAAGCCAGGACCAAAGAGTGCCTGGAGCTGAGCGATCGCCCGGCTCCGGCCTCCCTCTGCCGTCGCGTCGATGCTGACCGCAGCATAGGCGGCGAGGCGCCGATCGATCTCACGCTGGACCGTCTCGATCCGCGCCGTTACCTGGGCGAGCTCGTTCAGGGCGCCCGCCGGAACCCAGACCGCCTGCGGAATCCCGAACTCAGCGGCCTGGCGAAGGGCGGTCAGCAGCGCGGTGTGCGGCACGCCCGGGTCCTCGAGCTCTTCAAGCAGGATCGGGTCCCCGTCAGGGGGCAGAGGGCCACCGGGGCCATCACCGCCGCCTGACTCGACCAGGGTCGGCTCCAGCAGGGCGGCAGCGCTCTCGCTCTCCGGGAGCGCCTGCCCGCCAAGCAGGGCGTCAAAGAGCGCCTGCCGGACCGCCTGAAGCGCTGCGAGGGCCGCAGTCGCACGGGCGCCCAGGCCACCATCAGCGGTGGCGGTAGCCGGGGTCGCACTCTGCCACTGCAGGTCACCTTCGCCCAAGGGCCGGGACTCATGGAGCAGGTCCCGCAGGGAGCCGGCCAGGGCGAGCGCTGCCGCCAGGCTGAGGCTGCTATCGGCCGGGTCGAGCTCCACCTGGACCCCGGCACCCTCTGGCAGGCCGGCGGGCTTGACCGCCGGATCCAGCAGGAAGGCCGCGATCCGCTCTTCGATCTCCAGGCGCCCGGGACCGCCCTCCTCCGCGAGGTAGAGCAGATCGAGCGGGGCCAGGGCGAGATCGGCCAGGTCGACGGACTCGGCTGCGTACCCCGCCAGCGGGGCGCCATCCG
>DATGYC010000082.1:0-20931 GCA_035298385.1 Symbiobacteriaceae bacterium | reverse complement strand
GCGAGCCCACCAAGCAGGCCGCTGAGTACCCCGACGAGTAGCGTGGGCCAGCCAGCCGGGACGAGGCCATAGCTTGAGAGCGCCCCCATCCTCCCCGCCTCCTTCTACTCCGCCAGAGCCGCCTTCGCTGCCGCCCACATGATCGAGGTCGGGCCGCGACGGCCAAACCAGTACTCCCAGGCGCAGGCGCCCTGGTGGACGAGCATCCCCAGGCCGCCAATGGCCTGATTTCCAGCCGCCTTCGCCTCTTGCAGGAGCCGCGTCTCGGCCGGACGATAGACCGTGTCGTAGACGACGGCGCCCGGTCGCAGCCAGCCTGAATCAGCCAATGGGGACTCCCCCGCCAACTCGCCCATGCCGAGCGCCGTGCAGTTGACGACTAGGTCAGCTCCCCGGATTAGCGCCTCTGACGCCAGGCGCCCGGCGACAAAGGGGGGCAGGTGGTAGGACGGCCCCTTCGCCGCCCGCAGGGAGGCGGTCAGCTCCGCCACCAAACGCTCCGCCTTGTCGAGCGTCCGGTTGAGCACGGCCACATGGGCTGCGCCAGCGAGGATCAGATGCGAGGCGATGGCCCGGGCGGCGCCACCGGCGCCCAGCACGACGGCCCGCGCCCCCGTCGGGCGAACCCCTGCCTCTTCCAGGGCGCAGAGGAAGCCCCAGCCATCCGTATTGTAGCCAATCAGGCGCCCATTGCGATGCACGATCGTATTGACCGCGCCAACAAGGCGGGCGTTCTCGGTCACCTCATCGAGGAGCGGCAGGATCGCCTCCTTGTGCGGGATCGTCACGTTGACGCCCGCCACCCCCAGGGCCTTGAGCCCGGTCACCGCCATGGGCAACGCTTCAGGCTCGACTTGAAAGGCCTGATACCGATAGTTCATCCCCTGCGCCAAAAAGGCCGCCTCATGCATGACCGGGGAGAGCGAGTGTGAGACCGGACGACCCAGCAGACCGTAGAGACGGCTTTGACCACCAACCTGTCCACGCATTGGCAGATCCGCCCCCTTCCACGAAGTATGGCTGATAGCTTTCGCCTCCGGCTCTGGCCAACCCTGCCTTACGGTAAAATTCAACCTACAACATTGTCTATCATTGTAGAAAGGGCCGCCGCAACGTTGCGGCAGCCCTTGATCTCTACTCCTCCGGGTGCAACCCCTGGCTCCGCCATTTGGCAAGCAGGGGCCGCTCGAAGCGGCGCATCATCTTCGTCCAGGCCAACTCCTTTGGATGGAGCGGCATGACCAGGATCGTGTAGGCACCGGAGCGGTTCCCACCCAGAATGTCGGTGAAGAGTTGATCCCCCACCACCACCGTCTGATCTGGGGTGACGCCCAACTGGGCCATCGCCTCACGGAAGCCCTTCCGGCGGGGCTTAATGGCGCGTGAGACGTAGGGCAGCCCGGCCTTGCCGGCGAAGGCGCTCACCCGCGGTCCCCGGTTGTTCGAGACGAGGCAGGGCTGCATCCCCCGAGCCCGAACCGCTGCCAGCCAGTTCGTCAGCTCAGCGGTCGGCTCCGGGGCGTTCCACTCCACGAGGGTGTTATCCAGGTCCAGGAGGACCGCCTTCTTACCGAGGGCGGCCAGCCGGTCCAGGTCGATGTGATGGATCGAGCGGCGATACTCCGCCGGGCGCAAGAGTTGCGACATTGGGGGGCCACCTCCGTATGGGGAAGATTGTACCATGGGCGCCCGCCCCTGGGAACGTCCCCCGGCTAGCTACCGCCGCCGACGGCGCCGAATCCCGGTAACCGCCACCACAATGATGACGATCAACCCACCGAGCATGGGGAAGAGGAAGCTCGACGGCTGTACGCGGTAGATGGCGCCCGCCCGTCCCGTCAGGGCCGGGGTAAAGGCGCCGTTCGCAACCTTCACCTTGGCCCCACTGATCTGGTCCACCAGGACGGTTCCATCCTTCAGACCCAAGTCGGTCACGGGGACCGCACTGCTAAAAGAGTCCGCCTGGTTGTTCAGGGCGACGATCGCAAGGTCATCGCCGGCCTTGCGGGCGAAGGCGTACTGCTTCGTCTCGATCAGAAGGTCGACCGTCTCGCCGCTCTGCAAGGCAGGGGAGGCCTTGCGGACCTCGTTCAGCCTCTTGACCAGCGCCGCTACGTCTGGATTCTTCTGGTCATCCCACGGGAAGTCGACCCGGTTGTAAGGGTCGTTGGCGCCCTCCATGCCTACCTCTGTGCCCGCGTAGAGGATCGGGATCGGGCGGGCGCCAAAGAGGTAGGTCAGCCCCAGCTTCAGCCGGTTGATCTTGTCATCCTTCGCCTCGCTCATGAAGCGGGGCATGTCATGGTTGTCCAGGAAGCCGCCCATCGCCTTCGGGTCCGGCATGGTCTGCTCCACCTGCTTGTTCACCCCCGCCAGGAGGGCGAAGCCGGAGTCCTTGGCAAAGACCTTGCGGGCCGTCTCAGCGATCGGGAAGTCCAGCAGGGCGTTGACGCCCGCCTTCTGGTAGACCGCCAGCTTGGCCGGCCCCGACTCCCAGACCTCACCGATCAGCCAGAAGCCAGGCTTCACCTTCTGCAGCTCCGCGCTGTACCAGGCGAAGAAGTCGGCCGGGACGTGGCGCACGGTATCCAGCCGGAAGCCGTCCACGCCGGTCTGGTCGATCCAGAACTTCGAGTAGTCCAGGATGTAGGTGCGAACCTCTGGCTTGGACTGATCGAAGTCCGGCAGGGCGTAGATCCAGCAGTTCTGGACCTGTTTCTCATCGCTCCAGTTGGCGATGTCACACTTGGGGTGGAACCAGTCCGGGTGCTCGGTCACCAGCGGCGACTGCGGTCCCGTGTGGTTGACCACGATGTCGAAGATCACCTTAAGGCCCTTCTTGTGGGCCTCGCTGACGAACTCCTTCATCTTTGCCAGATCACCAAAGTGCGGATCGACATCCTTGAAGTCGACGGCGCCGTAGCCGTGGTAGTCCCGGCCCGTATTCTTGACGTGCGGGGTGATCCAGATCGCCGTAAAACCAAGGCCCTTGATGTAGTCGAGCTTCTCCATAACGCCTGCGATATCGCCGCCGTGCCAGCCGCGAATGTCCCCCTTGGTGACGTTCTGGTTGTTGTTCGGGTCCGCATCGCGGAAGCGATCGATCATGAGGAAGTAGATCGACTCCTTGGACCAGTCGGCCGGAGCCGCACTGGCCGGGGCGCCCACCGCAAGGAGCGTAACGAGGAGCAACAGGATGGAGAGGGTACGCTTCAGATCAATCTACCTCCTTGGAACAGGCGTGAGCCGTCTCATGTGCGAAAAGGAGCCGGTCCCATCAGGATGGGGACCGGCTCCGACCTTTCTAGCGGGGCAGCGCCAGACCCTACTTCTCGCCAGCCGGTCCCAGCACCGCGAAGCCGTTCGCCGGCAGGAAGAGCTTGTTGCCCTCCGTCACCTGGCCCGCCTTCAACGTGCCGTCCAGCATGTCCACCAGGTCACAGTCAGCCCAGAGGTCGACCGTCACCGGATGGATCGAGGTGTTGATGTAGACCCAGAGCCCATCCTTCGCCTCCGGCTCCTCGGTGCGGAACTCGGCCTTGCGCGGGACCCGGCGGTAGCCGTAGACCCCGGTGGCAACCTCCGCCTCGATCGTCTCCCAGTCGCCACTGTTCAGCCAGGGCCGGTCGTTCCGGATGGCGATCAACTTGCGATAGAGCGAGAGCATCTCGGCATCCTGCTGCTCGGGCTCATCCCACGGGTAGCAGCGACGGCAGTCGGGATCGCCGGCGCCCTCCATGCCGATCTCGTCACCGTAGTAGATCAGCGGGACAGACTCCGCCGTCAGGAGCAGGACCGCCGCCTGGGCCGCCTTGGTGCGTGAGCCGCCCAGTTCGGTCCGGACCCGTGCGGCATCATGCGAGCCGAGCAGGTTGAGCAGGCCACGCTGGGCCTCGGCGGTGTACCAGTAGCGAATCTTGGTCAACTCCTGGTCGTACTCGATCGGGTCGAGGTTGCCCTTCAGGAAGTTGAGCGTCGCATCACGCCACGGGTAGTTCATCACCGAGTCATACTGGTCGCCCTGGAGCCAGTCGAAGGAGTTGTGCCAGATCTCACCCAGGATCCAGGCATCGCCCTTGGCGGACTTGACGGTCTTGCGGAAGTCGCGCCAGAAGTGGTGGTCGACCTCGTTGGCGACGTCCAGGCGCCAGCCGTCGATGCCGTACTCCTTGATCCAGTGGGCGGCGACGTCGAGCAGGTGCTCCTTCAGACCAGGGTTACCGGTGTTCAGCTTGGGCATGGAGGCGACGTTCCAGGCGAAGGTCTCGTAGTTGATCTTCTCCACCGAGACCGGGAACTCATGCAGGTTGTAGAACCAGTCCTTGTACTCGGACTCCTGGCCCTTCTCGATCACGTCGACGAAGGGCGCCCAGGCCGCGCCAGAGTGGTTGAAGACGGCGTCGAGCAGGAACTTCATGCCGTACTCATGCACCTTCGCTACCAGGGAGCGGAACTGCTCGTTCGTCCCGAAGGTCGGGTCGATCGTGTAGTAGTCGGTGGTGTCGTACTTGTGATTGGTGGGCGAGGTGAAGATCGGGGTGGTGTAGATGCAGCCAATGCCCAGACCCTTCACATAGTCGAGCTTCTGCTCAATGCCAGCCAGGTCACCGCCCGCCATCGAGTTACGGTCAGGCTTGTCGCCCCACTTCATCTTTGGCGAGGGGTCGTTCGTCAGGTCGCCGTTATAGAAGCGGTCGGGGAAGATCTGGTAGAAGACCGAAGCCCCCACCCAGTCCGGCTGCTGCCAGCTGTCGTTCTTGTGGATGTAGGCGTACTGGAAGGCGTAGCCCTTTGGCCGCTTCCGGTGCACGCCGTTCTCGGCAAACCAGCAACGATCACCGTCCTGGCCCTCCACGTAGAAGAGGTAGCGGAAGCGCTTGGAGGTGAGCTGGAGCGTCACGCCCCAGTAGTCCGAGACGCCGTCCGAACCGAGGAGCTTCATCTCAACGGACGGGTCCTCCTCCGTGGGGACCCAGACCGGGCCACCATAGCGGTCACCATAGAAGCAGAGAGCCCGGGCGACGTCGCCAGTGGCTGTCTTCAGAATGACGCGCAGGTGATCCTCAGCGACGGGGTAGGCCATTGGGGCGCGGGCTACGTGTTCGAGTGCAGCGAGTTGCATGTGCGGGGCCTCCTTGTGGGAGTTGAGACCGGGAGGTTGAGAACTGGGTGTAGTCGTTCTTTTTATTTTGGGATTATGGGGATTGGATCCCCAAAATCCCCATAAAAAAAGACCCCTACACCCCACCAAACCAAAGGGCGACGCAACGCAGACCGCCGCGCCGCCCAGAGACTACACCTAATCCTTAACCCTTAACAGCACCACGGGTCAGCCCACTCGTCACATACCGCTGCCCAAACGCCCACAGAATCGCGAGCGGAACAGAGGCCAGGACGACGGCTGCCGAGAGCCGGCCCCAGTTGGTCGAGAAGGCGTTGGCCGTGAAGGTCCGCAGGCCCTGCAGCAGGATGTACTGGTTCTGCTGCTTGAGCAGTGCCGAGGCCATGATGAACTCCGAGAAGGTGCCGATGAAGGAGAAGAGGAAGAGCACCGCCATCATCGGGTAGGAGAGCGGCAGGATGATCTTGATGAAGACCTCCCAGTCCGTGCAACCATCCACCTTGGCCGCCTCATCCAGGTCCCTCGGAATGCCGTCAATGTAGCCCTTCATGAGCCAGATCGACCAGGCACCAGCGCCCGCCGTGAAGATGAAGTAGCCAAAGAGGTTCGCCATGTGCAGCTTGTAGGCGACGAACTGGATCGCCGCCAACGAGACGAACGAGGGCATCATCTGCAGGATCATGAGCGTCCGAATGCCGTTCTTCTTGCCCCAGAACTTGAGGCGGGCGAAGGCGTAGGAGGCCGTGATCGTCAGGGCGATCTGAACGACGCCGATCGCTGTACCCATCCAAAACGTGTTGAAGATCCAGGTGGTGAACTTGGTCTTCGTCAGTAGGTCTCGGTAGTTATCCAGGGTGAAGAGCTCGGGGCTCGGCAGCAGGGCGCCCGTGTTGAACGCCGCCCCCTTCTGCAGGCTCGCCGTAATGATCGCCAGGATCGGGAAGAGGATGACCAGGATCAGGGCCCAGACGATCAGACGGGAGACCCAGAGGTCCAGTACCTCATCAGGCCGGAGCTTCTTGCGGTCGCTGGCCATCGCTTATGCCTCCTCGTCTTGCCCGAAGGCGCCGGTTAGCTTCATGTTCATGATGGAGATGACGCCTACCAGCACGAACAAGATGCAAGAGAGTGCCGCCGAGAGACCATAGCGGTTCAGGTTGACGGTCAGCTTGTAGCCAACCGACGCCAGGATATCGGTGTAGCCCGCCTGATACGGACCGACACGGTTTGGACCACCGTTGACCAGCAGCAGGGCGGTGTTAAAGCCGTTGAAGTTGGTCGCGAAGGAGGAGATCAGGAGCGGTGCCGTCACCTTGAAGAGGAGCGGCATGGTCAACTGCGAGAACTTGACCCACTTGCCCGCCCCGTCGATGTCAGCCGCCTCGTACATCTCTGTCGGGACCGACTGCAACGCGCCCAGGCAGACCGTCATGAACCAGGGGAAGCCCAGCCACAGATTAACGATAATAACGGCAAGCTTGGCCAGGTTGGGATCCTGCAGCCACGGGACCGGCGCCATGCCGAAGAGCTTGGCGAGCCAGACGTTGAGCACACCGCCCGTCGTCTGGAAGATGCCCGTGAAGGAGAGAATGGCCAAGTTGCCAGGGATTGCCCAAGGGAGGATGAGGATCGCGCGGTAGAAGTTCGACTCCTTCATGTGCTGGTTGTTCAGCAGAAGGGCGGCCGCGAGACCCAAGGCGAACTGGGTGATGACACAGGCGAAGGCGAAGAGAATGTTCCAGCCAAAGACGGGGAAGAAGACGTCCTTGAAGCCGCCAGTGAGGAGCTCGGTGAAGTTCTTGATGCCAATGAAGGCGACGGTGCCCTTGTTGAAGCTAACCAGATTGGCATCCGTAAAGGCCAGACCAACGGTAAAGAGTAGCGGGAAGATGGTCAGGACTAGAATCGAGATCAGCGCTGGCGCCAGGTAGGCGTAGGGCGCCCACCTCCGCTCCTTTTCGACCATATCGGGCACCTCCTAGGAGTAGAGCCGGGAAGGAAACAGGGCGGGTGAACCATCGGTTCAGCCCGCCCCTTCCTCCTTACGTGCGTGACTTAGCCCTGGGCCTTGATGGCGTCCTTGATGGTCTTGACGGCGTCGTCGGCAGCAGCCTTCGGCTGAGCCTTGCCGGTGATGACCAGGTCGAGAGACTTGCCAGCCGGATCCCAAACAGCGCCCATCGCCGGGATGTTCGGCATCGGGACACCGTTGGTGGCGGACTGACCGAAGGCGGCGAGCTCGGCGTTAGCCTTGACCTCAGCATCCTCCTGGAACTTCTTCTGGACCGGGATGCGGTTGCCGGTCTTGAAGAGCGGCTTCGGCGAGTTGGCCTGCAGGTACTTCATCAGGTCGAGCGCCTCAGCCTTGACCTTGGTGCCGGACCAGACGAAGGCAGCCTGGACGCCGACGAACGGCTGGAAGGCCTTGCCGGACGGCATGGTGGGCATCGGGGCGACGCCGAAGTCAACGCCGGCATCCTTGAAGCCCTTGACATCCCACGGGCCGGAGATGTAGAAGGCGGACTTGCCGGTCTGGAAGTTGGCCTTGGCCATGTCGTTGTTGATATCCTGCGGCATCCACTTGTACTTGTTGGCGAAGTCACCGATCAGGGTGAGGCCCTTGACGGCGCCGTCGTTGTTCAGGCCCACGTCATCCTTGTTGAGGGCGCCGTCCTTCTTGCCGAAGACGTAGCCGCCCTCGCCGCCGAGGAAGCCGTAGGAGAAGTAGAAGTTCTTAGCGTCATACTGGAAGCCCTTCTCATTGGCGGCCTTCTCAAACTCAGCCCAGGTCTTCGGAGCGGTCTGGACCAGCTTCTTGTTGTAGAAGAGGCCGATCGCTTCCATGGAGACCGGCACGCCATAGCGCTTGCCCTCAAAGTTGACGGCGTCGAGCGCGGTCTGGACGTAGTCGGCATCGTTAATGGTGCCAGCCGGGATCGCCTCAAGCAGGCCAGCCTTCCAGAAGGTGCCCAGGTTGTCGTGGGCGATGCCGTACATCAGATCCGGGGCGGCGCCAGCGGTCGCAGCGGTGGCGAACTCCTGGAAGCCGGTCTGGTCATAGATGACCTCAACGGTGTTGCCGGTATCCTTGGCCCACTTCTCGGCCAGGGTGCGGACGTCGCCAACCTCCTGCTCGGTCAGGTGGGACCAGACCAGGACCTTCTTGCCACCCTTAGCCGGAGCCGTGGTGCCACCGGCCGGAGCCGGCGTCTCAGCCTTCTTGGTCGTGCAGCCCGCTGCAACCGTGGCCAGAATCGAGGCAGCGGCGAGACCCGCGATCCACTTCTTCTTGCTCACAAGTACCCCTCCATTAGCTTCAATCGGTCTGAGTCGATCCGGAAATTTATAACTTACAGCGCCCAGTTAGAGGACGCCCGGATCACAAGGGTGCTGGGGAGCAGGACGGACCTGGGCTCCCATTCGTCGCGCTTGAGCATCTCAAGCAGGGTTCGGGCCGCCGTCGCTCCCAGATCGAAGACCGGAATCCGGATCGTGGAGAGCGCCGGGTCCACCAGGGCGGTCAGCGGGTCATCGTTCACCCCAACGAGGGCGACCTTATGCTCCAGCTTCCGCTCCTTGAGCGCCATCAGGGCGCCCACCGCCATCGCATCGTCGGCGGCGAAGACTGCCGTCGGCGGCGCTGGCCGGTCCATCAACTCCAGGAGGGCTTGGTGGCCTCCCTCCTTCGTGAACCACCCGCCAGCCTCGAGCCCACCGTCCCAGACAATGCCGGCCTCCGCCAGCCCCTGGCGATAGCCAAAGGTCCGGTCGATCGAGACCGTCAGCTCCGACGGCCCGCCAATCAGGCCGATGCGCCGGTGCCCCTGGGCGATCAGATGGCGTACCGCCATCCGGCCGACCATCTCGTTGTCGTTGTTGACCGTGGTGATGCCACTCTGACCATCGACTCGGCCGACCAGGACGAAGGGGAACTCCTCCGCCACCAGATCATCGACGAGCTTGTGGTCCAGCGAGGCCGAAGCGAGAATCACACCGTCGACCCGGCGCCCACGGAGCAGGCGGAGGCAGACGTTGCGCTCCTCATCGGGCGAACTGACCATCGAGAGCATCAGGTTGTACCCAGCGCCGTAGAGGACCGAGCCGATGCCGCGCATCAGTTCCGGGAAGAACGGATTGGCAAGGGCCTGCTCCGCCGGCCGGGCGATCATCAACCCGATCGTGGCGGTCGACTTTTGGGCCAGGGACCTTGCGATCGCGTTCGGGTGGTAGTTTAACTCCCGCATCGCTGATCTAACCCTCTCATGCGTCTCCGGCGATATGCGTGTGGAGCCGGAAAGGACGCGTGAGACGGTCGAGGGGGCAACACCTGCCCGCTTGGCGACATCTTTGATCGTAGCCACTCGACTGTGCCTCCTCGCCTGCTTGCCCGTGCATCCGGTTGCGCACTCGGCCCGGAGAGAAGGGCCCCAGGGGCGGGCCCTTCCCAAAACGCTCGGGTCTGCGTTTCGTTCACGCTACTATCATTCACCCGTAGGAGCTATTTTTCCTCCTTCGGGAGGAGAAAAAGATGCAAATCCGGTCTTTAGCGGAGGTAAAACTCTTGATTACTCGGTTGTGCAACCGAGAAAGAGGCCGTCAAGGCACCATCCGGGCGCCGCTCTAGGGCAACCGTTTCCGCACCTCGCTCGATCTGCGTGGCGGTGATCCCGTGCAGGCGCAGGGTCAACTTCGTCCATGCTGGCGTGAAGGTACCGGTGGGGGCGCCCACGGTCAGACGCCAGCGCCCGCCCTCCTGGGCAAAGCGGACCTTCGTCTCGCTGTAGGCACCGGATTCAAAGGCGAGCGTCTCGCCATCATCCTCGTAGAGCGAAAGCTCCCCCTCTGCCTCGCCCCAGACGGTCAGGATCAGCTCATCCACCGCCTCACCGGTGTGCTGAACGACCGGCTGCAGCGGGACGATGGCGCCCTCCCGGACGTAGAGCGGCAGGGTCTCGAGCGGGGCCTTGACGACCTGGTAGGTCGGCCCGACGATTCGCTCACCGGTCCAGAAGTCCCGCCAGGCGCCCGCTGGGAAGTAGACCATCCGGTGATCCGCCCCGGGCTGATAGACCGGCGCCGCCATCAGGTCCTGCCCGACCATGAACTGATCGGAGAGGTTGGCCACGGCGGGGTCGCTCGGGAACTCGAGGAGGAGCGGGCGCATGATCGGTAGGCCGGTCTGGGCCGCTCGCCGGAACTCATTATAGAGGAAGGGCATCAGTTCGTAGCGCAGTTCCATGAAGCGGCGGCAGATCGACTCGATCTGCTCGCCAAAGACCCAGGGCTCCTGCGCGGCTGTGCCTGCGGCGGCGTGGTTGCGGAAGAAGGGGGTCAGGGCGCCCACCTGCATCCAGCGAGCGAGCAGTTCGCCGGAGGGGTCGCCCTGGAAGCCACCCACATCGCAGCCGACGAACGGAACGCCCGAGAGCCCCATCCCCATCAGAATCGGCATGTGCGTGAACAGGTGCTCCCACCAGGAGTGGTTATCGCCCATCCAGACCGCCGAGTAGCGCTGGATGCCCGCGTAGCCCGAGCGGGTGAGGACGAAGGGCCGCTCATTCGGCTTCAGGCGCTTGAGCGACTCAAAGGTCGCCTTGGACATCAGGAAGCCGTAGGCGTTGTGCCACTGGTCATGCGGCAGCTCCTCCCCCTTCTCCCCCTGCAGGGTGTCCGGGGCGAAGGTGTTGCGGGCGAAGCAGGAGGGCTCGTTCATATCATTCCAGATCCCGGCGATGCCCATGTCTAGGAGGGCCGGCTTGTGCTGATCGCCCCACCAGTCCCGCACCTCTTGGCGGGTGAAGTCCGGGAAGGCGGTCATGCCCGGCCAGACGGTCCCTTCGAAGACCTTGCCGTCCGCGTGCTTGACGAAGAGATCCTTCTGCAGGCCGTCATCGTAGATAGCGTAGCCCGGGTCCACCTTGACGCCGGGATCGACGATCGTGATCACCCGGAAGCCCTGCGCCTTCAGGTCATCCATCAGCTGCTTGGGATTGGGGAAGCGCTCGTTGTCCCAGGTGAAGACCCGGTAGCCGTCCATGTAGTCGATGTCGAGCACGACGACGTCCGCCGGCAGGTTCCGCTCCCGGAGCCCGCTGGCGATCTCTCGCACGCGGGACTCTGGATAGTAGGACCAGCGGCACTGCTGGTAGCCGAGCGCCCACTTCGGCGGCAGGGGCATCCGGCCGGTCAGCTCCGTGTAGCGGGAGAGGATCGACTTCGGGTGCGGCCCGGCGAAGAAGTAGGCCTCCAGAACCGGGGTGTGCAGCGTGATCGAGGCCCGGTCCGGCTCCGCCTTGGCGATGTCGTACTCGACCTTGGCGGTGCAGTCCAGGAAGAGGCCGTAGGCGGCGCCCTCGCACATCGCCATGTGGAAGGGGATCGCCTGGTAGAGTTGGTCCACGTCGGGGGCGTGGTAGGGCTCATCGGTGGACCAGAGGGTCATCGCCTTGCCGCGCTTGTCCAGGTAGCCGAGCTTCTGGCCGAAGCCGTAGAAGTGCTGGCAAGGGCGGACGGACTGCTGCCAGCGGACCTGACCCTCCTGGTAGCTCAGTCCAGCGGCATCAGCGAGAAGCTCGCTGCCATCGGGGCTGAGGAAGCGAAGGCGGACGGGCTCAAGGCTGACCTCAACGCTCATGGCGGCGGAGACGAAGAAGAGCTTGCCGGCGGACTCTTCGCAGGTGACGGTGACGGCGGGCCAACTGGGCTTGATGACGGCGATGGAGGGGCGGATCTTCGTCCCCTCGGGCTGGAAGCGCAGGTGACAGAGGTCGGCTGCGAGGTACTCAAGGGTCAGAAGGCCGCCGGCGACCTGGATGTTCAGTTGCCGGCCGGTCTGCTTGTAGCTCAGGGCGTTGCCGAGAAATTGCATAGAGGCACCTCCGGGGGCTTAGTGCGCAATCGTGTGCATGCTTAAGGGGAAGTTCTTGGTGCGGGTAGTATCTCCTGCTGGGTGGGGAAAATCTCGGGTGGCGACCTGAGCGGGGTGAGGTCGGACAGGGGGTCTGCGTTGGAGCGGGACTGGTGCGGAGCTCTTGCAGCGTTGGTGGGAGTCCCACAGCCACTGCCCCGTTCTTCATCCTTAGCTTGAGATGGATCGGATCATTCGATACAAGCGAGCCCCCCTCTGGCCAACCAACGGCCTAGACGGGGGCTCGCTTCCTTATAGCTCAACCCGGCGCCCGGGCAGGAAGAGCGGCCCCACGCGGCTAACTTGCTCTAGAAGCTGAGAGCGAGCCGGAACTGCAACCAAGGGGTAGCATCGCTTCATCTAACGAGTAAGAGCCCCAGCCCAAAGGGAGAGTGATCCCCGTGCGCCCCAGGAACCGCTTCCTGGCCCTACTGGCCACCCTGCTACTACTTCTCCCCCTAGCCCCCGTTACCCGAGCGGACGAGGCGACTCACCCCGTCAGCATCCGCGTCGACGGGCGCCCCGTCACCTTCCCCGACGCCCAGCCCCTCATGTCGAACAGCCGCATCCTGGTACCGGTTCGCTTCGTCTCGGAGGCACTCGGGGCTCAGGTAGGCTGGGACGACCAGGCCCGTACCGCAACGATCACCCAGGGCGCCCGCTACGTGCGCCTCTATCCAACCGAGGCCTGTGGCCTGACCGACTGCAACGGCCCCACCCTGGCCGAACAGCAGAACCGGCTCGCCTGCCTGCGCGCGGACTGTACCGAGGCCATGCTGATCGATGTGGCGCCCCGCATCGTCGGGAGTCGCACCTATGTGCCCCTGCGCTTCGTCGCCGAGGCACTGGGCGCCAAGGTTGACTGGGATGGTGAGAGGACAGTTGATCTGACCTCCGGGCAGGGAGCAGGCTTCAGCACCGCCACCGTTCAGATCACCGGCCTCCCGGCGAACGGCCAGATCGACGCCCCGACGCCACTGAGCATCGTTCGAACCGATCCGGCCACCGGGCGGAGCATCCCGCACGAGAGCGACAGCCTCGTCCAGCTCTTCGCCATCGATCCGGCCACCCGCCAGGGCTACCTCCTGGGCGCCGCCTCCTCAACCGCGACCCCGCTCACCATCAACAGCCATGCCGTCCCGCCCGGGCGCTACCTCGTGGCGGCCGGCCTCTGGACGGTCGATCGCTGGCTCTACAGCCTCCCGCAGCTCATCACCTTCACCGGCACGGGTACCCCCTGGTCTGGGGACCGAACGGCCTGGCTCTCCGGCTACCCGGACTCCCTCATCTACCGCTATGAGATGGAGGTCTCCGCCCTCGCCTACTTCCCCCGCAGCCAGGTGAGATGGCTGTACGATGGCGTACCTCAGGCACAGCACGACCTCACCTTCCGCCGCACCTTCACGCCCGCCGACAACGGCGCCCACACCCTGAAGGCCCGCCTGACTCCCGCGGATGGCGGTCCGGTCGTGGAGACGGACCAGATCCGGTTCCAGGTCGATGCCAGCCCGATCCAGCTCGCCGCTCCCGGGCGTGACCAAGTCATTACGGCGGTACTCCCCGTCGGCGTTACCACCAGCGAGGCCTTCGCTCAGGTGGAGTACCGGGTGCTGAACGAGCGAGGCACCGTCGTCGCACGCCAGCGGCAGCCGATCGACCAATCGTTCCAGTTGGACCCGGCCGTGATCGGTGAGGGCGCCTTCACCCTCGCCGCCACCGGGTATCGCGCGGATGGCTCGACTGCAGCGGCTGCCGTCCTCCCCTTCTACGCCTGGCCTGGTGGCGAGCCGGTCCTAGCGCCGACCGCAACGCCGGCGCAGCAGCAAGCCTTCCTCAACCTGTACGAGCCGATTGCAATGGCGATCTACGCCCAGACCGGCCTCTCCCCCTCCCTGCAACTGGCCCAGGCGATTCACGAGTCTGGCTGGGGGATGGCGGAGGCGACCGATCTGCAGACGGGCGCCCGTTCCTTCAACCTCTTCGGCCTCAAGGCCATCGGTGCGGATCCGTACGTGCGCCAGGTGACGATGGAGGTTGAGGGCGGGCAGCAGACCTTCTTCCTCCAGCGGTTCAAGCGCTTCGCCGATGCGCCGCAGGCGTGGCAGGCCCGCGCACAGTATCTCCTGGGCAGCCGCCCCTTCGCCCCGATCAGCATGGTCCGGTCGAATCCGGATGCAGTCCTGGCCGTGCTGGTCGAGTCCGGCTACGCCACCGATCCGGCCTACGCCACTCGGCTGCGGGCGCTCTTGGACCAGCGGGGCCTCCTTCCTAGTGGGCAGAGCCTCCGCTCGCTCGATCGGATCCAGTTCTAAGGCAGACGTGGGCGCCCAGGTGGGGCGCCCACGTTCACTTATTCGGCTGGAATCTCCGGCGGCTCCTCATGGAAGAGCTCCCGGAAGAGCTTCGTCACGGCCTTCTTTTCGATTCGGCTGACATAGGAGCGGGAGATCCCCAGCATGCGGGCGATCTCCCGCTGCGTCTTGCGAGGCCCGCCCGAGATACCATAGCGTAGTTCCAGGACCTGGCGCTCCTTGGCGCAGAGCAGGGTCAGCTTCTCCCGCAGCTTCGACTCGTCGAGCCGCTTGCCGACGAGGTCGGGCACCACGTCCGGGTCCGACCCCAAAACATCCAGGAGTGTAATCTCATTGCCCTCCCGATCTACGCCAATCGGGTCGTAGAGACTAACCTCTCCACGCACACGTTTTAGGGTTCTCAAGTGCATGAGTATCTCGTTCTCAATGCAGCGAGCGGCGTACGTGGCTAGGCGGGTGCCCTTGTCGGGCTTGAACGTCCCGATCGCCTTGATCAACCCGACCGTTCCAATGGAGATCAGGTCGTCGACCTCTTCACCGGTATTGTCGAACTTCTTAACAATGTGCGCTACCAAGCGTAGATTCCGCTCGATCAGGACCGAGCGGGCCTCCTCATCGCCCTCCCGCAGGCGGCGGAGGCAGTCGGCCTCCTCGGGCTCGGAGAGCGGCTGCGGGAAGGTGCTGGAGTTGGTCAGGTAGCCCGCAACCACCATAAGGGACCGGATCAAGGAATCGGCCAAGTGGCCCAAGGCGTCGAGCACCGTCGATCACCCCTCCCCTACTTAGTACCGCAAGGGTATGAAGGGTAACGACGAGATGTGCCAACTGGAGGAAAGTGGGCGCCTCCAGCGGCTCCCTCGGCAGATCTGCGGAACCGTCAGCGCTCGAGTTATCTCAGAATCCGTTCTATCGGTTTCACTGCCCAGAGAACCTCTCCGAAAACAACCAGGCAAACGCCCTTTACAGTTGCAGGGCTTAACACACCGCAGAACTTGGCTCAGAGAGCGCGACTGCGGGAAGGTGCTGGAGTTGGTCAGCCAGCCCGCAACCACCATTAGGGAGCGAATCAGCGAATCCGCCAAGTGACCTAGCGCGAAGAGCACCGTGGATCATCCATCCCCCTCGTCCGTACGTCAAGGGTATGAGTGGTGACACTCAGATGTGCGGGCTTAAGGAATGTGGGGAACATGGATGCAATGGTACGGCCATTGGGCTCCCTCCCAGATGTAGCCGGAAAAATCTACTGCCACGCATCAACTCAGCCCTGTACTCCCTGAATTCATCATTTGCTCTTGTTTTCTCTTCGACTGAAGACAAAGTCACCCTGATAGGGCCTCACAGCAGCCCAATCAGGGTGACTTTGTGGTTAGCTTTCATTATCTGCTGGTCAGCGAGGTATTAGATATCCGTGGCGACTCCGCCGATTCGACCGCAAGAACTAACAATATGGAGGCAGTTCCCCAGAACTAATCTACTTGCTCAGCCGCTTGCACATATTCTGTCACAGTCTCGACTGAGTCACCATGAGAAACCTGAACTTTCATGACATAAACAGGCTGGATGAGTGTCTCCTGCTCGTCCAGAGTTGAAATGATTGGCGGGACATAATACGCCAAATCAAACTCAGTCACTTCGGCACTGTCCGCTAGTTGGGATGCAGTTACCCCCCGCCTTTGAAGACGATCAATTGCCGCAGCCGGAGTAATAATTCTCAATTCTTTCTCTGGCCGGAGGGACGGCGCCGCAAAGAACATCGCATCAAGTTCATTGTTCGCTCCGATATAAACCCTCAACTGGGCTCCTGGGCCCACTACCGGAACACCTGAAACGCTTAATCTATACCTGAATTCATGGCCAATCGGAAAAATGTCCTCTTTTCCGTTCGCATCAGTAATCGTTGCCTTCCCCTCGTGATGTTCCACACTCACAATCGAAACACCAGGGGGTAAAAACCGAGCTGCAATCCTGTTAGCCGCTGCACCGCTCGAATTCGCATCCTGTAGCCCAGGACGCTTCTGAGCCTGAGCAAAGTTCTGTTCATCAAGATACCAAAACCCGGATCCATAATCCGTTAGGGAATTCGAACCATCCCTTACCATAAACCTTCCGTCGATCTCATTCGCTTTTCCCGACATGCCGAGATCTCTGGCCGTTTTCTCGACTTCAACCAGTGATCGCTTGTTCTGCACCAAGCGATAGAGCCGTTGCGTCGAAGGGACTGCGGGAAGGCTCGTCCGAACAGAAAGTGGGATGTTCTTGGTAACAACCCCTCTCTTACCTAACTCACTAATCTCAGGCACAGAATTCTGCTTAGCAACGTTCGAGACAACAATCAGTCCCGTGATTGCCGCCATTGCTAGTCCGAGTTTCCAGCGCATGTTAGGCCACCTTTCTAGAACGTCACACTATACCAGGACAACTCTGAGACCCACTGTGTCGAGGTAATATAGTCGTTGATCGTGTCGACAGACGTACCACCGATGTTTTGACCCCTAATTCCGTAGATAGCCGGTCCGGCAAGGGAATCAGTACTGATGAGGGCATTAAACCAAGCATTCTTGATTGTTTGACCCGCTCTCAGATTGTTTGCATATGCTGTCCCTCGTGCACCTGAGTCGTTGGTGAGAGTGGTCGCGCCAGTTATCGAATGTAGACCGCTGAATGAAGATTGCCAGGTGCTGGCGTTCATGAGCACTTGACACGCATCCAAGGTGATCCAACGTAGCTTCCCGTCAGTCCCGAAGTTGAACATTCCCGGCTTGACTTGGGCTGCAATACCAGATCCATTGTCCTGTGGAAGAATCCATCCAGTGGGTGCACCATGACCGGTGAAATATGCAAGGTCGGTTCCTTCTGCGAGGCTATCCGGATTCCAATCAGAAATAACCACAGAACTATTGTAACTCTGGACCGTTGTATGTCCTGCAGCCGTCATAAGATCATTAAAATTGGTGGCGCTGACTACGGACTTCGACAAGTTGCTCAAGGGGCCGCCGGTATACGGATTTCGTAACGGACTATACAGATTTGCTCCTGCAACATAGAAACTCGCGGCCGATGCTGTTACGGGAATGCAACACGTTATCACTACGATACTCGGGGCAATCCACCGCTTAGTCACAGGTTTCCCTTCCTTCGCTAATTTGGTAGCCTATTTCATCTTATTGATAACTTTTATTAGCGTCAAGTATTTTTCGATTCATAGTTGGGTGCAATCTCGTAAGAATGGAGTCAAGAATCCCTGACAAGAATTGAAAATACACAAAGGCGACTCGGAAGCATAGGCGTCTGAGAGTCGCCTTTTCCCTCTATGCAACCTGCCTATCGGGCAGCCATGATGTCAAGAGTGTGCACTCACTGTCCCTCCTGGGAGAGAGCCGACCTCAAGTAGCTCGCAAAACCTTGTCGTGTGGGCCATTTCTTCTCGTTTGTAGTTCCGCCCACGATGTGTTTACAATGTGCGCTAACAAGCGTAGATTCCGCTCGATTAGGACCGAGCGGGTCTCCTCAGCGCCCCCACCGCCTGGCCTAAATCCCCTCTCTTGACCGGATTGAACTTCACCACCACCTAGGGTAAACGCCCTCTCCCTCCACCCCCAATTCTGTGATATGATCTTCCCAGACTGCGCAACCGATTGCACCGAGACTGTTCTACATCAGACCGTGCCCTGTTGCCCACCCTAGAGGATGGTGAATGCTATGCACAAGATTGAAGCCTGCATTTTTGACCTCGATGGGGTCATTGTCGACACCGCCCGCTACCACTATCTGGCCTGGCGCCGCCTCGCCAACGAGCTGGGCTTCGACTTTACCGAGGAGCAGAACGAGCGCCTGAAGGGCGTCTCCCGGGTTCGCTCCCTCCAGATCCTCCTGGAGATCGGCAATAAGAGCGTCGACCAGGCCACCTTCGACGCCCTCGCTGCCAAGAAGAACGCCTGGTACGTCGACTCGATCAAACAGATGGACCCCAGCGAGATCCTCCCCGGCGCCAAGGAGTTCCTCGAGGCCCTCCGCCAGGCCGGCATCCGGACCGCCCTTGGCTCCGCCTCCAAGAACGCCGGGATCATCCTCCGGAACATCGGCCTGATCGGCCACTTCGATTCGATCATCGACGGCACCCACACCAGCACGGCGAAGCCCGACCCGGAGGTCTTCCTCCTGGGCGCCCAGGCCCTCGGGGTCGCCCCGGCGAACTGCGTCGTCTTCGAGGACGCCGCTGCCGGCGTCGACGCCGCCAAGGCAGCCGGGATGAAGGTCGTCGGCATCGGCCACGCCACCAACCTCGGCCATGCTGACCTCGTGATCACCGGTCTTGATCAGATGAGCGTAGAACGACTCGCCTCGCTCTCATCGCTGTAAGGGGAGAACAACACGTTGAAGCAGTACATCAAGCAGGACCCGTGGCTGATCATTGAAGAGGGCTTTGACCCCCATAACCACGAGATCTCTGAGTCGCTCTGCGCCATCGGCAACGGCCACATGGGCCAGCGGGCTAACTTCGAGGAGCACTACTCCGGCGAACACCTCCAGGGCTCCTACATGGCCGGCGTCTACTACCCGGACAAGACCCGCGTCGGCTGGTGGAAGAACGGCTACCCCGAGTACTTCGCCAAGGTCCTCAACTCAACGAACTGGATCGGGCTGGACCTGCACTTCGATGGCGAGCAGCTCGACCTCGCCAAGGCCGAGGTGACCGAGTTCCGCCGGGTGCTGAACATGCAGGAGGGCTACCTGCAGCGCACCTTCGTCGCCAAGCTCGCCAACGGCTACGAGCTCGCCGTCGAGGCCACCCGCTTCGTCTCCTTCGCCCGCAAGGAGATTGGCGCCCTCCGCTACGCCATCACCCCCCGCAACTTCAGCGGCCAGCTAAAGGCGAAGCTCTACCTGGACGGCGACGTCATGAACAAGGACGCCAACTACGACGAGTCCTTCTGGGATGCCGTCTCGCAGGCTCCGACGGGCGATGGCGGCACCGTCACGACCAAGACCCGCAAGACCGGCTTCGTCCTGACCGCCACGATGGCCTTCCGGCTCTTCCAGAACGGCAAGGCCCTCACCGTCACCTCTACCCCCTTCGAGCGGGCGAAGTACGTCGCCCACGAGGTCACCCTCGATCTGACCCAGGGCGAGACGACCACGATCGAGAAGTACGCCGCCCTTGTCACCTCGCGGGATCACGGTGCGGAGCGCCTTGTCGAGGTCTCGACCAAGCTCCTGACCGAGGCCGTGCAGACCGGCTTCGATACCCTCAAGCAGGAGCACGCCGGCGTCTGGGCCCAGAAGTGGCAGGAGTCCGACATCGCCATCGAGGGCGACGTGGCGGCCCAGCAGGGCATCCGCTTCAATATCTACCACCTGAACCAGACCTACACCGGCGAGGACGAGCGCCTCAACATCGGCCCGAAGGGCTTCACCGGCGAGAAGTACGGCGGCTCCACCTACTGGGATACCGAGGCCTACTGCCTCCCCTTCTACCTCTCGACCGCCCCGCAGGAGGTGGCCCGACAGCTCCTCGTCTACCGCCACAACCACCTGGAGCGCGCCAAGGAGAACGCCCGCAAGCTGGGCTTCGAGAAGGGCGCCCTCTACCCGATGGTGACGATGAACGGCGAGGAGTGCCACAACGAGTGGGAGATCACCTTTGAGGAGATCCACCGCAACGGCGCCATCGCCTACGCGGTCTACAACTACGTCCGCTACACGGGCGACACCAGCTACCTCGGTCAGTACGGCTTCGAGGTCGTCGCCGAGATCGCCCGCTTCTGGGCGGAGCGGGTCAACTGGTCCGAGGCGAAGTCCCAGTACGTCATGCTGGGCGTCACCGGCCCGAACGAGTACGAGAACAACGTCAACAACAACTGGTACACCAACCGGATCGCCGCCTGGACGCTCGAGTACGCCCTCGAGGCCGCTGCCTTCCTGCAGCAGACCGAGCCGACCCGCTACGCCGAGCTGGTCCAGAAGCTGGGCCTGACCGAGGCCGAGTATACCCAGTGGCGCGCGATCACGGACGGGATGTACTACCCGGCTGATGAGGCCAAGGGCGTCTTCCTGCAGCAGGATGGCTTCCTGGATAAGGAACTGATCAAGGTCAAGGACCTCGATCCGAAGCACCTGCCGCTGAACCAGAAGTGGTCCTGGGATCGGATCCTGCGCTCCTGCTTCATCAAGCAGGCGGATGTGCTGCAGGGGCTCTACTTCCTCGGCGACCGGTACGACCTGGCGACCAAGAAGCGGAACTTCGACTTCTACGAGCCGATGACGGTCCATGAGTCCTCGCTCTCGCCCTGCGTACACTCGATCCTGGCCTGTGAACTGGGCTACAAGGAGAAGGCGTACGAGATGTACCTGCGGACCTCGCGCCTCGACCTGGATAACTACAACAACGACACGGAGGACGGCCTGCACATCACCTCGATGGCGGGGACCTGGATGTCGGTGGTGCAGGGCTTCGGCGGGCTGCGCGTGCAGGAGGGCAAGCTGGTCCTCAACCCGTTCATTCCGGGCCACTGGGCGCAGTTTGCGTTCAAGGTGATGTTCCGGGGCGCCCGCCTGCTGGTGACCGTGAAGCAGGATGGGGTCTCGATCGT
>DATGYC010000081.1:0-3138 GCA_035298385.1 Symbiobacteriaceae bacterium | reverse complement strand
TCTTCTTCGTGGTTACGTTCTTCTTCCCCTCTCTAAATGGTCGGACTCTTGTTTACTTAACGCGTCCGGTATTATCGGACGTAGAAGAAAGAGGCAGGGAAAGTTTCCCCTGCCTCTTATTCGGTTGCCGGGGTGATCCGGTCGACCAGGCTGCTGAGGGTCGACATTGGATCGATCTCCGGGACGTCGAACTCGATGTCGTCGAGCGAGACATCGAAGGGCTGCCCCTCCTGGTAATGGATCGGGAAGTGGACCCCGAAACGGTAGTCAGAGCCCATCGAGAACTGGGCGAGGCGCCAGTCGTGGCGATAGAGTTCGGTGGTGAGGCCGAAGGCGCCGAACTCGACCAGGACGAAGCCGGTGACATCAAAGGTGAGCGCTGGCTGGGCCGAGACGGAGGCCTCGGCATCCAGGACGAGACCGGTCTGCGGTGTCCAGTCAACATCGACTGCGGCATCGGCGGCACCGGTGATGCCGAGCCTCCCCCCCACCTCCAGGTTGGCGGAGGCGGAGACGAGCGGGATCCCGGCGCCCAGGCCGCCACGGATCGAGAGACGCAGGCCGGCATCGGCGGGGACGTGGAACTTGGCGCCGCCGTGGATATGGGTCTGGTCCTCGTGGTCCGGGCTGTAGTCGACCTGCAGGCCGAGTTCTTGGAGTTGCCCGGGACCGATCGAGGCCGAGGCGTCGAGCCCGCCGGAGAGCGTGGCGAAGATGCCGACGCGGGCGCCAGCGACGGAGAGGCCGACGATCGGGATGTCGAGCGGGGGAGTGCGGAAGATCTCTTTGTGGATCTCCTTCATCGGGAAGACGTCCAGCGCCGAGGGGAGCCCGATGGCGCCAGAGATGGCGATCTCACCGGCGGGGTTGAAGCGGACGCCAGCGGTGCCCTGGAGCCAGGGCGCGATCTGGAGGGTGAGCTGACCGCCGCCCCAGACGGAGAGGTTCTCGGTCGGGTCGCCATCGACGGGTTGACCGTTCTCGTCGATCGGTCGATTGGTGACGCCGACGTCGATCGAGCCCGAGAGCATCCCGCGATTGTAGCCTGCGTGCGCCTCGGCGAGGAAGAGGCCGTTGTCGTAGCCGATCGTCAGGGTGGAGTCGATGCCGGGGATGGCGGGGACGGCGGTGCCCGTGCCGGCCATCTTCCAGCCCTCCTCCCCCTGCTGTAGCTCCAGGTGGATCTGGCCGGAGCGGATGCCGGGGATGCCGTCGCTGAGGGTCGCATCACCGGCGATCTTGAAGCCCTGCTCCTCCGAGTAGGAGGCGGAGAGCGAGGCGGTCTGGACGCCAGGGATCTGGGGCGCCACGGTGCCGGTCATGCTGAAGAGGCCGCGTTGGTACTCGACGTGAAGCGAGCCGGAGTTGATCCCGCGCAGCTTGCCCCGGCCGATCGTCAGGTCGCCGTTCGCGGAGAGTTCGTTGTTCTCGTAGGTCATGCCGATGCGGGCCTGGTCGAAGATGCTGGTATCGAAGTTCAGTTCACCGGTGAGGGCGAAGGAAGGGCCGCTCTCGCCGCCAACCGCGGCGGTGCCGGTCGAGGCCCTCGCGCCGAGGCGCCCTGTCGCCACCCGGCCCAGCGCAAAGTCGACCTGCCCCGTCAGCGAGATTCCACTGTAGGTGCCGAGTGCGACGGCGAGCGAGGAGTTGGTGATCGAGAGCGGCGGTGGGAGCCGGATCGCCCCGCCGGAGAACTCCTTGTAGACCTGGAAGTCACCGCCATCAATCCGGAAGGGGATCTCACCGGGCAGGAGCGGGACGCTGGAGAGAATGGCGCCCTGGACGTAGAGGCCCTGATTGGGGTCGGTGCGCATCGAATCGACGCGCAACGGGCTGAAGTGGCGCAGGTGCAAGGCGGACCAGGGTAGATCGTTCTGGCTGAGCCAGCCGGTCGTGAGCGCATCGTGGTAGCGACGCAGGGGGACCGGGGTGGCCGGAATCGCCCGGAAGTTCTTGTCTAGGCCGGGCACCTCGACGGTCAGAGAGCCGAACGAGGGGTTCGTCTCCGAGCCGGCGGCAGTGACGAAGGACTTGTTGGTCAGGACGAAGGGGCGGAGCCAGTAGCGCTCGGCATCGGTCGGGGTGGCGTCGGGGGTGAAGGACATCCCGTCGCCCTCGCCCTCCTGGTTGGTCATGACGTAGATCGCGTTCTCATCCGCGACGCCCGAGACTTGGGTCCAGCGCAGGTGGACGCCCTCCTCGATCTGGTTGCGCCGCCAGAAGTCGCGGTTCGTGGCGGTGGCGCCGGCGCCACGGATCGCCTTGAACTTCAGGTGCTTGGCCGCCTTGACATCCTCGGCGGACTGGACGGGGGTCTGCTTGGCGCCCCATGCGGCCGCCCGCGCCCGGACGTTCTGCATGACGGTCCGGCCTGAGGACTCGTTGATGGGCCGATCGAGGAGTTCGAAGTTGTCGATCCCGTCGGCGGAGCGGTCGGCGGGCCAGTCGGCGACCTGGATCTCAACGATGTGGTCGACGGAGTAGAGGTTGGCGTGCGGCTGGCCGTTGACATCCCAGGTGGGGTGGGCGAAGCGCTTGGCGGCATTCGCGATCGTACCGTTGTAGGTGGTGCCTCCGGGCATGGTCCAGCGATAGCGCGGGTTGCCGCTAGCACGGGCAGGCGGAACGGCCCGGCTGGCCTTCTGGGTCAGGATCGGCACGGCGGCTGGCGAGACAGCGTCTTTCCAGATGTTGTCGTGGTCGGTATCGGTGCCGGAGGCGGCGTCTCGCTGGAAGGTGCGGTTACGTCGAAGGGTACCGGCGGAGAGACGGGCGTTGTAGAGCGCGCCGCGGTGGGCCTGAGCCTTGAAGCTGGGGATCTCGAGCTCATCAAACTCGATGGTGTCGTTGCCGATGTCGGTGCCGCTATTGGCAGGGGCGGCCGCTGCCGTGCCCGTCCCGCCACCGGTAGCTGGTGCTGTGGACGTGCTGGGTGTCGTGGTTGTGCCGGTTGGGGTGCGCTGGACGGCCATTGGGGCGGCTGGGGCCGGGGCCGGAGCGGGGCTACCGCCGCTCTGCTGGACGACATGGGCGGTCTCGTGGGCCATAAGGCCGACGTCGTTGGCGGATTCGCCGGCGCCGAGCCAGATCTCGCTGCCGTGGGCGAAGGCGCGGGCGCCGAGGGCCTGGGTGGCGGTC
>DATGYC010000080.1:0-10072 GCA_035298385.1 Symbiobacteriaceae bacterium | reverse complement strand
CTTCCCGTGTGTTACCAATACCATGCCCCGCCAGTTCTGCTACCGAATGCAATGGCGTTTTGACAAGAATTTGTCCCCCATGTGTAACAAAGACCGCCGCCGCACCCGCAAGACTGCCCAGGTTTGATGTAGCGGCCGTGGTATATGTCAATCCAGTAGTAGCTGTTCGGGTGCAAAGACCAATAAATGTCACCAATGTCTGACACCCAGAAGTGGTCCCAGTAACGGGTAACACCGTCAGGGCCTGGAATACC
Organism: Symbiobacteriaceae bacterium; assembly: GCA_035298385.1. Taxonomy (GTDB): domain Bacteria; phylum Bacillota; class Sulfobacillia; order Symbiobacteriales; family Symbiobacteriaceae; genus DATGYC01. The sequence goes on along the minus strand of DATGYC010000080.1, from coordinate 9,818 downwards.
GATGCTGCTTGGTGTACTCATGTAGATGGTGGTTCCAAATGGGATCACAGGAACATTATGATCAAAGGGGTGCACGGCGACGTCACCAATTATGATCTCATACCCGGCTGCGCCATATTGCGAAAGGTTGGCGTATGCTGTGTAGTCCTGGTTCGATGCTGAGCCAGCCAGTGCTCGTGTGGTTGAAGCTATTATCAAGCTTATCGCGCTGAGAAACACGACCAGCCTCGACTTCACTTAAGTCCCCCCTCACGCATTGATCAGAACGGTGGACTCAGGTTGGAAGCGCAGAGTCTTCGGAGTTCCTTCGCCATTCCGACCGTACAACCAAAGTTCAAGTTGCTTCGACTCTTCGTTGTATACAAGTCGGTAGTGATAACCGAAAAACATGGACTGAGAGGGCGTGACTCCAGAGTCAGTGGCCACCTGAATTGCTCTCTTGAGGTCGATCGTCGGGAACTGAGTGGTTCCAGGCCACACCGTTGGATTTTTCGCTTCCCTTGGTTGGCCGGCTACCCCGTTGGTAACATAGACCCCCAGTTGCCGGCCAGTGTCGGGATCGACAAACTCCACATTCCATTTCGCTCGAGTTCCCAGAGCGCCTTGAAGGCTGTCTGTCTTTCCCTCAATGTCAACGCTTATCATATGGTAGAGCCTGGCATTAGGGTCCCACTCGTGAGCCGTCTTTAAGGCAATCTGGTACGCCTGGATCATTGTAGTCTCCTGCGGTGAAGCCACCATGGCACTTGAGGCAGCTACAACCACGACCAGTACTGCAATGATCGAGATCAGGGCCCCTTTCCAGTGTCGCATCCTAGTACTCAGCGCTCCTTTCTTCGAGAAACAACAACTCGACATTATATCAAATATTGCACGTTACATTTGTATTTTCCCGCATTGTTCGACCAGAATTTTCTTCCTCTCAACCATCCAGGTCCGACGGTAAGATGGATCCGCACCAGCCGTACCAGGCATCCGTGCGAGATCATCAGAAGATAACTGGCATCGCCACTAGCCGAAAAGAACACTCCCTCTGACCTTACAGCAGGCCGAGGGAGTGTTCGAGTCACCGATGTCGACAGCCCACGCGTAGTGCTCCCTCATGATACTCAAGACCGGCACGTTTCCCGCTGCTAATGTAGTTAAACACCGCTGATGCCATTCGTTCGAGTTAATCGAGACACCCTATTCACGCGGAGAGTAGGATGGACCTACCAGTTGTCGGCCTATGAGCCCGCCCATCGTGGATGCCAGATAATGTCTCGATCCGCTGTGGGTGAGTCCCAGGTACTCTAGCACCTTAATTCGACCCGTTGCGGCGACGTCCACCAGGTACGAGATCCTGAGCTGGAGAGTAGACTCAATCTTCACGAGGGACCGCTTATGTAGATAGCCGGTCAAGTAGTTCGGACCTACTGGTGTTCCTTGTCGGATGCTGAGCCTGTTTACAAAGAAGTAGGGGTTGCCACTTCCGTGGTCAATCCGCCGACGATAGTCCAGGTAACGGCATAGCACGAGAGCCACAGCAGAGCTCAGCCGCAGGCCCAGTTGACGACTCGGGAGGTTTATGCGCTTGGCAGTCGCGTCGAAGTCACTAACGCGCAGGCCAACCAGTTCGGCCGGGGATAGTCCGTGGGCTAGTGCTAATAGCCCTGCAGCGGCCTCCAGCGGGTCAGCCTCCGGGTGTAACCAGTGAGCGGAAAGCAGTCTCTGCTGTTCAATGGGGAGACCGACCATAAGCGTGTCGGGCTGGCCGATCTTTAGGCCCAGAGTGGGATCGACGAAGACAAGGCACTCGTTCTTGGCCCACTTGTAGAAGTCCCGGATGACCCGGGCATCCTTGGCCCACGATCGTTGTGACAGGCGCTGCTGGCGACCAGCCAAATAGGCTCGCACTAGATGACCAGCAACGGCACGGATTCCGGGTACGTGAGCAGATTCTCCAGCCCATTTGAAGAAGCGTCGGAGATGCACTAAGGCGAGGTATATTGTCCAACGCTGGAGTTTCCTAGTGGTGCCCAGGAACTGCCGATAACGTACGATCTCCTTCTGGAAGGCGGGAGGGTACGAATCAAGGAGACGGCCTAGGCGGGCCTCCCACTGTGCGTCCTGAAACGACGGTCCAAGGCCTTGGGCGGTCATGAACTCAAGGTAACGGCGCAGGGCCGCCCGCTGTCGCCCGGTTCGGGCCTGGGTTCGCATGGTGTTCACCTCAGCCCAGGACATGCTGGGTGCCAAATGCCCGTCTTTCATGAGGTTCACAACGGGCCAGAGGGCGTAATAGATGGGCCTTGGTTGGTTCCCGTAGTGGGATTCGAGGTACTGCAGGTACCCGTGCAACAGATGGTTCGCCAGCGGGCTCTGTTCGCGGAGGATTGTACTCACGCGCTGCAAGTAGTTGCGTGCCAAGCGGTGTGAACCGCACGTCCGACAGACCAATCCTCGAAGCCGTCTTTTCTCTCCGCAGTCCTTACAGGTTCCCACCCGTTGGAGATAACACGCCCGGCACAGTGGTTCTTTGTTCAGCCACGAAATAGGCTTGCCACAACGGCTGCAAAGGCGCACCGGGCCGCTCATGGGCTAGAAGTCCTCCTCGGGGTACAACTTTTTGGGTTGCGGCTTGACCTTCTGGCGACGATATGGGGCGATTGGTCCGGCGTGGACGGCCTTCCTGGCCTGCTTTGCCTTCTCAGGGGTGTATTCGAGCAGGTCCCAGGGGGTGCACTCCAAGGCAGTACATAAGGCATCCAATGTCTGCAGGCGCACGGCTTTTGGCGGTGAGTTTACGAGCGCCATGACGGCCGTGTGGGACAGAATGATGCCTGCCCTGTCTTCGAGGCGCTGGACCAAGTCCTGACCACTCCAGAGCCCCTTTTCGGTCATGGCAGCACGGAGCTTCCACTTGAACACGGCTATTCATCTCCCCTCAGGTGGTCCAGCCGGATCCCCATGAGATCTTCCATCTGCTGCTCGATGAACTTGCGACTAGGACGTAGATACCGCTGCGTAGTGGCCAAGAACTGATGCCCCAACATGAGTCGCAGTACCTCAATCTTCTCCGGGTACTCCTCGTAAAAGTGAGTAGCGAAGGCTCGGCGGAAGTCGTGGCATGTAAACATTGGGACCTCGACGCCGGCCTTCTGGGCAGCCTGGAGGTGCTGCCGAAGCCGGGCCCTGATCGTACGGTTCGTGATGGGGCCGCCGGTTTCGGCCAGGAAGAGCGCCTTGGTGCGGTCTGCTCCCATGAACTTGGGGCGCACCTCGGCCAGGTAGATCCTCAGACCAGGCCGTAAAGCATGGGGATCCAGCGTTCACGTGGCCCCGACCCCCCCGAGCCCTTCCCGATCCGGCAGTGGATTGTCCCAAGGTCGAACCGCACATCCTTGACGTCGACCATGGACACCTCGTTCTCCCGCATGCCGGTGTGATACAGAAACCGAAACATGGCGTAATCCCGGGCCACGGGGATCCCCTTATGGCTCGCGTCGATCCGCCCGCGCAAGAATGCAAAGAAGGACCTCAGCTCGTCTTTGGTGGGGAGGGCCCTGGTTGTCCGCTTGCAGGCCACATCATCCGTCACATGAACGGGCATGTACCACCGGTCCACGGGCTGCTGCAACCGGACGCTATACTTGTGATCCACGCGCTCCACTGGAAGTCCAGCCTGGACTTCCAGGGTCGTCAAGGGAAGTTCCGGGTGGGCCGCAATGAAAGCAAAGAACTGCTTGATGTGCGTTAGGTAGCCTCGGCGAGTAGTGACTTCTAGGCCCAGCTCGCAAAGGGTGTCGTGATAGTCCCGTACATCGCTAACGGTGATCTCCCAGCAGAACTTTCCCGCAGCCGTCAAGAAGTTGGCCACGCCACGCTGCGCGCTCGCGATGGTGGCAGGAGAGAAGTTTCGTTGCTTCTGGCTGGTTAACCACCCTTGGATGAGGCGTTCTTGATCCCGCCTCTTCTCCTCCGGGGAGATCTCCTTATTGCCACCGCCTCTGGCCAGTGAAGGACGCACCAGATGCAAGCCGCCACCCACCAAAACCACCCCCGCATCTAAGTTTCTCTTGGATAATCCAAAATAAATTTTGATGAAGTGGTGAAAATTCCTTCTACACAAAGCTTAGACCTTTATTTTGTACCATCCAACTTTGCCGACATCCTGTAACCCCCATAATCAGCGCTACAGCGCTAATCTCTACGGTGATTGTCACCATAGACCCACCTCCTTTCGGAGGCGCCCGTCACCCTCGGGACCATAATACCAAGAATCAGCCGCCAAGTTTGTCGAAACTTGGCGGCTGATTCGGCCTTTTTCTGTCGAATTCAGCACAATCGTTCGACAATCCTACGGCAGCGCCGCCAGGATCTGCTCCATCTCCGCGGCTTCATTATAGAAGTGCGGCGCCAACCGGACGGCCCCCTCCCGCAGGGAGCAGACCACCCCCGCCGCCGTCAGCCGCTGGTGGATCTCACTGCTCGCCATCCGCTCGCTCACGAAGGTGATGATCCCCGACCTCTCGCCCGCCCCCCGCGGCGAGAGCAGCGAGTACCCGCGCCCGACCAGCCCCTCTGCCAGCTGGTCCGTCAGGGCCAGCACCTGCGCCTCCACCGCCGCCGGCCCCACCTCCAGGAAGAGCGAGACCGAGGCATCCAGGCCACAGACGCCCAGGAGATTCGGGAGCCCACTCTCGTAGCGCGCCGCGCTCTCATGGAAGGTCAGGTTGTAGTCGAGGAACGACGCCGGGTCCATCTGAACCGACCCATCCGGGGGGCGTCCACCTGCGGGGCTAAACCCGCCATCTCCTCGGCGGACGCTCCCCGGCCCAACCTCTACCGTCCAGAGTTCCGCCTGCACCGCCTTGCGCACGTAGAGGAAGCCGATCCCCAGCGGGCCCAGCATCCACTTCTGCGCCCCACAGGCGAGCGCGTCGATCTGGCAACGCTCCACATCGATCTGCAGGGCGCCCACCCCCTGCACCCCATCGACGCAGAAGAGGATTCCCCGCGCCCGGCAGAACTCGCCCAGCTGCGCCAGATCGGTCCGGTAGCCATTCGTGAACTGGACCCAACTGACCGTCAGGACGCGGGTCCGCTCATCGCAGGCCGCGATCAGATCCTCGGCCAGCACCCGCCCCTCCCGGGCGGGCACGAGCTTGGTCTTGACGCCGTACCGGCCCTCCAGGTTGAGCCAGGGGAAGACGTTCGACGGAAACTCAATCCCAGCGGTCACGACGTTGTCGCCTGGGCGCCAGTGCACCCCGGCTGCCACCGTGTTCAGCCCTTGGGAGGTCGAGCGCTGCAGGGCGATCTCAGCCGGGGTGGCGCCGATCAGTTGCGCCAGCTTCGCCTTCAGCGGGGCGAGCCGCCCCATCAGGCCGTGCAGACCGGCCGAGCCACCAGCCATCGTCGTCACCGCCTCTTGTAAGGCAGACTGGACAGACGTAGAGAGCAGGCCGCAACCAGCGTTGTCAACGTAGAGCATGGACTCCGTCTGGGGAAAGCGTGCACGAACCGACATCGGATGACCTCCCTCTCTTGGCTCGAGCCGAATCGGCGCCGCAACTAGTGGGCGGAAACACCATCCCTAGGGGCATCCACCTGGTCCAGCTTCCGGTTCGGGAACCAGAGCGTCACAGCGAAGGTCGCCACCGCACAGAAGAGCACGATCACATGGACCCATCGCAGCGAATCAGCCAGGGCGCCCCGTGCCGCTGCCAGCACCGCCGGGGAGAGCGAGCCCCACTTCGCCGGATCGAGCAACTCATTGGCAAAGTCCGCCGCCGCTGAGACCGACGTAATCCCCAGGCTCGGCACCGCCTGCAGCCCCTGGGCGAAGGTGCTGTTCATCACGGCGCCCATCACCGCCACCCAGACCAGGCCGCCCAGGGTCCGGATAAACTGGAGCGAGGCCGTCGCCACACCCCGCCGCTCCCAGCCGACCGAGGACTGCACGCCCAAGATGAAGGCGAGCGAGGCGAAGCCCATCCCGGAGCCGACCAGGTAGGTCACGACCGCAAAGCCGACCGGCGGGATCTCATGGGCGACCCGCGCCAGGATCAAGAGGCCCGCAGCGCCCAGGACGTTGAAGCCCAGTCCCAAGAGGGCCGCCCGCCGCTGCCCCACCTTCAGGATATACTTGCCGCCAAGCACCGCCGCGATCGGCCAACCGATCGAGAGCCAGAGGAGCGAGGCGCCCGAGCGCGTCGCCGAGTAGCCCTGCACCCCCTGCGCCCAGAGCGGCAGGTAGACGGTCGTGCCGTAGTAGACCCCACCGATCACCAGCGAGGCGAGGTTGGCGATCCCGATCGTCTTGTCGCGGAAGAGATCGAGCGGCAGCATTGGATCGGGATGGTGCTTCTCCTGCCTGATGAATCCTGCCAGTAGCACGCCCGCGCCAACGAAGAGGCCGATGATCTCGCCTGAGTTCCAGGGGAAGGTCGACCCGCCCATCACCAGGGCGAGCATCAGGGCGGCGATCCCGCCTGTCAGAAGCGCCGAGCCGAGGTAATCGACCGGCTGAGTCCGCTGCCCCACCTTCTCTTGTAGATTGGTCATGAGCATGACGAGGGCGAAGAGGCCGAGCGGCAGGTTGATCAGGAAGAGCCAGCGCCAGTCGACGTAGTCGACGATCAGGCCACCGAGAAGCGGACCGATCAGGCCAGAGAGCCCCCAGATCGAGGAGAACCAGCCCTGGACCTTCGCCCGCTCCGTCGGCGTGAAGATGTCGCCGAGGATCGTCTGGACAACCGGCTGGATCCCGCCGGCGCCCAGGCCCTGCAGGCCGCGGAAGAGGATCAGCTGCGGCATCGTGTTGGCGAAGGCGCAGAGCACGGAGCCCAGGAGGAAGAGCGTCGTACCAATGATGAAGGTCCGCTTTCGGCCGATGATATCCGCCAGCTTGCCGTAGAGTGGGATCGTCGCCGTCGAGGTGAGCAGGTAGCCGGTCACGAGCCAGGTGAAGAGCTTGAACCCCCCTAGCGCCCCGACGATGCGCGGGATGGCGGTGTCGATGATCGTCACATCGACGGCGGTCAGGAAGGTCGCCAGCATGACGGAGAGGACGATGCGTAGCCGCTTTGGGTCGAGGCCCATTGGATTCACTCCTATGTCGAAAACGTCAGAGATTGATTCCCGCGTCTACCCTATAACTCCTGCCAGCGCCCAACGGATAGACCTCGGCGACCGATCGCTGATAATGGTTCGCATTCTCGTCAGTCACGTGATATATCTCACGGTGCGATATTTCTCCGTGCTGTTAAGTAATGGATGAGACCCCCACACAAGGAGGCAGTTCCAGCATGACGGATGCACGGACTCTGGGTGCGAACGTTGCGATCGAAGCGTTTCAGTTGTTCCGACTCCTGGGCTTTGAGAGCCTCGCGCAGGCGCTGGGCGCCGATGGCGAGGAGCGCGAGCAGATCGAATACCTGGCCGGCATGGCGATGGGACGCGCCCTGATCCGGCAGGGCCGGCTCGCCGGTACGACGACCGAGCAGGTCCTGGACTCGTTCGTCACCTTCTACGATGCGATGGCCCTCGGCCTTGTCTACTACAGCACCGCTGGCGATGGCTCCTGGACGGTGGGCATCCGGGAGTGCGCGGGCTGCGACGGGATCGAACTCGCACACAAGCCCGTCTGCTTCGTGGAAGCGGGCATGATCGCCGGCCTGCTCTCCGAGGCGACTGGGCTCGAGTACACGGCGCGGGAGCATAGGTGCATCGGCGGGCTGGGCGACCACGCCTGTGAGTTCGTCCTGCTGGTCCAGAAGTAGGTGACGGCGATGTTTCAGGCTGTCACACCCAGAGAGACGTTGCCCGCGTGGGCAGAGGATGCCATCAAGCTCCTCGCACCCACACTCGGCGTCATGGCCCGTCCCGTCGTGACCAACAATATCAAGCGCACCATGCCCACGCCGGATCGGGCGACCGTGGCCGAGATCGAGCTCTTTCTGACCAAGGTCGAGCGGGGCATTGTCACCTTCTCGTCGGGCGCCCAGGCGCATGACCTGGTCGGTCAGCTCCGGCGGCTGCTCCTGCGCCACGTCTATGTATAAGGAACGAAGCGGTGCGTAGGCACCGCTTCGTTCGTCTCTATTTGATCAGCTTGCGCCGCATCAGGAGCAGCGGCCACGGCAAGAGGAGCGCGGCCACAACCGCCAGCCAGACGCTATCTGCCCACAGGTGGCCCGTCTGCCCCAGCACGAGGCCGCGCATCAGCCGCACGGCGTGCATCAGCGGCGTGAACCACGCGATCGACTGGGCAAACCCCGGCAGCGAATCGATCGGGAAGAAGATGCCCGAGAAGACGAACATCGGCGTGATGACCAGGGTGATGTAGTAGTTGAAGGTCTCGATCGAGGGGACGACGCTGGCGATGATCATGCCCGCGGCAGCGAAGAGGAGGCCGACGAGGGCCGCAGCCAGGGGTATGAGCAAGGCCGTCGGGTGGAACTGCGGCACCAGGCCGAAGAGGAAGATCGCCAGCAGGATCACCGTGCCGCTGACGACGGCCTTCGTGGCGCTGTAGAGCAGCTCCCCGGCCACGACCTCGTCGATGCTGACCGGCGTCGCGATGATCGCATCGAAGGTCTTTTGAAAGGTCATGCGGATGAAGGTGCCAAAGGTCGACTCAAAGCTGGCGGCGAACATGGCGGAGCTGGCGATGATGCCCGGGGCGATGAAGGCTGTATAGGGGATCCCATTCAGCTCCTTGACGAACTGACCGATGCCAAAGCCCATGCCCAGGAGGAAGACCAGCGGCTCCACGAAGCCAGAGACGATGTTCGACCAGATGAAGCGGCGGAAGACCCGCATGTTCCGCTGCCAAACGATGATGAAACGGGCTGTCAGGTCCATCGTCTACCCCTCCTGTAACGAGCGACCGGCCAAGCGCAGGAAGACATCCTCCAGCGTCGTCGGGCGCGCCTGATAGCCCTGCAGGGGAACGCCGGTGGAGCGGAGCTCATGCGTCAGCCCCTCCGCCTCCGCCTGACCCGGCAGGTAGATGACGAGCAGATCGCCGATCGCCTCGTGCGCCGTTGCGACGCGCTCGGCCCGCTGCAGGACCGTCGCATGCTGCTCGGGCGCCACGCGCAACTCCAGCGCCCAGGCGCCGGCGTGCTGCGCCATCAGCTCTTGCGGCGTGCCCAGGGCGAGCACCTGCCCCTTGTCGACGATCACCAGCCGGTCGCAGAGCTGCGCCGCCTCATCCATGTAGTGGGTCGTGAGGAGCAGCGTCACGCCCTGCGCCTTCAGCGTGCGCATGCGGGACCAGACGAGGTGGCGAGCCTGTGGGTCGAGCCCAGTCGAGGGCTCATCCAGGATCAGCAGCTCGGGCCGATTCATCAGCGCCCGGGCAATGACGAGACGTCGCTTCATGCCGCCCGAGAGCGCCTCGACGTTCGTCTTCGCCTTCTCCGTCAACTGGACGAAGGCCAGGAGTTCCTCGGCGCGCTGCCGCGCTGGGGCGCCCTTTAGCCCAAAGTAGCGGCCGTAGACCAGGAGGTTCTCCAGAACGGAGAAGTCCGGGTCCAGGCTGTCCTCCTGCGGGATCACGCCGATGCGGGACTTGATCGTGCGCATCGCCGTCTTCGTGTCGAGCCCAAGGACCTGCAGCTCCCCACTGGTGATGGGGGTGCGGCCATAGATCATCTTCATCGTCGTCGATTTGCCGGCCCCGTTGGGGCCCAGAAAGCCGAAGCACTCGCCGGGGCGAATCTCCAGGTCTAGGTTGTTTACAGCGGTGAAGTCGCCGTAGCGCTTCGTCAGTTGTGTAGCCTTGACGGCGGGTACCATCGGCTCTCCCCTTCCAAACAGATGTTCGT
>DATGYC010000079.1:0-9051 GCA_035298385.1 Symbiobacteriaceae bacterium | reverse complement strand
TACAGGTCTGCGAGCACACCCACGGCTATCATGGCAACCGGACTAGCGACGCTGCTAAGACTGCCCAGGGTCCCGAACACACGGCCCTGCAGTTGGCCGGGCACCTGCGACTGGAGGGCGATCTGCATCAGGACGTTGGCGATCGCAACAGCCACCCCAATGACCGGAATCACGGGTAGCGCCGCATACACGGAGGGAAGCAGCACAGCACACGCCGCAACCACGCCGACCGTCATCATGCCGCCGTAGATCCACCAGCCCTTACGGCGCATCTTGCCCATCATGCTCATTACCAGCATGGCTCCGATCGCAAAGCCTAGCGGGAATGCCGCTTCCAGCATGCCGAACTCGACCGGACTCGCCATCCACTTTTTCACCGCAATTACGGGGATCAGAACGGAGATGGCACTCACAAAGAAATTGGCAAGCGGGGCCAGCACAATCACCGCCCTAGTGAGCGGCTGTTGAATAATGTAGGCGACCCCTTCCCGCAGGTCCTGCCAGAAGGAGACATGTTCCTTGCTCTCGCCCCGCGGGCTGGCAAAGTTCCCGGCAATGAGCAGCAGCAGAGCAGAGATGAGGAACGAGGAGGCATCGCCGACCAGGGCGGCGCCGCCGCCTAGGAGCGCGACCGTTGCCCCGCCAAGAAACGGACCGACTGTCTGGGCTACGGTGTTCGTCATCTGCAGCAGACTGGAAGCCTTGGGGAGATGTTCGCGGTCGACAATGTTGATAAGGCTGGCATGAAAGGCCGGGAAGAAAAACTGGCTACAGATAGAGATGAGCCCGGTTAGCAGGAAGATCGGCCACACGCTCGTTCCCGGCACAGCAACCAGGTATGCCGTGAGACCCACCAGCGCAAAGCGGATGAGATCGGTCCAGATCATCAGCAACCGCCGGTTGACACGGTCGACGGTCGTGCCGGCTATGGCACCCAGCAGGACCGACGCTGCCACCCGAATGGTCATCACGGTCGCCATGGCCGTGCTGGACCCTGTCGTCTGAAGCACCCACAGACCAAGCGCTACACTGTGAAAACCGTCGCCAAGGACGGAGAGGCCGTGGCCTAACCAGATGGTCAGGAATCTGCGGTTTGACCAAAGAGAGGACGCTGTACTGGTCTGAGCGGTGGTCTGAGCACTGGACAAGAAAATTCCTCCTCGGGTGCCATTTATGGTTCCCTGTCGTCGGGGCCCCACCGACTAGAGGGGCCTGACGACAGCCATCGAAGCGCTACCTTACTGACGGGGCCGTGAACGAGTGCCGGGTCTCAGCTATGTGATTACGCACTAGTTCCGCTAGCACTTCCACGTGCGGGGGGGAGATCATGGACTGATGGTTGCCGGGGGAAGTAACGAGTTCGACTCGAGCCGCGGCCTCCCCCCACCCCAGCGTCATGTCGGCGTCATCCTCGCCGGGATGCTCCGCTGCGCGTACCAGAGTGACGGTACCCGAATAGCCGGAAGGGATGTAGGTTCGCCGGGCCTTGACGATGAGCTTGTGGACAAGCATTGCCTGGCGGAAGTCCTCCGGTCTCATCTCGTGCGCAAGGATTCCTTCACGTTCTGCCACCGCTACGATGTAGTCCAACTGCTGATCGGCGTTCAACTGCCTCAGATGATCGACGGCCAATGGAAGCTCAGGGATCATGCCCACAAGTATCGCAGCATCAATGTGGGCGTCGTTGGCATCATCGGTCAGATTGGCAGTGGCATGAGTCGCAGAGCTGTCAAAGAGGATCAACAGGGCAATCTCCTCACCCAGCTCCCGCAGTTGCCGAGCCACCTCGAAGGCGATCACACCGCCCAGGGACCAGCCGCCCAACCAGTACGGACCAGCAGGCTGAACAGATCGGATCGCTGAGATGTACTCGCTAGCCATGGCCTCAACCGTGGTGTGCGTATCGCCCAGTCCGGCAACCAGCCGGGACTGCAGCCCGTAGAAGGGCTGGTCGGATCCCAGCAGGCGTGCCAGATCGGCGTAACAAAGCACGGTGCCACCGCCAGGATGGATGGCGAAGAAGGGCGGCTTCTCCCCACGGGTCTGAATTGGGACCAGTACCGACGGAGGCTGCGCTCCGGCATCCCGGAGGATAGAGGCCAACCGTTCCACCGTCCCGCCCTTGAAGAGCGTGGCAAGCGGCAGCTTGTGGCCGAACTCTTCATGGATGCGGGTCATCAGCTTCACCCCCAACAGCGAGTGGCCGCCGAGGTGGAAAAAGTCGTCCGTCATCCCGATCTGATCACGGCTCAGCACCTCTCGGAAGATGGTCTGCAATCGCAGTTCCACCGGATCCCGGGCATCGATCCGTCCGGAGGGATCTGCCTCCTCCTGCACATCAAGCAACTGCAGCGCTCTGCGGTCGACCTTGCCGTTGGCCGTCATGGGCATGGCGGGGATCGGTACGAAGGTCGACGGGACCATATATGCCGGGAGCGTCTCCTGCAGGAAGTTGTGCAGGTCGTTCGCCGGAGGCAGGGCGCCCTGATGGAACTGGAAGGCACCAGGTCGATTGTTCAAAGTGTGTTCGGCTCCGGGGAGATCCGGGACACAGTAGGCAACCAGCCGCTCGCCCCGGACGAGCACTACACATTCCCGCACAGCCGGGTGGCCGGTAAGGGCCGTTTCGATCTCGCCCAGTTCCACGCGGAAGCCGCGAATCTTGACCTGCAGGTCGGCACGACCGCAATGCTCCACCTGGCCGTCGGAGCGATATCGCCCGAGGTCGCCAGTCCGGTATACCAGATCACCAACTAGCCCTGTGAAGGGGTTAGTCACGAACCGTTCCTGGGTAAGTCGGGCGTCGCCCAGGTAGCCGACTGTCAGATACGGAGTCCGCACGCAGATCTCACCCAGTTCCCCCACGCCGGCGAGCTGTCCGGACGGGGTGACCACCAGGAGTTGCACATCCCGGATGGCTTGGCCAACCGGCAGGACCGCATGGGTCCCCTCCGCGCCTTGCAGGACAACAAAGGTGGCCATCAACTGGGGGGTCTCCGTGGTGCCATAACCGTTGACAGGGGTAACGAGTGGCGCCATGCGCCGAAGGCTAGCGAGGTCAGACTGCCTGAGTTGATCGCCGCTGTAAATTGCATAGCGCAGCGTCGGTACCTCAATCGAGACCTGCGTCAGGACCTGCCCCATGGCCGGGGTGAGGTGCATGACGGTGATGCCACATTCCCGCGCCCACTCGGCCAGCCAGCCCGGAGTCCCCAGGTGCCCAGCATCGGGAACGTAAAGCGTGGCGCCTAGCCAGAGCGGCGTGAACAGGTCACGTAGCAACGGGTCGTGGGCCAAGCCGGACAGCATGCTGAATCGGTCTGCCTCGGACAGCCCAAATCGCTCTACGTACCACGCGAGGAAGTGGGACAACGGCCGGTGGGTGCCAAGGATGCCCTTCGGTGCTCCCGTGGAGCCAGAGGTGAAGGAGACATAGGCTAGGTCGTCGGGTTCTACCACGATGCCAGTGTCAGCGCCCGTGAACTCGCCCAGAAAGTCGATCGCCTCCGCGACGGATCGACCTGGCAGTTCAAGGCGGGCGTAAACGGGCATGCTAGCCACGAATTCGGCCAGCGCCTTCGGCAGTTCCCCGGCTTCTTCCAACTGGAGCCAGACCTTCGGCTCGGCCAGTTGGAGCCGGTCGATAATTCGGACCGCCGGGTAGGCGCTATCCAGGATCATGAAGGCTGCACCGGCCTTCATGATGCCTAGCACGGCCCACAGAAGCGAGGCGCTACGGTGGCCATAGATTGCTACGACGTCACCGCGCTGGGTGCCATTGGCCAGCAGCCAGTGAGCTAACTGGTTGCTCCGGTGATTCAGTTCACGGTAGGTCCAAGCGTCCCGGCTATCAACGATCACCGGGCAATCGGGCCGCCGCAGCGCCTGCTCCTCGAACAGGGCCGTGATGGAGCCCTCCCAACTCAGCGACAGCGGGGCCGTCGGGTCGGGCAGGAGGTCCTGTGTCTCGATTGTAAGCAGCGACGACATGCCGATGGCCTGATCTGGGTCCGCCGCTACCGCTGTGAGCAAGCGCTCGTACTGCGCCAGCAGCGCCTCCATGCGCTCGGGCTGGAACAGGTCGGCGTTATATACCAGGCTGAGTTGGACGCCGTCAGCAGTCTCCTGCGCGTAGAGTGTGAGGTCGAATTTGGAGTCCAGTTCATGCATGCCGACGGTCTGCACCTGGAGCCCCGGAAGCTCGACGTGGGTATCGCCCAGGTTCAGGAAGTTGAACATGACCTGGAAGATCGGTGTGTGGCTGAGCGTCCGCTCAGGCTGTATGACCTCCACTAACTTCTCGAATGGCACATCCTGGTGGGTGTAGGCGCCCAGCGCCGTCTCCCGAATCCGTCCAAGCAGATCCCGGAAGGTCGGGTTCCCGGCCAGGCTAGTGCGCAGGGCCAGCGTGTTGACGAACATGCCGATCACCCGCTCCAGCTCCGCTCGGCTCCGATTGGTGACGGGCAAGCCCACCACGATATCATCCTGGCCAGCCAGGCGGCTGAGTAGCGACTTGAACCCGGCCAGCATGGTCATGAACAGCGTAGCGTTCTCCCGGCGGCTCAGATTCCGTAAGGCTTGGGCAAGCGGGGCGGTCAGGACCCGCTCACAGCGGCCGCCGTGGTAGGTCTGTACCGCCGGCCGCGGCCGGTCGGTCGGCAACTGTAGTACAGGCAGTTCGCCACCCAGTTGAAGCTTCCAGTAACCCAACTGCGCCTCCAGCGCCTCACCCTGCAGCCACTGCCGCTGCCAGTAAGCGTAGTCGGCATACTGGACCGGCAGCTCCGACAGGGGCGAGGGCTCGTCGGCCAGGAAGGCCCCGTACAGGGCGGCCAGTTCACGGATGAACAGGGACATGGACCAGGCATCGGAGATGATGTGGTGCATGGTGATAAACAGCAGGTGTTCCTCGTCGGCCAACTGGATCAGTAACATTCGGAAGAGCGGGCCTCGGCTCAGATCAGATGCGCGCCGTGCCTCCTGATCGAGTACTTGCTGAGCCCAGGCCTCCCGTTCCGCCGAAGTGACCACCTGCAGGTCCACCGCCTCCAGCGTGAAGCCTTCAAATGGCAGAACCACCTGCGAGGGCTGTCCATTGGTAGTCCGGATTACGGTGCGAAGGGCCTCGTGCCGCCGGACAAGCTCACTGATGCTCGCCTCCAGCGCACTCCGGTTGAGTGCTCCCGTCAGCCGGATCGTCTCGGAGATGTTGTATGCGACGTTCTGCGGTTCCAGTTGGTCAAGGAACCAGAGACGCTGCTGGGCGAAGGAGAGCGGCAGCTCTCCGGTACGGTCCACCGGGCTGATGGGCGCCAAGGGCGTTCCGCCCGCATACAGGGACGCCTCGACCCGGGCTCTCAGACCAGCAATGGTCGGCGCCTCGAAGAGGTGGCGCAGGGGCAGTTCCACCTGCAGGGCGCTCCGCACACGGGATACGACCTGCGTGGCGAGCAGCGAGTGGCCGCCCACCTCAAAGAAGTTGTCATGGATACTGAGACGGGGTATCCCCAGCACCTCAGCCCAGATACCCGCCAAGATCTCTTCGACCGGCGTCCGCGGAGCGACGATCGTCTTCTGATCCTCCAGGTCCTGGTAGTTCGGCATAGGCAGCGCCTTGCGGTCCACCTTGCCGTTTGCCGTCAGCGGGAACGCCTCCAGGGCTACCACGGCCGCGGGAACCATGTACTCCGGCAGCTTCGTGCGCAGATAGGCACGCAGCTCGCTGTACGACGGGACTTCATCCCCGGCGGGGATGAGGTAAGCCACCAGACGCTTGTCGCCCGGAGAGTCCTCGCGGACCACCGCCAGGGTCTCACTGACCGTCGGATGCTGCGCGAGCATGGTCTCAATCTCACCAAGCTCCACGCGGAAGCCACGAATCTTCACCTGGAAGTCGATGCGGCCTAGGAACTCGATCTTTCCGTCCGGTGAATACCGCCCCTGGTCGCCGGTCTTGTAAAGGACCTCCCCGGTCTCGGGATGGGTGATAAAGCTGGCAGCCGTACGCTCGGGGTCACGCCAGTACCCCTTCGCCACGCCGATGCCGCCAATGTAGAGTTCGCCGGGCACATGGACAGGGCAAGGCTGCAAGGCGGAGTTAAGCACATGGAAGGTCTGATTTGTCATGGGGCGCCCGTACGGAATGGACTTCCAGGCCGGATCAACCGCCCCGATCGGGTACAGGATGGACCAGATGGATGCTTCGGTGGCACCACCCATGCTGTAGATGTCGATCTCGCCGATATGGCGACGGATTCGACTAGGCAGGTTGAGCGGGATCCAGTCGCCGCTCATCATCACCACCCGGAGGCTGCCCGGATGCATCTCCGGGCGGTCGGCCAGATACTCCGTGTAGAGATCCATCAGGGCGGGAACCGTGTCCCAGATGGTCACCCCGTAGGCCTTTACCAGCTCAGCCCAGTGCCGCGGATCGCGCCGATGCTCGGGCGAGGGGAGCACGACGGTGCCGCCGGCCCCCAGGAGACCGAAGATGTCGTATACCGACAGGTCGAAGTTAAGTGCCGAGAGGGCAAGCACCTTATCTGCCGGCGTAACATTGTACCGGTTGTTTACATCGACGCAGGTGTTGACGGCGCCCCGGTGGTCGATCACCACGCCCTTGGGCTGGCCCGTAGAACCCGAGGTAAAGATAACATAGGCGAGATCAAAGGGGGACTGGACCGGCTCCAGGTGCGTTTCCGGGAGCTCAGCCAGGCTCTCTTCATCCAGTCGCAGGATCTGGATGTTACCCGGCCACTCCACCGCGTCGTCCACCCATGGCTGGGTAACGATCAATTCCACCTCGCTGCGCTCCAGGAGCGACCAGAGCCGATCCCGGGGCAGGTCGGGGTCCAGGGGGAGGTAGGCCGCACCGGCGTTGTGCACGCCAAGTACGCCAGCAACCTGCTCCCAGCCCTTCTCCATGACCACGGCGACCAACGTGTTAGGCCGGGCGCCCCGCTCTCGGAGCCAGTGGCCGACCCGGTTGGAGATCCGGTACAACTCGTCGTAGGTTAGGGTCTTGCCCGGGGCGATCACCGCCGTCTGGTGGGGCCGCTGTGCCACCTGCTCGTGGAACATGGTGTGGAGCAGCCCGCTCGGGATCGGCGCCTGCGTCTCGTTCCAGATCGCCATCTGGTGGGCTTCACGGAAGGTAGCGATGGGCAGGGAGTCAAGCGGCTGGTCCGGGTTGGCAGCCGCCGCCGCCAGCAGGGTCTCGAAATGGCCGAGCATGCGCTCGGTGGACTCCGGATCGAACAGGTCCGCGTTGTATTCCAACGCCGCCGTGAGAGTGCCATCGGCGTCGACCATGCCGAGCGTCAGGTCGAACTTGGACGTCTCGGTGAATGCCTCCATCGGGGTGACCTCGATGCCCGGCAGCCGGATGGTCTGTGCGGTGGCGTTCTGGTATACGAACATCACCTGGAACAGGGGCAGGTGACTCATGCTGCGGTCCGGTTGCAGTTCCTCAACCAACTTCTCGAAGGGCAGGTCCTGGTGATCGTGCGCGTCAAGCGTCACCTCCCGCACCCGACCCACGAGTTCGCGGAAGGTGATGTCACCGGTGACCGCGGTTCGCAGCACTAGCGTGTTGACGAAGAAGCCGAACAGCCCCTGCGTCTCCACCTGACTGCGGCCGGCCACAGGCGTACCGACCAGGATGTCATCCTGCCCGGCGTAGCGGTACAGCAGCGCCTTGAAGGCGGCCAGGCAAATCATGAACGGCGAGGCGCCCTCCTGGTGACTGATCGCCTGCAGCGCGTCTGACAGGCCAGGAGCGAACGTGCGGCCGATCATCCCGCCACGGTAGGACTGCACAGCGGGGCGGGGCCGATCCGTAGGCAGCTGGAGTACGGGCAGCTCACCGCTCAGTCGCTCCTTCCAGAACGCCCTTTGGCGGTCGAGGACTTCACCCTGAAGCCACTGCTGTTGCCACAGCGCGTAGTCCGCATACTGCACCGGCAGGGGCGGGAGCTCCGGCGTCTCCCCCCGGAGGAAGGCGCTGTAGCAGGTCTCCAGTTCGTTGATCAGGACACCCAGCGACCAGCCGTCGGCGATGATGTGGTGCATATTGAGGAGCAGGACATGCTGCTCCTCCCCGAGCTTGAGCAGGCTGGTTCGGATGAGCGGATCGGTTGCCAGATTGTATGGGCGGTTCGCATCCTCGCTAACCAGCCGCCGGACCTCCTCATCCCGCTTCCAGGAGTCCATAGCCGTGAGATCGGTCACGGGTAGGTCGATATGCAGCTCCGGCTCGATCACCTGGATCGGGTGCCCGTCCCGGCCGGTGAAGGTCGTGCGCAGCGATTCGTGCCGCTGGACGATGGCATTCAGGCTCAGCTTGAGAGCTCCGGCGTTCAGGGCGCCCGACAGGCGAACCACGATCGGAATGTTATAAAGGGCGCTCCCCGGCTGGAGTTGGTCGATAAACCACAGGCGCTGCTGCTGGAACGTGAGCGGCAGATCTCCGTTCCGTGGGGCGGGAAGCAGCGGTGGCAGCGAGACCCCCTGTTTAGCCCGTCGGCCCTCTTCCACCGCCACTGCCAGACTGGCCACGGTGGGTGATTCGAACAACTTGCGCAGTGGCAGGTCGACCTGGAAGACCTCCCGCAGGCGCGAAGTTACCCGGGTCGCCGAGAGCGAGTCGCCGCCCAATGCGAAGAAGTTGTCGTGAATGCCGACCCGGGCGGCGCCCAGTACCTGTGCCCAGAGCGAAGCCAGCACTTCCTGCACCGGCGTCTGAGGAGCTACGAAGGTCTCCTCCTCTGCGGTAACTTCAGGCACTGGCAGCGCCCGCCTGTCTACTTTGCCGTTCGGCGTGATCGGCAGCCGTTCCATCACCACAAAGACCGCCGGTACCATGTACGCCGGCAGCCGCTCCTTCAGGTAACTCCGGAGCTCCTCCACGGTCAGGGCGCCCTCAGGCACGACGTACGCAACCAGCCGCTTCTGCCCGGGCATATCCTCCCGAACGATCACGACCGCTACACGCACACCCGGGTGCAGGCCAACCGCTGTCTCAATCTCGCCCAGTTCGATCCGGAAGCC
>DATGYC010000078.1:0-8811 GCA_035298385.1 Symbiobacteriaceae bacterium | reverse complement strand
CGTCCAAAGGGAGGAGAGTTCAGACCCACTGGGAGGTAGGGAGTTTTGGAAAGAGAGGGCCAGATGTCCGTCCTGTCGCCAAAGGGAAAGAGCTTCTTCATCGATCTGTCGGACCCGACGCAGATCTCGGTCTGGGATGAGGCCGGCAAGCGCCAACTGCGGGTCGCCCTGAAGGGGATCAGCGCCAAGGCGATGGTGAAGCGGATCAAGGAGAATATCGAGACGGGCGCCCCCGCCTACTTGGCCGGCTGGCCGCCCAAGGACGTGGACCGCATCCTGACGAGCCACGCGATCGGCTGCGAGCGCTAGCGATGCGCCGCTCAGCGATGGTCGCCTCAGACCCGTGGACCCTGGTGATCACGCTGATCGATGATCCAGACTCCCTTGGTGCCATCGCCGAGTTTCGCGCCCTGAACAGCGAGGGCGGCCCGGCTGATAGCTGGGATCTTTACTTTGCCAGCCTGGAGGAGGCGCTCGCCGCTTTGGAGCGGGAGTACGGCCTTGGACCAGAGGACTGGGTTGACCTCGAATAACTCCAGGTCACGGGGCGCCCGCAACGCCCCCGCCGCCGCCACATATCGTTCCGTCCCGGACCCGTAGAGACTATGTGGAGGGGAACCCATATGCTGTACATTGGTGGCGAATGGACCCAGGCCGAGGCTGGCAGAGAGTTTCCGGTCCACGATCCGGCAACCGGTGAACTGGTAGGGATGGCGGCGGATGCCAGTGCGGCCGACGCCGAGCGCGCCGTCGCAGCAGCGGCAGCGGCCTTCCCGGCCTGGGCGGGGCTGACCGCCCGCGAGCGCTCCGCCTTCCTGATGAAGCTCCTCGGCCTGATGCGCCAGAAGCGGGACGAACTCGCCACCCTGATCGCTCGCGAGATGGGCAAGCCCTTCGGTGAGGCGAAGGGCGAGGTCGCCTATGCGATGCAGTTCGTCGAGTGGTACGCCGAGGAGGCGAAGCGCGCCTACGGCGAGACGATCCCCGGCACCTTCGCCAACCAGCGGATCATGGTGATCACCCGCCCGGTCGGCCCCGTCGCGGCGATTACGCCCTGGAACTTCCCGGTCGCCATGGTCACCCGCAAGATCGCTCCGGCGCTGGCGGCGGGCTGCACCGTCGTCCTGAAGCCGGCCGAGCAGACCCCGCTGACGGCGAAGCTGATGGTCCAGCTCTGCCAGGAGGCGGGCATTCCCGCCGGCGTCGTCAACCTGATCACCACCAGCAACCCTGCGCCGGTCGGCGAGATTCTGCTGCATGACGAGCGGATCCGCAAGGTCGCCTTCACCGGCTCGACCGCCGTCGGCAAGTTCCTGATGAAGCAGGCCGCCGATGGCCTGAAGCGCGTCTCGCTGGAGCTGGGCGGCCACGCCCCGTACATTGTCTTCCCGGATGCCGACCTGGAGAAGGCGGCGAAGGATGCCGCTCTCGCCAAGTTCCAGAACGGCGGGCAGGCCTGCGTCGCCGTCAACCGGGTCTACGTCCATGCCGACGTCGTCGAGCGCTTCACCGAGCTGCTCGTCGCACGGGTCAAGAGGCTGAAGGTCGGCCCGGGCATGGCGGAGGGGGTCGCTGTGGGCGCCCTCGTCGATGGCGAGGCGCTGACGAAGGTCGCTGCCCACGTGGCGGATGCGGTGGCGGGGGGCGCCCAGGTGGCCTGCGGCGGCGAGGCGCTCACCAGCGGGGAGTACGCCAAGGGCCACTTCTTCGCCCCGACCGTCCTGACCGGCGTCAGCCCGTCGGCCCAGATCGTGCAGGAGGAGACCTTCGGCCCGGCCGTCCCGGTCCTGACCTTCACGGATGAGGCCGAGGTCCTGGCGGAGGCGAACCGGACGCCCTATGGTCTGGCTGCCTACCTCTACACCCGGGATATCGGCCGGATCTTCCGCTTCAGCGAAGGGCTGGAGTTCGGCCTGATCGGCGTCAACGAGCCGTTCCCCGGCGTGGCGCAGGCGCCCTTTGGCGGCATGAAGGGCTCGGGGATGGGCCGCGAGGGCGGCCACCACGGTCTCGCCGAGTTCATGGAGGTCAAGACGGTCGCGATTCAGTTCTAAGTCGCGCAAAAGGGCGCCCCCGCGTGCGATCGCGGGGGCGCCCTCATCTTGTACCCTTATGCGAGCAGTTCCGGCTCCGGCGGCGCCTGCGGCGGCACCAGTCCGTAGCCCTGCACCCAGTTGACGAAGATCTGCCAGAGTCCCGTTGGGGTCTGGGCCGCGGTCCAGTCGGTCAACGCCGCTTGGGCGCCCTGTGCCAGCCACTCCTGCTTGCGGAGCTCCGTCAGACGGGACTGGTAGCCCTGCTGGTCCCGCGCACTCAGCCAGGTGATCCGCTCACCGTCCAGGCGCTGGGCGCCCCGTCGCTCGGCGATCTCCAGCCAATCATAGAGATCGACCACCCGGGTGACCCAACTGGACTCGGCCGTCACCCACTCACTCTGGCGGTCCATCCACTCGCCCTCCAGCGGGCCAATGACGGAACGGACCAGGTCCGCACTCCCCGGCGGAATCTGCAGGCGGTCCAGCTCCGTCAGGGCGGACTGAAGCTCCTGCTGGCTCTGCTCATCCCAGGTCCGGAGCGCATCCACATAGGCGCCCAGTTCGGGCCGGAGGGAGTCACGCTCCCCGGCCTCGCGGAAGAGCGCCGGGTTGGCCAGCGCGGTGAGGGGGAGGGGGTCACTCACAGCAGTCAGGCGGTCCAAGGATGCATTCTGGGTATCCTGATAGCGGGCGTACCACCGACCGAGCTCGGTCTGCGGGGCTTCAGGGGCGCCCGTCGCCATCAGTCGGGCGACCTCGACCGTTCCCCAGACGAAGGAGGGGAGGTAGGGGATGGACAGGAGGGAGATCGCCCAGATGCCAAGGGCGACGAGTAGGTTGATCGTCAAGGCCGTCACCAAGAGCCCGATTGGGGAGCGCCGGGGCGGCAGGGTTGCGGCGGGCGGATAGTAGATCTTTGCCATGGCGGACTCCCACCTCACGATTGAGGATTCTCCCTGAAACCAGGGCTCCATCTAGACTTATTTCGGCGCCCGGTCCGGTTAACCCTGCCGAAGCCAAAAGACCAGATGGTGGCAGGGAGATCCGTCCTTCCCTTCTGGTTTCCTCCGGTGGTAAACTAATGGAGATTCGCCTAGGACTGGACTTCTCATTGGAGGCGATCCAATGCAAACCTTCCGTCCACCGGTGAGCCGGGAGTGGGGCGCCTGGGGGATGGCCCTGACCCCTGCGGCTCTCGCGCTGCTCACCGCCGGACCCACCATCGCTGCCGTGTTGGCCTGCTTGGCTTGGATTCTCGGTTACAGCGGTCGGGGGTCCGTCGAGGTGTTGACCGGCACCAGCGCTGGCGCCGCACTGGGCCATGTCGACCGCCGGACCGCCTGGCTCTGGCTCGGCATCTCTGGCCTGCCAGCCAGCCTGATCGGGCTTTGGCTCCTGATCGAGCGGCCCCAGCTCCGCCCCATCATGGCCGCTCTCTTGGTGGTCGGCATCGGCCTGGCCTTCCTTGTGGCCCGCAAGAAGGAGCGCTCGCTCCTGATGCGTGCAGGCGCCGCCGTGGCGCTCTCATGGGGGGCGCCCCTCGTCTGGATCGCGGCCCGCGGCAGCCTGGACCGGATGGGCTGGGCGCTCTGGGCCTCCGCAGTCGCCTTCTTCCTTGGCTCCGTCCTTCGGGTCCGGGCCCGCAGCCGGGAGCGCCGCAATCCGTTCTTCCGGCTCCTCTCGCCGCTCCTGCACGCCCTGATGACCGCTGGTCTCTTCTGGCTCCTGCCTGCCGCTGGTCTAGCCTTCCTGCCGGCGGCCCTCTTCGCGCTCTACACAAGCCTGGGCGAACCCAAGACGATCTCCCTGGCGGTGATCGGCAAGCAAGAGCTGCGACTCGTCGGCATTTGGACGGTGCTGTGCCTAGTCAGCCTGCTGCTATTGCAATAAATAACGTGAAAACCCTTGTCAATCAGGCGGTACAAACTCTACAATATAACCCGGCTACATCTGGCCTTTTCCGAAGATCGAAAGGGGTTGCCGTTAGTCGTGGAGCGCAGCTTTGTAATGGTTAAGCCCGACGGTGTCCAGCGCGGTCTCGTCGGCGAGGTTATCTCCCGCTTTGAGCGCCGTGGCCTGAAGCTCGTCGGTGCCAAGTTCATGACGGTCTCCCGTGAGCTGGCTGAGGCTCATTATGAGTCCCTGAAGGATCGCCCGTTCTTCCCGGGTCTGATCGAGTTCATCACCGCCGGCCCCGTGATGGCCATGGTCTGGGAAGGCCCGAACGCCATCACCACCATCCGCAAGACCATGGGCGCCACCAACCCGGCCAACGCCGAGCCCGGCACCATCCGTGCGGATCTCTCCTGCGATGTCTCCAACAACATCGTCCACGGCTCCGACGGACCGGAGACCGCCGCTCGTGAGATCGGCCTCTGGTTTGGCGACCTGGGCGCCTCCTACAGCCGGGCGGTTGACACCTGGCTCTACCCGACGAAGTAAACCCGTTCAGAGAAAGTTAAGCGCCTGGCTTTACTGCCGGGCGCTCCTTTTTTCGATGTGGCTGTGGGGGAGGAAAACGGGATGTTTACACAGATTACACAGATTAACTGATTACACAGATTCCCAAGTGACGCCCCTGTGGGTTAGAATCGGAGGAGATGAATTCGCCTCGGTTCGAAAAATCTGTGTGATCTGTGTAATCTGTGTAGAAAGATGCCCCCTGCCTCCATCACCCGCGGTTAGACCCAAAACCAACAGGGGTAGCTTAGTTCCTGAGAGGGGATTCAACGATGGCTAATGAGTTTTCCGCCCTGGGGATCAGGGCCGAACTAGTCGAGGCGCTGAAGCGCCAGGGGATCAAGACGGCGACACCAGTTCAGGAGCAGGCGATCCCGCCGCTGCGCGATGGCCGGGACGTGGTCGCCCAGGCCCAGACGGGGACGGGCAAGACCCTTGCCTTCCTGCTGCCGATCTTAGAGAAGGTGGATCCGAAGCGACCGGAGGTGCAGGCGCTCGTCCTCACCCCGACGCGCGAGCTGGCCCTGCAGATCACGACCGTGGCCAAGAAGCTCGCCGAGGTCGTTGGTGCCGGGGTTCTGGCGGTCTATGGCGGTCAGGATGTCGATCGGCAGATCACCAAGCTCAAGGGGGGCGCCCAGATCATCATCGCCACCCCGGGCCGCTTGCTCGATCATCTCGGTCGTGGCACGGTCCAGCTGGATAACGTGACCACCCTGGTCCTCGACGAGTCGGACCAGATGCTCCACATGGGCTTCATCGGGGACGTCGAGGGGATCATCCGCCGGGTGGCCCAGCGCCGCCAGACGATCCTCTGCTCGGCCACCATGCCGACCGAGATCCGCTCCCTGGCCAAGCGCTACCTGCATCACCCGGTGGAGATCGTCGTGCAGGCGAAGCAGGTCACGCTGGAGACGATCGAGCAGATCGTGGTCCAGACGACCGACCATGCCAAGGAGCATGCGATCCTGAGCAAGCTGGAGGAGTACACACCCTACCTGGGGCTGATCTTCTGCCGCTCCAAGCAGCGGGTTGATGACCTGCTGGGCCTCTTGCAGACGAAGGGCTACATGGTCGACGCCCTGCATGGCGAACTCTCCCAGGCGAAGCGGGAGCAGGTGATGCGCCGCTTCCGGGAGGCGAAGATCCAGTACCTGGTCGCCACTGACCTAGCGGCACGTGGTCTGGACGTCGAGGGGATCACGCATGTCTTCAACTATGACATCCCCCGCACGACGGAGGACTACATCCACCGCATCGGCCGGACGGGCCGGGCTGGTGAGAAGGGGATCGCCGTCACCTTCGTCACCCCCCGCGAGCAGGACGAGCTGAAGCGGATCGAGGCCGGCATTCGGGCCACGCTGACCAAGCAGGGGAAGAACCCCCGTCCAATGCGGCCGCGTGCTGAGGATGGCGCACCGCCCCGTGAGCCTCGGCGCGAGCGGACTGCGCGGCCTGCGCGAACCGAAGAATCACGGGGAAACAGGCGTGGGGCGGGACGGACGGAAAGCCCCCGGGGGGCGCGACGAGAGCGCTAGCTTTGCGGCTAGCGCCTTTTTTGCTGTGGTACGAATGCCGCATCACCGCGCCCCACCTCGACGGGTGATGATCAAGACCTGCCCCGGCGTCAGCTGATACGGCTCCGTCAGCTTATTCGCCTTCGCGATCGCCCCCGGTGAGGTATCAAATTTCTTGGCCAGGCGCCAAAGGGAATCGCCGCGGCGTACCGTATAGATAATCTGGTTCTGGTTTGGCAATAGGGAGCAGGGGACGAAGACGTCTACCCAGCCATCCTTCGTCCCAGTCACAACGCCCTCACCCGCGAGGGCCTTGGCGGTAACCAGACCGCCCAGGTAGAGGCGCCCCAGCTCTTCGAGCCGTGACTCCGAGCCCACGGCGAGCACCTGGAACATGTAGATCGTCTGGGCGCCGGAGGCGGCTGCGATCACCTCTGCCCGACCGTCGCCGTTCATGTCATCCAGGGAGATACTACGGAAGTAGGCGTTGGGGTAGAGTAGCGTTTGGCAAAGCTGGGTGAGCCCCGCCTCCGTCCAGGCATAGACCAGCACGTTATCCTTCGTGCCGATCATCACCTGGCCTGGCCCCGTCGGATCGATCTGCCCCACCATGACCGAGAGACCGTCCCGTGGGAGGATCACCTCGCCCTGCAGGGCATAGGTCTCCCCCGTCCAGCGGTAGACCTTCAAATCCCGGCCGGCGACCGCGACGATCTCGGGCAGGCCATCGCCATCGACATCCCCGGTCTCCACCAGGGCCAGCCGCCCCATCCCGCCACCGCGCCAGCGCCGGGAGAAGCCATCGGCCGTACCGAGATCGCCCATGCTTCATCCCCCCTGGCGCTCTGTTCGCTCCGGTCCCTTCTCACAATTAAGTTATGTCATCTAGCTGAAAGGCGTGATTGAGCATGGCACCACGTTTGGCCATCATCGGCGGTACCGGCGTCTATGATCCGAGTATGCTTTCGAACCTGCGCGAGGAGACCCTGACCAACCAGTACGGTGAGGCCCTCGTCCGGATTGGCGAGTACCAGGGGCTTGAGGTCGCCTTCATGGCACGCCACGGCAAGGGGCATACCGTGCCGCCGCACCTGGTCAACTACCGGGCGAACATCTGGGCGCTGAAGGAGCTGGGCGTGGAGCGGATCGTCGCCACGACCGCCGTCGGTTCCACGAACCAGGCGTTTGGCCCGGGCCATTTCGTCCTGCCGGATCAGTTCCTGGACTTTACGAAGGTCCGCAAGCACACCTTCTTTGAGGGCGGGGAGCAGGGCGTGGTGCATACCGACGTCACCCAGCCCTACTCGCCGGAGATCCGCCAGGTCCTCTTCGACTGCGCCAAGGAGGTCGGCGTCAAGGTCCACAACGGCGGCTGCTACGCCTGCTTTGAGGGCCCGCGCTTTGAGACCCCGGCGGAGATCAAGATGACGCAGATCCTCGGCGGTGACCTGGTCGGCATGACCAACGTCCCCGAGGTCACCCTAGCCCGTGAGGCCCAGATGGGCTACTCGGTCATCTCGATGGTGACGAACTACGCCGCGGGCATCTCTGAAACTGATCTGACGCATGAGGAAGTTTTGGAGGTAATGGCAGAGAACGGGGCGAATTTGAAGCAATTGATCATGCTGGCACTGCCAAAGATCGCGGCGCTGCCGTACGTGACGAACGGGCGGAAGCCGGAGGCGATGCCGGGTTAGGTTTCGGTTGGGTAGAGGCTCTTTTTTCTACACAGAGTACGCAGATTACCTGATTACACAGATTGTCAAGGGAGACCCCTGTGGTCACCCTTAGATGTAGGTTTGATTCCGATCCGTAGTCGGTGCCCTTTCCGCACCTATCCCACGTTGCCCGAGAATCTGTGTCATCCATTAAATCTGTGTAATCTGTGTAAAAATTCCTGCGCCCCCTACCCACCGGCCAATAGGAGGAGTACTAATGTCTGTGTCTAAGGTAGCGGTTTCGACCCTCCGTGACCCTTCCCTGGCCGCTGAGGGCCATCTGAAGATCAACTGGGTCCGTGAGCATATGCCCATCCTGAACCAGCTCGCCAAGGATTATGGCGAGACCAAGCCGTTCAAGGGCCACCGGATCGCCATGTCGATCCACCTAGAGGCCAAGACCGCCTATATGGCGATGGTCTTCGCCCAGGCTGGTGCGGAGGTCTACCTGACCGGCTCCAACCCGCTCTCCACCCAGGACGCCGTCGCCGCTGCCGTCGCTGAGAACGGCGTTGAGGTCCACGCCTGGCACGGCTGCACGAGCGAGGAGTACATGGTCCACCTGAACCGGACGCTCGACCGGGCTCGCCCGACCCTCATCCTTGATGATGGCGGCGACCTGACCTACCTGATCCACACCACCCGGGGCGACCTGGTCCCGAACCTGATCGGCCTCTCCGAGGAGACCTCCACCGGCGTCCAGCGCCTGAAGGCGATGCAGAACGATGGCGTGCTCAACGTCCCGGCTGTCGCCGTTAACAACGCCTATATGAAGCATCTCTTCGATAATCGCTATGGCACCGGCCAGTCGACCCTGGAGTCGGTGATGCGCAACACCAACCTCTCGATCGCGGGCAAGACGCTCGTCGTCGCCGGCTACGGCTGGTGCGGCAAGGGCTGTGCGATGCGGGCGGCGGGCCTGGGCGCCAACGTGATCGTCTGCGAGGTCGATCCGATCGTCGCCAACGAGGCGCTGATGGACGGCTTCCGGGTCATGCCGATGAGCGAGGCCGCCCGTCAGGGCGACATCTTCATCACGGTGACCGGCTGCGAGAAGGTGATCCGCAAGGAGCACTTTGA
>DATGYC010000077.1:0-5991 GCA_035298385.1 Symbiobacteriaceae bacterium | reverse complement strand
CCCAATCCCCGAACAAAAAGAGTGAGTGCTACCTGTACGCTAGACCCTGTGCTACAGCCCACTGCCGCCATATCCCCCTCTCTATTCAGGAGGTTTCACACTATGCAGGTCCAAGCCATCAACACCGCACTTACTGCCTATGCCGCTGATGTACTGATCCTCCTCCTGACCGAGGGCGCCCCCGCCCCGGCTGAGGTCGCTAACCTGGTCGGTCCCGCCATCGAGGCTGACTTCAAGGCCGGTTTCGGCAAGACCGCCCTCGTCTATGCGAACAATGCCATCACGGCCCGCAAGCTCCTGCTCGTCGGCCTCGGCAAGGCGGAGAAGCTGAATCTCCGCCTCCTCCGTAAGGCCGCCGCCATCGGTGCGCGTGCCGCCCGTGAGAGTGGCGCTGCCTCGATCGCCTTCGTGCCGCCCACGCTGGACGGCTTCGATGCCGATCTGACCGCCCAGTCGCTCACGGAGGGCGCCCTGCACGGCCTCTACCGCTTCCGTTCCTTCAAGTCCGTAGCGGCCAAGCCGCAGGTTGAGTCGATCGCCATCCTCGGCGCCTCGGCGGCTGCCGTCGCCCGCGGGGAGGCCTTCGCTGCTGGCGTTAACAAGACCCGCGGCCTCGCCTGGTTGCCCGGCAATCACCTGACCGCCACCGACCTCGCTAACGAGGCCGCTGCGGTCTGCGGCGCCCACGGCATCGAGATCGAGATCTACGACAAGAAGGGCTGCGAGGAGCTCGGCCTTGGCCTCCTGCTCGCCGTCAACCAGGGCTCGGTCGAGGAGCCGCGCTTCGTCGTCATGCGCTACAAGGGCAACGGCGGCCAGGGCCCCTGGCTCGGTCTCGTTGGCAAGGGCGTCACGTTCGATACCGGCGGCATCTCGATCAAGCCGACCGAGGGCATGTGGGATATGAAGTACGACATGGCTGGCGCTGCGGCCGTCGTGGGCGCCATGGAGACGATCGGCCGGCTGAAGCCGAAGGCTGATATCCTCGCGATCATCGGCTGCACGGATAACATGCCGGATGGCGGCGCCTACAAGCCGGGCGACGTGATCGTCGGCCTCTCGGGCAAGACGGTCGAGATCCGTTCCACCGATGCCGAGGGTCGCCTCGTGCTGGGTGACGCTCTCGCCTACGCCGTCAAGCAGGGTGCGGCTAAGCTGATCACCGCCTCCACCCTGACGGGCGCCGCCCAGATCTCGCTCGGGCCGATCCGCTTCGGCATGGTCTCGAACAATGAGACTTGGCAGCAGGAGGTCTACCAGGCCGCCGACTCGGTCGGCGAGCGCGGCTGGCCGCAGCCGATGGACGAGGAGTACGATGATCTCTTCGACTCCCCGATCGCGGACATGGCCAACTCGGGCGTGGCTCGGGCGGCTGGTATGATCGTCGGTGGGCGCTTCCTGCTCAAGCACGTGAGCGAGACCCCGACGGTTCACCTGGATATCGCCATCACCGCCTGGAATCACAAGGGTGGTGCGGAGGAGGACCTGGGCGCCACTGGCACCGCTGTCCGGACCTTTGTCGCGGCGGCTGAGCGCTGGGCGAAGTAGGGTTCTTCTTGGGCGCCCTCCTGGTTGGGGGGCGCCTTCCTCTATAGGGGGACTTTTTTACAGCTGATTACGCTGATTGGGACACTTGATGCGCCGGGGGTTCTTTGGGGGATTTTTACACAGATTACACAGATTCTCTGATTACACAGATTATTGGGCTGCCCTTCGCGGGTGAGAGTGATGGACATTGAGGGGCGGTCTGCCCACATTTCGAATGCGTCTCCCCCTCTCAAGGTCCTGACTCAACCTGTGTAAAAATGTCCCTGATCCGAGACAAAGGAGAGATGCCAGATGGTCAAGATCCCGATGCCGCCGCCCACGGGGCGTGCTGACCTGCATATGCATACCACCGCCTCAGACGGCACCCTGCCGCCGGCCAAACAGGTCGCCTGGGCGCACGAGCAGGGACTTGCCGCAATCGCCATCACCGATCATGACACGATCGGCGGGTGGGCTGAGGCGCTGGCCGCAGGCGAAGAGCTCGGGATCGAGATCGTCCCCGGCTGCGAACTCTCCACGGAGGTCGAGAAGTCGGAGGTCCACATCCTCGCCTACTACTTCGACCGATCGGAGCCGGCCATGGTCGAGCTTCTGCAGCGGATGCGGGGCGGGCGCCGGGCCCGGGCCGTGGAGACCGTCGCCAAACTCCACGCCCTCGGGTACACCCAGGTCTCCCTGGAGGCGATTCTGGCGGCGGGCGGCGAGTCGGTGGGGCGCCCGCACATCGCGCAAGCACTGCTCGACGCGGGGATCGTCCGGACCAAGCAGGAGGCCTTCGAGCGCTTCCTGACCAGCGGCAAGCCCGCTTACGTCCCCCGGCCGAAGTTGACCCCTGCCGAGGCGATCGAGATCATTCACGGAGCCGGCGGCGTCGCCGTACTCGCCCATCCGGGCCTGGTCAAGAATGACAACATCGTGCGGGAGATCCTCGGCCTTGGCATCGACGGCATCGAGGCCTACCACTCGGACCACGGCGATGGCCAGCGGCAGTTCTACGCTCGCTGGGGCCATGACCTGGGGCTGATCGTCTCCGGCGGGACCGATTCGCACGGCCCAAACGGTGTGCGGACTGTGGTGCCGGGGACGGTCAACGTCGGGCTGGAAGTGATCGACCAGTTGAAGGCGAAGTCGACCTACCGTAGCCGCCAGAATCAGGAATAGGAACGGGCGGATTACGGTAGAATACGGGTAACGCTTTGAACTAGGAGAGTCACGGATATGGGCGAGAGCCAACTGACACAGGAGGTCCAGGAGCTGCGGGCGCGGGTTCAGCTGCTTGAGGAGCGGATCCGGGGGTTGCGGGCGAGCCGGCGTATTCTGATGAACCTTCTGGCCAGCCAGGACCGCGAGAAGCGGGGGAAGATCAAGAACCTTGAGGCGGAGGTCCAGTCGCTGCGTCATCGCTCCCTCCGGTATGCCCGGGCCGTCATGGAGAGCCAGATCCGGTACGTCCGGCTGGAGCAACGGCGCGAAGCGCGGCCGGAGATCGAGTTGGGCTACGACGCGTAAATAGCGGGCGCCCCGGCAACATGCCGGGGCGCCCGCCCATTATCTACCGAGGTGCCGATTGGTTGGCCGCCTCGAACGGTCCCTTTGGCGGCCGCTCAGTCTCGCTCTCCCAGTCCATGAAGGGATCATCCGGGAACGCAGGGCGGTCATTCTGCCAGCCCGGCGGCGCCGGCTGGGTCAGGGAGAGGGGCAAGGGCGCCCGGGAGCTAGTGTGATCGTGCATGGGAAGGCCCACCTCCTCAAGCGGTCGGTGACGCACCCCTAGGTTGCGCGTGAGCGGCTTCCCTCCATACAACGAGACCGTGCAGGAGTTTCGTTTTGATAGGCGAAACAGATGAAACAGTGCCTAAAATATAGCTTGAAGCGAGGTTTTCGGCTGTGACCAGCAGAGCGACAGGCTCCATTGCGGAGCGGATCCGAGCGAACGTGGCGCAGGTGCTGGTAGGCAAGGAGTCGGCGACTGAGCTGCTCCTGGTGGCGCTAGCAACGGGCGGTCACGTCCTGCTTGAAGATATGCCCGGCACCGGTAAGACGATGCTGGCTAAATCCCTCGCTCGCTCGATCGGCTCGGCGTTCCGGCGGGTCCAGTTCACCCCGGACCTGCTCCCGACCGACCTAACCGGTCTCTCGGTCTATAGCCAGGCCACGGGCAGCTTTGACTTCCGGCCCGGCCCGCTCTTTACGCAGATCCTCCTCGCCGATGAGATCAACCGGGCGACCCCGCGCACCCAGTCCGCCCTCTTGGAATGCATGGAGGAGCGCCAGGTGACGATTGAGGGTCAGACCCGGATCCTGCCCCGTCCCTTCCTCGTCCTGGCGACCCAGAACCCGGTCGAGCAGGAGGGCACCTTCCCGCTGCCGGAGGCGCAGCTTGACCGCTTCCTCCTGAAGCTACCGGTGGGCTATCCAGCGGTGGAGGAGGAGGTGGCGATGGTCGCCCGCTTCACCGCTGGCAACCCGCTGACCGAGCTTAGCGCTGTCGTCTCCGCCGAGGAGATCATCGAACTGCAGGATGCCGTCGCCGCCGTCCAGCTTCATCCCGTCCTGCAGCGCTACGCCGTCGATCTGGTCACGGCTACCCGCCGCGCTGAGGGCGTCCTAGTCGGCGCCTCGCCCCGCGCAACGCTCGCCCTCTGCCGGGCCGCCCAGGCCCTGGCCCTGCTCTCTGAGCGAGACCACGTCCTGCCGGATGACCTGCAGCGCCTCATGGAGCCGGTCCTCTCGCACCGGCTGATCCTAGCGCCGACCTCCCGCCTGCGCGGGCTGACCCCGGCGGCCGTCCTGGGCCGCGTCCGGGAGTCGATCCCTGTCCCGGCCGAGCCGATCGGGGTGGCCTAAGTTATGTTCGCGCCGCTTTTGCTTGGCGCCGTCCTGCTGGCGCTCACGACCGGACTGATCCGCCTCTGGCAGCGCTATGCCCTCAGCCGGGTTCGCTATGAGCGCTGGTTTGAAAAGGGGCATACCTTCCCGGGCGAGCCTGTCGGCCTGACGGTCCAGTGCGAGAACCTGAAGCCCCTGCCGCTCTGGCCGCTCAAGGTCGAGGAGCAGATCCCGGTCGCGCTGCAGATCACCCGGCGGCGAACCTTCGCGCGGGTCGGGCGGGACCAGATCAACTTCAACACCGCGATCGGCGCTTACCAGACGGTGACCCGCCAGTATGTCGTCACGCCGAATCGTCGGGGCTTCTACCGTCTGGGGCCCGCCCGCTTGGGCGCCGGTGACCCCTTTGGACTAAAGGAGCAGTTCCGCGATGAGGAGCGCAGCCCCGGGCTGGTCGTCTACCCAAAGGTGATGCCGCTGGAGGCGTTTGGGTTGGACAGCCGGCGCCCGCTGGGTGACCTGGCTACCCCGCAGTCCCTGCTCACCGATCCTTTCCGGGTCGCCGGTACCCGCGGCTATGTGGCGGGGGATCCGCTCAATCGGATCCACTGGGGCGCCACCGCCCGCACCGGTGATTTGCAGGTGCGGATCGCTGAGCCGACCCAGGGGCTTACCCTCGCCATCTGCCTGAACTGCTGGTCCTTCGACCAGTTCTGGGAGGGGATCGACCCCGACTCCTACGAACGAGGTTGCGCGCTAGCCGCCTCGATCGCCAACTGGGCGACGGAGGCGAGCATCCCCATCAGCTTCCACGCCAACGGCGTCGCTGTCGAGTGGAGCGCCCCGCTGAGCCTGCCCCAGGGACGCGGGACGGAAGGGCTAGCGCGGATCCTAGAAGGGATCGCCCGCCTGGAGGGCGGGTCGCCGATCTCCCTGCCGAACCTGCTTGAACGGACCATCCCAACGCTGCCCAGCGGTACGGCGGTCGTCGTGATCACCCGGGCTGTCAGTGATGAGCTCTATGGCCTCCTCGCCGAGGTCCGTCGCCGCCGTCCCGTGATTCTCTTCGTCACAGGGCCGGTCGCTGAGCTCCCGCCCTTGCCCGGCCTCAACGTCGTCTATGTGGCGAAGGGGGAGCGGTGGCATGAGCAGGTGGTAGGCGCCTAGGCTCCTCTGTCGTCTGGCCAGCTTGAGCAGCCTCGCCATTAGGAGCGGATCCCAAAGGAGTCTTGACCATGAAACGCTGGCTCCCGCGCCTACCGCTCCTGCTCGCCAGTATCGCCCAGGTGAGCGCCCTGATGCCGCTCGCCCTGGTGGCGGCCCACTTGATGCCAAAGGATGGCCCCGCAGGACCTACCTGGCACCTACCCGTACCTGGGGGCGCCCTCTCCCCGTTCCTCTTGCTCGTAATCTGGCTGGCCGGCTGGGCCATTAGCGACCGGGCGCGGCGCCGCCAAGCGGTCCTCATTCCAGTGCTCCTGGCTGGCGGCCTGCTCATCGCCTGGCTGATTCAGCCGCAAGCGAGCCGCTCCCAGTCCATCGCCTTCCCTCTTGTGGTCCTTCCCGTCCTGGTCGGGGCCTGGTGGGGTGGTGGGCAGCTCGGGATGACGGGCC
>DATGYC010000076.1:0-16289 GCA_035298385.1 Symbiobacteriaceae bacterium | reverse complement strand
AACGCCCACCCGATCGCTCGGGTGGGCGTTTGGCGGAATCCTTACTTGTACTGGGCCAGGGTCTTCTCCCAGAGGGCCGGATCGACGTTCCAGTCCTGGTTGACGATGCCCTGCTCCTTGAAGCCCGGGTAGAGCGACTCGTAGGAGGCCGGGTTCTTGTCCTCGAAGATGACGCCCTGGACGAGTTCGTTATGCTCCATCAGGACCTTCATCGCCTGGAAGCGATCGTGGCGGTCATAGCCCTCGATGTTGGCCACATCGATCAGCTCCGACTTGTAGAAGTCGAAGGTGTTCACCTTGTTGAAGGTGACGCAGGGCGAGTAGGTGTTGACCAGAGCGAAGCCCGGGTACTGAATCGCCTGCTTGATGACCTCAACGAGGCCCTTCTGGTTGGACGAGAGGCCGTTCGCCACGAAGCCGCAGCCCGAGGCGAGGGCCAACTGCATCTGGTTGACGGACTTCTCGATGTTGCCAGCCGGGGTCGACTTGGTCGACATGCCAGTGTCCGAGGTCGGCGAGGTCTGGCCCTTGGTCAGGCCGTAGATCTGGTTGTCCATCACGATATACGTGATGTTGACGTTGCGGCGCAGGGCGTGCATATAGTGGCCCATGCCGATCGCGAAGCCGTCGCCGTCACCGCCAGCAGCGACGACGGTCAACTCGCGGTTGGCCAGCTTGATCGCCTGGGCGGCCGGCAGGGAACGGCCGTGCACGACGTGCAGGTTGTAGGAGTTGATATAGTTACCGATCTTGCCGGAGCAGCCAATGCCGGCGACTACGGCGACGTTCTCGGGCTCCGTGCCGAGGTCGACGAGGGCCTTCTGCAGGGCGGCCAGGACGCCGAAGTCACCGCAACCAGGGCACCACCAGGACTTCTCAGAAGTCCGGAAATCTGCCATCGTAGCCATTTGTTCGTCGTCCTCCTTTAGGCGTGCAGGGTGATGGTCGGATCCTCGGTCGCCCGGACGCCAGCGCCACCGCCGGTGACCAGGTACTGCGCCTCGCCAGCGAGGACAACCCCAGCGGCGTTGGCGATCTCTTCGACCGTGAAGAGGTTGCCGTCGTACTTGAGCAAGGAGGAGATCTCGGCCGGGTTGTAGCCGGTGCCCTTCAGCATGAAGGCGAACTGGCCAACGGCGTTCGACTCGACCACGAGGAGCTTGGCGCCCGCAGCGGCGGCCTTGATCTGCTCGGCCGGGACCGGGTAGATCAGGCGGACCTGGATCACGCCAACCTTCTTGCCGGTGCTCTTCTCGATCGTCGCGATCGCCTCCTGGGCGGCGCCCAGGGTGGTGCCGAAGGCGACGAGGACGATGTCAGCGTTCGGGGTGCCGAAGTAGCGAATCGCCTCGGTCTTGACATTCTGGATCCGCTTCATGCGGCGATCCATCATGTAGACGCGGTTCTTGGCGCTCTCAAAGACCTTGCCGAACGGGCCGTGCTCGGCGCCGGTGGCGAGGAACTGGCCGTGCTTCATGCCCGGCAGCGAGCGGGGGGAGACGCCGTTCTCGTTCGTCTGCTTGGAGTAGCGCTCGAAGACGTCACGGCCAAGGGCCGCCATCTCCGCCGGGTTGGCGATCGGGCCGCGATCGATCTTCGGCATGGTGTCGAGCTTGACAGCCTCGGGCTCGACGGTCTGCTGGAAGAGTGCCAGCGCCAGGTCCGAGGCGATCATGACCGGGCAGTGGTAGTTGTCAGCCAGGTTGAAGGCCTCCGCCGTCAGGGGCACGAGCTCCTCAACAGAGCCCGGGGCGAGGACGATGCGGGGCGAGTCGCCGTGGCCGCCGTAGGCGAGGGCGAAGAGGTCCGACTGCTCCTGCTTGGTCGGCATGCCGGTGGACGGGCCGCCACGCTGGGTGTCGACGACGACGACCGGGGTCTCGGTCATCGAGGCCAGGCCGAGGGCCTCCTGCATCAGGGAGATGCCAGGGCCGGAGGTGGCGGTCATCGCACGGGAGCCAGCGAAGCCGGCGCCGATGCAAGCGACCATCGAGGCGAGCTCGTCTTCCATCTGGACGGCCATGCCGCCGATCTTCGGGAAGATCTTGACGAGGGTCTCGGCGATCTCAGAGGCCGGGGTGATCGGGTAGGAGAAGACGGTCCGGCAGCCGCCGGCCAGGGCGCCCAGCGCCGCCGCTTCGTTACCGATCATCAGGAGGCGCTCCTTGCCGTCGCCCTTCTCGATCTGCAGGTTCAGGCCCGGCCAGGTGGTGAGGGCGTAGTCATAGCCCTCCTGCATCGCCTGGTGGATCAGGGCGACGAACTCCTCGCCCTTGCGGCCGAACTTGCTGGTGGCATAAGCCTTGAAGCCCTCGAGGTCCAGGCCCAGCAGGGCCGCGGAGGCACCGAGAACCAGGTTGTTCTTCATCAGCGGATTGCCAAGGGCCAGCGCCATCTTATTGAAGGGCATGGTCAGCAACTTGACATCGACGCCCTCGGGCAGCTTCGGGTTGATCGCCTCTTCCGCGAGGACGATCGAGCCCGGGTAGACGTTCTTGGCGCACAGGTCGATCGACTCCTGGTCCAGGGTGACCAGAACGTTGACGCCGGCCGACGGAGCCATCACGCGCTCAACCGAGAGACGGGTGGTAAAGTCCGTGTGACCGCCCTTGATGCGGGAGGCAAAGGTCTTATAAGCGTAAACATAGTAGCCGGCACGGCTGGCGACGGTGTTGAACACCTCAACGGTCGAATCAAGGCCAGTGCCCTGTTCGCCGCCAATCTGCCAGCAAACCTCCTTCAGCACATCGGTCCCCTCCTCCAAGGATGTACCGCTTCCAGGATCAATAAGGCCTGAATGAGGAAGATGTTCCTCCTCTTTCAACTATACGACCAGTTAGGGTATGATGAACATGCAAGGTTGACATAGGCCAGATGCATCTTTCACATATGAGTTTAGCCTGGAGGGTCGCAGGATGATCTTACAACACCTGATCACGTTCTGTCGTGTGGTAGAGACAGGGGGGTTCTCCAGAGCCGGACAGTTGGTCGGCATGTCGCAACCTGCCGTCACGCGCCAAGTGGCCGCCCTGGAAGCGGAGTTGAATCAACACCTCCTGGATCGGTCGGCGCGGCAGTTCCGGTTGACGCCCTCCGGTGAGCTGGTCTTCGAGCGCGCAAAGCGGATCGTGGCAGCGGTCCAAGAACTGAAGGAGGCCGTGGCGGATCTGGGATCGCCCGAGAAGGGGCATGTCTCGGTCGGGACTGTCACCTCGGTCGGTTTGGGTCTACTGCCGCCGATTCTGACCGAGTACGCACACCGCCATCCGGCGGTCCGTCTGCTGGTGAAGGCAGGGCGGACACAGGAGACCCTAGCTAAACTACTCGAGGGCGAGATCGACATGGCGGTCCTGACCAATCCGGTCTCGCACCCACGCCTGACCTGCATCCCCCTGCAGCAGGACAAGGTCGTCCTGATCGCCTCGCCCGAGCGGAAGGCGTCGTTGCCGGACCCGCTCCCGCTGGAGCAACTCTCGCTCCTGGAGATGATCTCCTTCCAGGCGCCGTCACGCTTCCGGACCTTCGTCGACTCGATCCTGGAGCAGTATGGGATCTACCCGAATGTAACGATGGAGTTTGATTCGCATGAGGCGGTCAAGCTGATGGTGGGGCTCGGCTTCGGGGTCGCCCTGGTCCCGAGTTCGGCGGTGCGTGCAGAACTGGCGGAGGGGCGCCTGTGCGAGGTCGTCGTCGATGGCCTTCAGTCGATCAGCCGGAGCTCTTGCTTGGCTCTGCGCAAGGAGTCGGATCGCCAGAACCCAGCGGCCGACAACCTAGCCGCGATGATCTTGACGCACTTTGGTGCTGGTGCCACGACGAAGTAGAAGAGGGGCGCCCTAGCTAGGCTGGGGCGCCCCGGTTGCATCGCGATCATCATGGCGACCGACGTTGCCAGGGCGCCCGACTGCACGAAGGACGGTAAACGCAAGCTACATAGAAGTTCGCCCGTCTGTTCGAGCGAGCGCCCGAGTCTTAGCATCGGTACCACTCCCTACAGATGACGATAATCTCATCTGGTATTATGGTGGCAAACCGATTGACGAGAGAGTGGTCAGCCGCTGTCCAAAAGCGGACGGAATCAACTTTTGCGTCTACACGGCGTCAGGGAGGATTCCCGCCTCCCATCGGCGAAAATTCATAGGTGTATTTTATGACCAGGTACGAAAAACGTCCGCTTTCCCAAGGAGGAGAGGTTCAGATGGCCGTCCATCGGCTGGGCCGCATGCGCCTGATCCTGCGGCTGGAGATTCAGAACTCGGGTTCGATCTTCTCGCATCTCGCAACCGCCATCGGCGCAACGGGTGGCGACATTCTCGCGGTTGATACGATCTCGTCTCGCAAGGATGTCCAGATCCGCGACGTGCAGGTTGGCGTCAATGATAAGGCCCACGGTGACCTGGTGATCCAGGCGATTAGCGCCCTGCCTGGCGTGCGCGTCGTCAACGTCTCCGACCGGATCTTCCTCGCTCACCTGGGCGGCAAGATTGAGGTCACCCCGAAGCAGGCGGTCAAGACTCGTGACGACCTTTCGATGGTCTACACCCCCGGCGTCGCCGAGGTCTGCAAGGCGATCCATAACGATCCCAACAAGGCTTACACCCTGACGATCAAGCGGAACACCGTCGCCGTCGTGACGGATGGCACCGCGGTACTCGGCTTGGGCGACATCGGCCCGGCGGCTGCGATGCCCGTTATGGAGGGCAAGGCGATGCTCTTCAAGCAGTTCGCGGGTGTGGACGCCTTCCCGATCTGCCTCGACACGAAGGACCCGGATGAGATCGTCCGGATCGTCAAGGCGCTCGCCCCGACCTTCGGCGGCATCAACCTGGAGGATATCGCCTCCCCGCGCTGCTTCGAGATCGAGGAGCGCCTGAAGGAAGAGATGGATATCCCGGTCTTCCATGATGACCAGCACGGAACCGCTGCCGTCGTCTTGGCGGGCCTAATCAACGCTGCGAAGGTCGTCGGCAAGCCGCTCGAGTCGCTGAAGGTAGTCGTGATCGGCGTCGGTGCTGCGGGCGTGGCGATCTCCAAGGCGCTACTGGCAGCTGGGGTGACCGATATCGTTGGTGTGGACCGGGCCGGCATCATCGAGCGGGGCAAGGAGTACCCGACGAACCAGATGTGGCAGTGGTACGCTGAGCATACCAACCCGCGCGACCTGCATGGCGATCTGAAGACCGCTGTGGCCGGTGCGGATGTGGTGATCGGCGTCTCGGGTCCGGGTGTGCTGAAGGTGGAGCACCTGCAGGCGATGGCCAAGGATCCGATCGTCTTTGCGATGGCCAACCCGACTCCGGAGATCGACCCGGAAGAGGCCGCCCCGTACGTGCGGGTGCTGGCGACGGGCCGGTCGGACTACCCGAACCAGATCAACAACCTGCTCTGCTTCCCGGGCATCTTCCGGGGCGCCCTGGAGTGCCGGGCGCGCCAGATCAACGATGCGATGAAGCTGGCGGCGGCGAAGGCGATCGCTTCGGTCGTCACCGAGGAGGAGCTGCACGAAGAGTACATCATCCCGTCGGTCTTCAACCAGAAGGTGGCCGAGGTGGTGTCGAAGGCGGTCGAAGAGGCCGCCTACGAGTCGGGTGTGGCCAGGCGGTCTCGCCGGTCTACCGGCAACGAACTGATGGGTGACTAGCATAGAGAGGGACGACCAACAGAGGGCCGTCCCTCTTTCGTTTGTGATGCGAACCTGCTGCAGGGTTGGGCCCCTGGGCGGTCTCCCAGCGCTTGCGGCATGGCTAAACAGAAGAACGAAGGGCGCCCACCGAAGCGATCGGTGGGCGCCCTGTCCATTGGGCTACATCAGGCGAACGAGCACGCTGAGGAGGAGATAGAGCACGGTGCCGCCCACCACATACGTCCAGCCGATGACCGCTGTGAGCTTCGCCTCTCGCTTGTAGTTTCGGCGGCGAAACAGGTAGCGCTCGACCGTAATGGTCAGCAGGCCGGAGAGGAGCGTCAATGCGTAGGCCATGCCAGAGAAGGTTCCGCTCATCATATTTACGACCGCTTTCATGCCACGCTCTCCCCTACTCCGTTCCCAGTCCGGTACGTCGTATGTGGACTTCGGCCTCCACTTGGAACTGGGTCTTTGCGAAGGCCTTCGACCAGTCCTCGCTAACCGTCTTCCAGTACTTCGGCATGGTGCCCCGCACGTGCTCACCGACGCCCAAGATATCTGCCTGGTACTCCTGCTGCAGCTTCTTCATCAACGCATTGGCGCGCTTCACGACCTCCTCGGCGCCCCGCCGCTCAATGTCGGCCAAAACCTTTGGGTCTTCGCCGGATAGTTCCGGACTCAGTTGCAACACTTCTGTCTCAAGCCTGACCTGAATCCGGCAGGTGAGTCGACCCTGATTCTGGCTTAGACGATACCTGGCTGTGCGCTCGTAGACGCGTATGTTGGCGGAATTGCCACCCGGCAGAGCGACCTCGAACGATTCGGCGCCCTTGCGGTGCCCACGCAACTGCATCTGCGTAAACATCTCATCCGGGGTGAGTTTACCCACCATCTTGAAGTCGCGAAAGACCGCCAGGCCCGCAAGTGCCGGGTGATCGAGGCCGATCATGCGAATGATTGGTGCGACGGTATCCTCTCCCTTGTTCGAGATCCGAGTCAGGAACTCGCCCAAATAGATGTCAGGGAGCCGCCCTGCCTTGACGGCGTCATCGATCATGTCGTTGACGTAGAGGGCCGGTACCAGTTCGAGGGAGGGTTTGGAACGGAGCACATCGCTCGCCTTGCCCTCCGTAATAGTGATCCACATGAGCCGACGGACCTCGGGGACCCGACGGACGTAGTCCAGGTACTCCCGCAGACCCTGCCGGGCGAAGGCTTCGCTAAAGGCAATGAAGCGGGTATGGGCGAAGCTGACAGTCCGATTTAGTTCCGCCTGGGCTTTGCGGGCGGTGTCTGGCCCGTTCTTACCAGGCGTACTGAAGGCCACGACACTCTCCCCCTTGGCCGGAGCTCCTGTGGCACCGCCCAACGGAATTCGACCCGGAATCGCAATCTGTCGGGTCACAATCAGGTTGCAGCCCTGACCCTTTTCGCAGAGATCAGCGCCAGTGGCCAGGACGTTGGAGCGCTCATCAATCTCTCGTCGGTCCCAGCAACCCGCCAGAAGGAGTACCAGTGGCAGGAGTAGCGTGGTGACCCTACGCCTTCGTTGCACCGGGCTGAGCCCCCTTTTTTCGGATGACTGAGAGGAGCAAGAACAAGAAGCCTGTTCCCTGCACCAGGCCCACCCCGATGAGGCCGAAGAATGTGACAACGCGGTAGAGGGAGTGAATGGAGGCGGGTCCCATCGCGATCATGTAGATGATCGGAATCAGCGGGAGGACCAGGGTCTTGTGGTCGCCCAGCTTGAAGAACTGCGCGATTGTCACCACCAGGGCGTAGTAGGTGCCGCCGACAGTCGTGAAGACCGCTGCCACCCAGATCCCCAGAAAGGCTGACTCCAGGCGCTCCAGGATGAAGCCCGGTACGGTTGTTGTCTTGACCAACTCAAAGGTCGGCCAGATGACGTGCTTCAGCTCTTCCGGTCCGAAGACCGCCAGTGAAGCGGTCACCGCCAGCATGTAGACGAAGAGCGAGAGCCCAATGCCCCAAAGGCCCGACTTGACCGCCTCCTTGGGCCGGGTCAGTGATGGCAGGAGGAAGGGGCCGATCACGAACGCAATGTACCCCACACTGGCCATCGCGATTCCCTTGAGCAGGCCTAGCCAATCAGTGATGACCGGCATCAGGTAGACGAGCCGGGCGTTCTTCAGGGAGAGTAGCCCAATGAGTGTCAGCGGCGCCAACATCAGCGGCAGAAAGACCTCATAGACGCGGGCGAAGACCTGTAGGTCGTACCGCACAAAGTAGGCTGCGGCCAAGAGCAGGAGGCTAATGGAGACCTCAATGGGTGTGTTGGGCAGGACGGAGGTCTTCACGACGGCCCCGAACTCGCGGACTGTCAGCCCGGTAATGATCAGGACAAAGATCATCCCCAACAAGGCATAGACCCACGCCAGGGGAGGCCAGATCAGCTTCGTTACATACTCCGCTGGTGTCTGTTGCGGGAACTTGCGGCCTACCTTGACCCAAGCCACCCACGACAGGGCTGGTGGGATGGCACCGAGTAGTGCGGCCAGCGGCGCCGCCGTCCCGGCCTGTTCAACCAGAAGGCGGGGGAAGGCCAGAACCCCAACGCCGATAATCGACC
This sequence comes from Symbiobacteriaceae bacterium, assembly GCA_035298385.1. Lineage (GTDB taxonomy): Bacteria > Bacillota > Sulfobacillia > Symbiobacteriales > Symbiobacteriaceae > DATGYC01. The sequence goes on along the minus strand of DATGYC010000076.1, from coordinate 8,073 downwards.
CAACGGCGATCGCCGTCAACTGATAGGGAGTGATGGACCCGTGCTCCTCACCGCTCTGGTTGCCCATGCCCACTCTCTCCTTCGATTCCAAGGTTCTCAGCCCCAAGCAGCGATGCTGCGTGCGGTTGGCGGGTCGCGTCTTGGGTCCGCAGCGTCGCCGGTCGCTTGGTCATGGCCCACAAGGGGAGCCGGAAGATCGTATCCTTGACGTCCTCGGGCTTCATGGGTGCAAACGGCGCCAAGTAGGGCACACCCACCGACTTGAGCGATGCAAGGTGCACCACCAGTCCGATCACGGCCAGCATCACGCCATAGAGTCCAAAGGTCCCCGCCGCCAGGATGATCGGGAACTTGACGATTCGCAGGGCGATGGCAGCACTGTAGCTGGGCACTGCGAAGGAGCCGATGGAGGTCAGTGCCACGACGATGACCATGAGGGGGCTGACAATGCCAGCCCGCACGGATGCTTCGCCGATGACCAGCGCACCGACGATCGAGACTGTCGGTCCAATCGCCTTGGGAAGGCGTAGTGCTGCCTCACGCAGGATCTCCATGGACAGCTCCATGAAGAAGGCCTCCGCAACGGAGGGGAAGGGCACCCCGGCACGGCCACCCGCCACCGCCACGGCGAACTTCGTCGGCAGCATCTCGGCGTGGAAGGAGATCAGGGCGACGTAGAGCGAGGTAAAGGTGAGTGAGAAGAAGAGGGAGATGATCCGGATCCCGCGGATCATGGTGGCGATCAAGAAGCGCTCGTAGTAGTCCTCCGGTGCCTGGTAGAACTGATTGAAGACGGAGGGCAGGATCAGGCAGAACGGGGTGCCGTCCACGAGCACGACTACCCGGCCTTCGAGCAGATTGGCGACAGCCCGGTCTGCGCGTTCTGTGTTCTGGATCTGGGGGAACGGTGAGAAGTGGTGATCCTCAATGATCTGCTCCAGATAGCCGGATTCCAGGATGCCGTCGATGTCGATCCCCTTGATGCGGGTGCGAATCTCGTTGACAAGCTTGGGGTTGGCCACGTCCTGGATGAAGCAGATGGCCACCTCGGTGTTGGTCCGGCGTCCAACCCGCACGATCTCCATGCGCAGATTCGGGTCCTTCAGTTTGCGGCGAAGCAGGGACATGTTGATCCGGATCGACTCGATAAAGCCATCGCGGGGGCCACGAACGAGCGCCTCCGTTGGCGGCTCTGAGACACTGCGCTCCTCATAGCCTTGCAGGGGGATGGCCAGCGCAGAGTCCATGGTATCGATCAGCAGGACGGTCAGGCCGGCGAGCACGTCATCGACGATCTGCGTAAACAGGGTGCGCTCGGCCAGCGCTCCATTGAACACAAGCATGTGTTGAATCTGTAAGAGTAACGGGTTTGTTGCAACTGCTACCCCGGACGGAAGCGGATCGGTTTGCACCTGGCTGATCGCTAGTAGTTGTTGGTCTCTCTGCATCAATGGACGCAAGACGAATTCGTTGATGCTGGGGCCATCCACCATGCCATCCAGGTAGATCAGCGCTGCGCCTAGCTGCAAGCCACCCACCACAAAGGGACGATAGGTAATATCCGCGCTGGTGCCAAAGATCTGCTTGAGGGCCTTCAAGTTGGCGCTCAGGCTTTGGGAGAGGCCACCGCCTTGCGCCACATGCGGGCGCCCGCCCGACTCCGCCTCGGATTGCAAACTGCTGCGGGAGGGTGTACCGGTCGTGGTCTCCATCGGCAGCGGGGTGGGCAGAGGTGCCAGTTCCACCACGTGGGAGGGAGCCGGATCCGGGGTTTGCGACTTAGACCCGTGCTGTTCCGTGACAGGTTCCCCACCGAACAAGAGCTCCTTGATGATCTCCAACACCTAGCGTCACTTCCATCCTTGTGCCTGATAGTCGGGCCTACCTTGCAGATTTTCCAGAAACTCACCCGGATACTCGCGCCAGAAGGGGGCGCCCAGCCAATCTGGGCGCCCCGGGTCTGCTAAACGAAGGAGCGCTTAGACCGACCGGTCTAAGCGCTCCTCTTGCCATTTGGTGATGCTGTACTGGCTCTCCGTCCGCACCGGGCCCTTCGTGTTCGGCTGACTGGCGACCTGACCGCTCGCAGCCACAGTGGCCCGCCAGCGCCTCCGTGGCGACAAGGACTCTACCAGCACCTCGGCCGAGTCCGGCCCTTGGCTCAGCAGTTCGGTGCGCCGCGGCCCCGTCAGCCAGGGCCAGCCCACCTGCTGGAGGGCCTCACGCTCCGCGATCTGCTCCCAGTGGGTGACGGGCGCCAAGGAGCCCCGATAGCAGTGGGCGAGGGCGCCCGGCCCCTCATTCTGATGCAGGAGGGGGCCCAGTTCCGCGTTCGTCACGTAGCCCCAGCCAAGCCCAGCCGGGAACTCCAGCAGGGTACCGGCAAAGCGGTGCCCACCGATGTGCGAAGCCCGCCAGACCCGCAGACCTGGTGTCGTCGGCCCGCACCAGTGGTCACGAATCTCCCGGTAGAGCGGGTAGCCATAGTGACCGCAGGCGGCATCCCGACTACCCTGCGTGCAGACCAGAAGATCCCGCACTGGTCCATCATTCACGGCCCAGGTTGCGAAGGCAGCAAGGTGCTCCGGCTCGTAGAGCAGGGCAGCGGCCAGGCCCGCTACCTGCTCCAGCGGGAGCATGAACTCCCGGCGGACAAATCCTTGGTGAAAGGAAACCTTTTCGTCAAAACTTCCGTCTATCTTGACAAGCTTATATGCAATGATGCGCGTCAGGCCCGCTTGACTCCATTCCGCATCCGGCGCGATCGCCTCAAAGCGGAAGGCGAGCTTGCGCCGCATCGCCTCTTCAATGACCGTGTAGAGTCCCGGGGGGAGAGCCCGCGCTTCCGTCACGGCGTACGGCCAAGGCAGCGGGACCTCGACGATCAGGAACTGGTCGTAACCCGTGACGGTGCCAACGGCGCTCTCGCCGTGCAGGCGGGCCCAGTCGCTACAGGTGCGGCATCCTTGGAGTTCCACCGGTCCGCCTCCTTCCAGGGCTCAGTCTACCGCCTGCCCGACAGATTCGTCAATCTGGTCATACCCGGACCGCGCACATCACGTCTAAAGCGGCAGGAGCATCAAGGAGGCCTGATCCGAGTGCCGCGTTCTTCCACGACCCTGCAGGTGGGCGACCTCGCCCCCGACTTTACGCTGGACGATCAGGGCGCCCCCTGGCGCCTTTCTGCGCATCTGCCCATCGCCCTCATCTTCAACCGGAGCGTCTACTGACCAAACTGCCAGAAGCAGCTCGTGCAGCTGCGTGATCTGTACCCAGAGTTCCAGCGCCTGGGCGTCGCGGTCGCCTCCGTCTCCGTCTCCTCGCCCCAGCAGACCAGGGCGTTCCGCCAACACAGCCGCCTACCCTTCCCGCTCATCGCCGATCCCGAGCGGGACGTGATCCGCGCCTACGGCGTCTATCACTTCCTCTCGCTGGAGGCCTTCCGGATGGCCCGACCCTCTAGTTTCCTCATCGACCGGGATGGGCGGATCCGTTTCATCTATGTGGGCGCCAATCAGCTCGACCGACCGGCGCCCGAGCTACTGCTCGCCGAGGCCGCTTTACTCACCTAACGATCGATAAAGGCAGGGATTCCGGTGCGCCGACTCCTTGGTCTTCTCCTCGCCTTTGCCCTGCTCTGCTCGGCTCTGCCCGCAAGCGCTTACTCCTATTACCCACCGGGGCCGAGTGGACCGATCGGCCTCTCGCTCCCTACCCTTGGCCAACAGATCGAGCTGCGCACAGGCGAGCTGATCAGCGGGGCCAAGGCCTGGATCGATGAACGCCCCGTCAAGGCGACCTGGACCGAGGAAGGCAGCATCCGCTTTCACCCGGATGCCCCCCTCGCACCCGGGGAGCATACCGCCCGGCTGCAGGTGATGGTCGACACCGGGATCGCTGGGCTCGTCTACCTGCCGCATGAGACGACCTGGCGCTTTACGGTCCAAGCGGGCGCCCTGATTACGCTGCCAACCGCCGGCCCGGAGGTGCAGCGGGCACAGGCGCGCCTGAACCAGATCCGGCGTAGCCTCGCTCTGCCGCTGGTCACCATCAGTGATGACCTGAGTGCGGCCGCACGCAGCCACGCCGCCTATCTCTTGCAGAACCCGAGCCAGTACGAATCGAACGCCCATGCCGAGGTAGCGGGGCGCCCTGGCTTCACCGGGGCGAGCGGCTCTGAACGGGCCGCCTACTGGGGCTGGCTCGGCGCCAGCGCCGAGGTGATCGCTCCTGGTGGTCGCGCTGAGGATGCGATCGATGGCTGGCTGGCCACGCTCTACCACCGGTTGCCCCTGATCCAGCCGGGCACCCGCTCGGTTGGCTACGGCTGGGCTGGCGCGGCGCAGGAGGGCTACAACGTCCTCGTAGCCGGCCCTACCGAGGGGGAGTCCGACCTCGTCGCCTGGCCGTTCGACGGCATGAAAGAGGTTCCGCCGGAGTGGGACGGGCTCGAGACGCCTGACCCCCTGACCCGCTTCGGCGTGAGCGGTCCGGTCGGGTATCCGATCACCCTGACGTGGGGCGGGCCGATCTCTGGGCTTCGCCTGACGGAGGCGAGCCTCGTCGGACCGGAGGGCGAGGTGCCGATCCTGCGCTATGACCCCTTCATCGATGAGGATCTGACCGATACCGTCGCCGTCATTCCGCGGGCGCCCCTGCAGCCGTTCACGACCTACTCCGTCCGGCTGGCTGGTTGGATCGACCACGGCGATGGACGGACGGCGTTTACCAAGGCCTGGTCCTTCACGACGGCACCCTGGGCTGCGCCCGTCGCCCTGCGGATGCAGCGACGAGGGAACCAGGTGACCTTGACCGGCCGCTCCTTCGCGCCGCAGATCCAGCTCTTCGTTGACGGGATCGCGGTCCGGGTGGAGCGCACATCGGCGACCGAGTTGCAGTTTCCGCTGCCTGGCGGTGTGGGTGGGCGCCCGGCTGACCTGCTCTTGGTCAATCCGGGCGGACTGGAAGGGCGCTGGTTGGGCCTCGACTTTGGCGGTGTTTCCCCTGGCTCCTCACCGCTACAGACCATCAGCCTAGCGGTGGATGGAGCGGTGCTGGCGGAGGGCGCCCTGGTTGATCAGGCAGGGCGGCTCTTCTTGCCGGAGTCTGCGCTTCAGGCCCTGGGGGGCAAGGCCAGTCGCCTTGAAGGGCTCTACCGCTCGGACTGGCAGTGGCTGGGCCGGACCGGTGAGTATACCCGGGCGAGCTTGAAGGCGACGGTGGGGGAGGGACCCTACAGCCTGCAGACCCCGCCCTTCTGGCACAATGGTCAACTCTGGCTGGAGGCAACGTTCGTCACGGCACTCTCCGGGGCGCCCCTCGTGGTGACGACTGGGCAGGTGACGCTGGGGCGACCGGTGCCGCCGCCCGTGCTGACGGGGGAGTTCACGGATATCCAGGGCCACTGGGCTGCCGAGCAGATTCGGGCGCTGGGCCAGCGCGGGATCATCAGCGGCTATCCCGATGGCTCCTTCCGCCCAGAGGCGGGCCTCTCCAGGGCGGCCTTCATCAAGTTACTGGTCCAAGCGATGGGGCTCGATCTGAAGCCGCGCGACGCGGGCGCCTTCGATGACGCCGTCGGCCACTGGGTCTCGGAGCTTGGCTACCTCGGTGCCGCCCGCACAGCGGGTATCCTGCCCGATTGGCGCTTCACGCTCGAACCGGATCGACTGATCGCACGAACCGAGATCGCCGTCATGCTGACGCGGGCCCTGCGACTGGAGGTAAAGGCGCAGCGACGGGCGGTAGAGTGGGGGGGCGTTGTTCCCTGGCTGATCGGGGGGCGCCCCTTCCAGGATGTCGCCGACTGGTCCTACCGAGGCCATGTGGCGATGGCGATCGAGAGCGGGATCATCGCTGGCTATGCCGAGCCTGATGGGACCTTCTCCTTCCGACCAGAGCGCGCGGCCACCCGAGCCGAAGCGGCTGTCATGGTGACGCGGTTCCAACAGAAGAGGCCGGTGCTTAGGTAAGCACCGGCCTCTTTCTCTATCTCGCTTGCTTGACCAGCCGCACGAAGACCTCATCGAGGGAGCCACCATCGGCGTACTGCGCACGCAGATCGCGCGGGCGCCCCTCCGCCACGAGGCGCCCAGCCATGATCATCGCCAAGCGGTCGCAGTGCTCGGCCTCCTCCATGTAGTGCGTCGAGACCAGGACGGTCGTGCCGCCATCGGCCAGGCCGTAGATCAGGTCCCAGAACGTCTTGCGCGAGGTGGGATCGACGCCAGAGGTCGGCTCATCTAGGAGGAGGAGTTGAGGCCGGTGTAAGATGGCGCAGGCGAAGGCGAGCCGTTGCCGTAGGCCCCCACCGAGCCCACCCGCCGGGGCTCTCCGTTGTGTGGTGAGGCCGCTCCAGGCGAGGAGTTCGGCCTGCCGCTCTTTGAGGGGCGCCCCCTTCAGGCCGTAGACCTGCCCGTAGAAGGCGAGGTTCTCCTCGATCGTCAGGTCGTTGTAGAGGGCGAAGCGCTGGGACATATAGCCGGTCTTCGCCCGCACGGCGTCGGGCTCCCGGTGTAGGTCGTGGCCGAGGACTTGGCCCGTACCGCTCGTGGGGGCGAGAACGCCGAGGAGCATCCGGATGAAGGTGGTCTTGCCCGCCCCGTTCGGACCGAGGAGGCCCATCACGGCGCCGGTTGGGACGGTTAGGGAGAGGTCGTTGACAGCCGTAAAGGCACCGAAGCGTTTGGTCAGTCCCTCTGTGGAGATCGCTGGGATCATACCGCCACCTCCTGCCGGGTGAGCCAGATGAAGAGGTCTTCTAAGGTGGGCTCCTGGGGGAGTAACTCGTAGCCCTCGGGAGCGGTGGCGCCACTCGACCCCAACGCGACCCGCACGCCGAGGCCGACCGGGAAGGTCCAGACGACGCCCGGAAGGGACTCCGCCGCCGCCATCACATCGCCGCGTCGCTGCCCCGCCAGCGGTGCCAGTAGCGCCATCTGGACGGGAAGCCGCTCCCGCAAGGCGGCCGGTGTATCCACCGCCAGGATCCGCCCCTCATGCAGGAGGGCCACCCGGTCGCAACCGGCCGCCTCGTTGAAGTAGGGCGTCGTCATCAGCACGGCTCGCCCCGCCTTGGCCTGCTCTCGCAGGAGTGTCCAGAAGTCATTGCGGGCGACTGGATCGACCGCGGTTGTCGGCTCATCTAGGATCAGGATCGGCGGCTGGTGGACCACGGCGCAGGCGAGGGCCAGCTTCTGGCGCATCCCGCCGGAGAGGGCGCCGGCCCGACGGGCACGGAAGGCGAGAAGGCCGAGGCTCTCTAGGAGCTGCTCTCCCGCCGCTTTGATCGCTGGCCCCTTCATCTGGTAGAGTTCGGCGAAGAAGCGCAGGTTCTCCCAGACGGTCAGCTCCGGGTAGAGGCTGAAGCGGCCCGAGAGGTAGCCCACCCGCCCCCGCGATTCGGGCTCCACGGTGCCAGAGGTGGGGGCTAGGGCGCCCGCTGCTAGTCGAGTCAGCGTCGTCTTGCCCGCCCCATCCGGTCCGACGAGGCCGAGCATCTCACCGGGGTAGACGGTCAGGTCGATCCCCTGCACGGCGGGGCGCCCGTCGATCAGTTTGGTCACAGCTGATAGGCGAATGGCCGGTTCCATCTGCGGCACCTCCTTAGCCCAACCGCTTGCGGAAGCGCAGCGTCGCAAGGGTGACGACCGCGACCGCATAGACAGCGAGAATCCCGGTCTGCGTCGTCAGCAGGCTGAACTCCTGCCCCTTGATGAAGATCCCCCGCGTGATCGGTACGAAGTGCGTAAACGGCAGGAGGTAGCTGACGTACTGGATCGCCTTCGGCATCGATTCGAGCGGGAAGATCAAGCCCGAGACCAGGATCTGCGGCAGGATGACCAGGAGCGCCATCTGCATCGCCTGCTGCTGGTTCTGCGCCACCGTCGAGACGAGCAGGCCGAGGCCGAGCGTCGTGACCAGGAAGAGCAGCGTCAGGGCGAGGAAGAGGGGGAGGTTCCCGGCGAAGGTCAGATCGAAGAGGTAGGAGCCCGCCACGAAGACCAGGCCGAAGTCGATCGCCGTGACGAGGGCGTACGGGATCAGCTTGCCGATCATCAGCTCAAACGGCCG
>DATGYC010000075.1:0-28665 GCA_035298385.1 Symbiobacteriaceae bacterium | reverse complement strand
TCACGCTCGGTGTCCTGTGTGATCCGCTCGATCGTCTGACCGGTGTGCTTGGCGAGCAACTCGTTCAGGCGCTGCTTGGTATGGAGCAGCTCACGGGCCGAGATCTCAATATCCGTCACCTGGCCACGAATACCGCCCTGGACCCAGGGCTGGTGGATCATGACCCGTGCGTTCGGAAGCGCCATGCGCTTGCCGGTGCCGCCCGCTAACAGGAAGGCGCCCATGGAGGCAGCCATGCCGACGCAGAGGGTGTTCACCTTCGGCTTGATGTGCTGCATGGTGTCATAGATGCCGAGGCCGGCGTCGATCGAGCCGCCCGGGGAGTTGATGTACATATGGATCTCCTTGTCCGGGTCCTCTGCCTCGAGGAAGAGGAGCTGGGCGATCACCAGGTTAGCCACCGTGTCATCAATGGCGGAGCCTAGGAAGATGATCCGGTCCTTCAGGAGCCGTGAATAGATGTCGTAAGCCCGCTCACCACGGTTGGTCTGCTCAATGACCATGGGTACCATGTGTCCCATTTCGTTGAACCTCCTTCGGGTTTTACCTTCTTTGACGTTTGTCGGTGGAGGTAGATACGGGCACCTTACGGGGTTTGGTGACTCTGCTCGAGGAACTGATAGCTCTTGGCGGTCAGGGTCGAGATCGCGTCATTGCCGACCTCATCCGTAACGCCATCGGACAGGACCGCCAGGATAAAGGGGCCGTGTGGGGCCCAGACCAAGGCGATATCGTTCACCACGTCGGGCAGGTTGCCGATCTTGTGGGCGACCTTTACCCCATCAGGTACACCAGCCGCCGCCCGGTCCTCATAGACGGTGGTCTGCAGATAGGTGAGGAGTTGTTGGCGCATCGCGGGGTTCCGGAAGGCCTGATCCGTGTAGAGAAGGCGCATCATCCGTGCCAAGGTCTCCGCGTTCGTATAGATCAGTCCGCCATCACCATCATCGTGCAACTCTACCTGACCACCTTGAGCCTGAATCCAAGCGAAGAGCCCATCTTCATCGAAACGGCGCATCAGCATGTTCTTTGCAACGTTGTCCGAGTGGCGGATCATGATCTCAACCAATTGCCCGACGGTCATCGTATCACCGGGCGAGAGTTCAGTGGCGAGGTAGCCAGCCCCATCCTGCCAGTCCGACTCTAGGTAATCGATCGGCTCGTCCAACGTTGCCCGGCCCTGTGCTACCTCATCAAAGATGTAGAGGGCGAGCGGCAACTTGATCGTTGAGGCCGCGGGAAGCATCTCCTGGGCGCCCCCGCCTGCGGTCTGGCCGGTCGTCAGGTCAATCAGATAAAAGCCCCACGCGCCAGGCTGCTCCGCCAAGTAGGACTGGAGGCTGGCGTCTAGGGCGGATAGGGTTACACGTGTAGCGGGGACCGTTGTCGTAGCCGTAGGCGTACTCGCTGGAGGAGGGGCCTCGACGCGGGCCACGCTGGCTGGAGGCTCGGCGGAACGGTTGCTGGCGGTGGCGGCGGGCAGATGTAAGAGACTGTACCCGGCCATCAGGCCACCAAGTGCCAGGAGCAAGCCGGTCCGGAACCGAGTCTTCACCATCAGTCACCCTCCTCCCTCCACGTTAAATGTAAGTTTAACACAAGCCTAGACCTGTGTCACAGATGACTCTCTGAATTGGATGCGCGCGAACCCAAGAAAGTTTCGGTCGCGAAGTATCTGTTTACAACTTGTTTACCACTCTGGTCTGTCCGAATCACCGATCTTTAATGGATCAAATATTCGTGCTAGACTTAGGGTGGGGGTGATCGCTTGCGTTCGTGGCTGTGGGGACGGAGTCTCACTGGCGCCTGGATCCGTCTTTTTGTCCTCGCCCTGCTACCGCTCTTCCTTACGGCAACGGCCGTAACGGTCTACCAGGCTAAGACGATTCCCGGCAGGGTGAGGGAGGGGAGTCAGCACTGGGTGGCCGCTGATCAACTTCTCGTTGATAGTGTCATCCTCTTCCATCGCGACCTCGTCGTGCGCATGGCGAAGGGAAGCGAGGGACAGCCTGCCCAGGCTACGGCCAAGATGATGGCAGAAGAGATGCAGAGACGCCGCATCTTGCTGGGCATGGCCTGGATTCCCGATCTGGGTGAGCCCGTGCTGACGGAGCGTCTAGAGACGCTCTGGTCGGATCTTCGGGTGAAGATCGCCTCGAACGCTGAGCCCTTTCAACTGGTGTCGTTGCCCAGCGCAGGCGAATCGCTCCTCGTGATCACGGAACGCAGGGCTACTGGGAAACAGATTAGCGTGATGATGCTGGATCAGATTGCGCGCGAACTGACGGCGCCCGAAGAGACGGGGCGCTGGTTCGCTCTGGCGGATAGCACGGGTTATGAACTCGCCATGCATGACCCAACGGTCCAACTGCGCGGTGTGGAAGACGTGGTCTCTGTGCGTCTTCCGTCCTTGATGGCGCCCGGCTGGGCTTTCATCGGGTACACCGATGCGCAGCCGTTTATGGCAGAGGCGAGAGCGCAGCTTTGGTCGGCGATCGGCTTTGCGCTGTGCTCCTTGTTGGCCGGACTTGCCCTTGTCATTCCGGCCGCCCGGAACCTGCTCAAGCCGATGAGGCGCCTCCGGGAGGTGGCGCGCTCCCTCCCCGCAGCAGATCAGGTAGCCGCAGGCGAGTTGACACAGCATGAGTCTGCGGTCGCCCTGGTCGATCAGTTAGAAGATCGACTGCTCTATCTGGAAGAGGAGCACACGCATTTCTTCAGTGAGGCAGATGTCCCGTTCTGCATCGTCTCGTGGGAGGGGAAGCTACTCGAACTGAACCAGGCCTGGTGCCGCCTGATCGGGTATCCAGCTGACTACTTTAGGGACCACCGTATCTCGGATACCTTGCACCCAGGCGAGCGTCTTCGCGTCGCCGACCAGTTTCCTGAGTTGCAGACCAGATCGATGACCGTCTCCTGGACTTGGCACCACCTGTCCGCCACCCGCGAGGATCTCTGGATCAATTGGTCGGTGACGAGTGATGTCGAGCGGGGGCTCTTCTACGCAGTCTGCCGCAACGTAACACACGAGCGCACGCAGGAGCGCCACCGCCTCTTCCAATCGACCTTGCAGCAACACTGGCTCATCGCCAAGTCCGGGGCAGGCGTCCAGGCCCAACTTGATGCCATGATCGAGTCCCTGGGGGCGCTCTTTCCACAGGCGAGTTTTGCTTTCTGGGAGGAGCCCGACAACGGGCGCTGGCTCTTGCGCACAGGTTCGCCCAAGGTGCACCCTGAGAGCTCCTCGCTCTCGTTTGAGATCCCCGGTGAGCTCGTTCGGTTTGGTCTCCTAGCCGTGCAGAGCGAGATGCCCCTGGCCAGTGAAGAGGAGTCGTTCTTGAAGAATCTCGCGGAGATGATCGGCACTGCGGTCAAGCAGGAGCAGGAGAGCGTCCGCTTGCAGATTCAGCATGGCATCAACCAACTATTGGCCGAGGCCGAGGGAATCTCTGATCTGTTTGCCCGGTTATTGCCCCTGATTAGTCGTCCGATGAATGGTGTCGCTGCGCGACTCTGGGCGCCCGCCAGTTCGAACCAGCTACAAGTACTAGCTGACTGGGCCGAACAGGCTAGTGAGATTGGGCCTGAGGCCTTCGGCATGCATCAGTGGATCGTCCATCAGACCCTCGCCGATGGGCATCCGCGCTGGATTGCAGAAGGCACAAGGCTTCCACATCGCCCCGATGAGATGATGCCGGTGGGCCGGATCACCTTTGCCGTGCGGGTTGGTGTGCGGGTTGTCGGCTGTGTCGACTGCCTCGTGCCGGTCCTGCGCACACCGGAGGCGGGCTTTCTCACGCTGCTGGACAGCTTGGGCGCCCAGATCGGTCTTTATATGGAACGGCGCTTGGCCGAAGAGGAGCGCGCTCAGCAGGCGCACGTGGCTGCCGTTCGTGCAGACGTCATGGACCTCGTCGCATCGGGTGCTTCGCTCGAGAGCGTACTGGAACGCGTCTGTCTGCTGGCAGAGGCGCTGTTGCCACAGATCTGGACACTCTCGGTCTTCTACGACGCGAAGCCCGATCGGCCGCTGATCCTTGCGGGGCCGTCCTGCCCGCCGGACCGTATGACCCAGTTTCATGGTATCCTGGCGACTCCCGGTTCACACGAGATCATGCGCCGCTGGAGCGGCCCCTGCTTCATGGATAGCCCGCCCGCGATCACAGCCGCCCTGCCCCTCTTTGGGTCACCATTGTTGGAGATGGGCGTGCGGAGCTGTTGGGTCTGGCCCGTTCCGATTCCACCCAGCAACGGCACGTTGCTCTTTGGCTTCTACACCGCCGTGGAGGGTGGGCTCTCCAATCGGCACGAGTCGGTGCTTACCGAGGTCAGCCACCTCGCGCAGATGGCCGTCGAACGGTGGTGGCTGGAGGAGGCGCTCAGCCGGCGTGTCGACCTCCTGCTCGAACATATGCAGGAGGGACTCGTGGCGGTGGATGGCGACGCGCAGGTGGTTCAGACCAACCCGGCGGCACGCCGGATCCTCAAGCTGTCGACACCGTGGCTCGGGCGAAATGGGGTTGGAGTACTACCGGACCCGCTGGCTGAGGTGTTCCGGCGGGCAGTCCTCCCCGATGCGCAACCATTCCCCGCCACCATGAAGGTCGATGGCGCCCCGGTCTACGCCTATGTGTCGCCCGTCCGTTCGGAGGAGGGCGTGCTTCTAGGGGCGATTGCGATTCTGGAGGACTCGACACTGCGGCACCAGTTCCAGCAATTGCAGACCGCCCTAGTGGCCAACGTCTCGCATGACCTAAAGGCGCCCCTGGCGGCGCTGGGCGCCCTGGTGGAGAGTATCGCTAGTCAGCAATTGCCGCCCGATTTGCAGCAGCAGTACCTTGGTTCGATGCGGGATGAGATTGCCCGGCTCCGGCGTCTGACGAACGATCTCCTCCTGCTGGCCCGGTTGGATGCCGGCCTACTAGAGCTGGAGCCCGAGGTTCTGGAGATGGGCGATCTGCTCCAGGGACTGGCGGAAGCGTGGGCGCCCCGGTGTCATGCGCACGGCATAACACTTACGGTCACCGGTGAGCCCGTGGCGGTTTGGGCCGACTATGATCGGGTCATCCAGATCCTGACGAACCTCTTGGACAACGCCGTCAAGTTCACGCCTTCAGGGGGCTCGATTCAGCTCGGGTTGGAACCAGCCGAGGCGGGGCGAGTGCGGATCTTCGTCCGGGATACGGGGCAGGGCATTGGGCCGGAACACTTGGAGAAGCTAGGCTCTCGCTTCTACATGGTCGACCAAGCGCGTGAGCGGACCAATGCGACCGGCACGGGGCTGGGCCTCTCGATCGTCCGCGCATTGGCCGAACGGATGCGTGGTCAGATGCGGATCGAGTCAACGATCGGCGGCGGCACGACCGTATGGCTGGAGCTAGCCGCGCCAGCAAGTCTAGTCTAGTCCCGGGCGCCACGGGCCAACATAGACTGGTAGGACCCGACGATCGACCACTCCTGCGGTGGCTGATCGGGGAGCGGGGCGCCAGGGGGTGGCCGTGATGGTGAACGAAAGAGCGGAGCGGGTCATCTCCCTTCTGCACAGTGAGGTGATCCGGGCTGTGCAGGAAGCGCTGGCCCAGCAGTTGAAGCAGGATGGCAAGGCGGCCCCTGGACAGGAGTTGGGCCTGACCTTCTACGCCAGTACCGCCGACCAGATGACGGTCGTCTGCGAGGTACGGGAGGGGGGGCGCCCGCTCTTTCAGATGCAGGGTGGGCCCGCCCAGTTGGCTGCGGTGGCGGCAGGGGTAGCGCTCCGGCGGCTCAGTCCCGCGGAGCGAAGGCGCGTCGCCGGTGATGCGGCGGTACGCTGGCGCTCCGTCCGGCTCGACAGTGGTGGTGGCGAGGCGCTCGATCGCTTCTTTGTGGATGTCACCTTTCCGCTTCGATCGGACTTCGAATCATAAGACGGGCGGCTACTTAGCCGTCCGTCATTTTTCTTTTCAATCGCGCTTGCCATTAACGTATAAAAGTTCTATAACATAAAACGATTGGACTCAGCTAGAATGAGAGTGCGCCCCGGATCGATCGGATGGAAGGATCCGCAAAGGAGGAGTCCTAGATGCCGGTCAACATTGGTGCCGAGCTGCAGGCGCTACCCTTGGAGTACATGCTCTCCGCCCCGCTCCAGAGCGCGATCAAGGGCCAGGCCCTCGCCGCACAGACCACCGTCGACTTTATCGAGAAGGTCGGCCTGCAGGAGGACCCGATCACGGGCGCCCTAAGCGTTCGGAACGTCGAGTTCGTCTACACCAAGCAGGTGTCGAACCCGGCAGACCCGGCGGCCGAACCGGAGATCGAAGAGAACAAGCTCTCCGTCCCGATGCTCGCCATCGTGCCGATTCCTTACATTCGCATTGAGGAGTTGACGGTCGACTTCGAGTTCAAGGTGAAGGAGTCGATCACCCAGACCGCCAAGAAGGAGACCACCTCCAGCGGCGGCGTCACCTCCGTCGTCAACACAGAGACCAAGCTTGGTGGCGGGTTCTTCTCCTTCTTGGGTGGCCCGTCAGCAACCATCAAGGCGAACGTCACCTCGACGTTCAACGTCTCGACCTCGAACAAGACGTCTCAGTCCAGCACCCAGGATCGGTCGGCCCGGATCACGATCAACATGAAGGCGACCCAGGACCAGATGCCCGCAGGCCTGGAGAAGGTCCTGACCATCCTGAACGACGCCATCGTCAGCCAGCCCGCATAATCCAGAGGTCGGAGGGTGGTCTAGATGTCGCTCCCGGTGCCGCAAGGGATCCTGCCGATCGAATATCTGCTCGCCGCACCGCTTGAGGCGCTAGTCCGGGCCCAGGCGATGGCCGCTCAGACCACGGCCGACTTTGTCGGTCAAGTCGGGTTTGAGACGGCCGAGGATGGGGTTACCCGGGCTCGCATGGTCGACTTTGAGTATCTTCACAGCCAGGCAGACCCGAACCAACCGGGGAACATGCTGGACACCCCAGTCCGGGTACGTGTCCCGGTCCTCTCGCTCCTGACGGTGCCAAACGTGACCGTTGAAGAGGCCTCGGTCGATCTTCAGCTCCGCATCATGGGGCAGCAGGCCCCCACGATCGAGAGACCGACGACGGCCCCAGTCACCCGCGAGACCCCGAGGATCAATCCGAACGATCCGGCCCGCTTGCAGTCGATCGCCCGATCGCCGCTGCTCCAGGCCGCTTCCGGCATCCGCCTGGTGGGCTCGATCGCAGCGCCAAAGCTAGCCGACCAGTCGGCTTCGCTCAAGGTTGCGATCAAGCTGAAGCAGGCTCCGACCCCTTCCGGTATCCAGCAGATCCTGGACCTGCTTGGTGAATCTACGGCCGCCCACCCGGCGGACGGACGATAGGAGGGCTGGCAGGATGGCAGATAAGAACGTCAAGCCGGCTGCTCTGATCGGCACAACCGAGCTACCGCCGGGGGCGCCCATCAGCCTGCGTGATGCGGTCTACGGCCTTCTGGGCTCTGTCCTGCAGGCACGGGTCTTCCTTGACCAGCAGACGGCGCT
This sequence comes from Symbiobacteriaceae bacterium, assembly GCA_035298385.1. GTDB lineage: Bacteria > Bacillota > Sulfobacillia > Symbiobacteriales > Symbiobacteriaceae > DATGYC01. Next base: position 21,167 of record DATGYC010000075.1, on the reverse strand, counting down.
CTTGGCCCGCCAGTACCAGGGCAACGAGTTGCTCGCCCAGTTTCAGCCCACCGGACTCGGGATTGCAGAGGTGACCCTTCGCCTGCCCTACGCTGCGGTCGACGTGCGGCCGACCACGCCGAACGATCCGACCTACAAGGAGTTAGGGTCCGTCCCGCAGGTTCTGGTCCAGGTCAACAGCGATCAACTCGCCCGACTGCCCGAGCACGCGGTCGCATCGGTCGAACTGAAGCTAACCGAGAGCCAGTTGGCGCTCCTCTTCCCGGGCCAGTAAAAGAGCGAAGGCCGCCACCCGAACGGGTGGCGGCCTTTGGTCTTGTGCTAGTGGGTCTCGCCCAGGAGGGCGCCCAGGGCCAGGATGAAGAGGACGATCGCCGAGACGGTCACATAGACCCAATCCTTCGCCCAGATGTAGGCCAGGAAGGTCGCCGCCACGCGGAAGATCGGGGTGAGGAGGAGGACGACCAGACCGGTCGTCATCACGGGGGTGGCGTACGGGAGCTGCAGAAGACCAAGGAGGAGGCCGCCGCTCATCAGGACTGCCGCTACGATCACGCCCAGCCGCAGGATGTTGACGATGCGCTCTTCGAGGTGGTGAAGCTGCTCTTCGCGTGCCGCTTGGCTCATCTCCATTAGCCTGCGACCCCCTTCATGACCATCTGGATCGCCGTGTAGATCAAGACTGGGATGAAGAGGAGACGCATTGTGCGCACCTTCATCTTCATCATCAGCTTGGAGCCAATCTGGGCGCCCGCCAGGACGCCAAGCGCCACCGGGGTCGCAACGATGGGATTGACGTCCCCACGCAGGAAGTAGACCAGGGCCGAGGTAGCCGCCGTCACGCCGATCATAAAGTTCGACGTGGCGGTGGAGACCTTGTAGGGCAGCTTCATGATCTGGTCCATCGCCAGGACCTTGAAGGTGCCGCCACCAATGCCGAGAAGCGCCGAGAGGCCGCCCGAGATGAACATGACACCGAAGGCAGGCGTCGTCCGGGCTACCCGGTAATCCACCTGGCGCTTCAAGGCCTGATCGTAGTAGCTGCCCTCGAGCCGCAGGGTGCGGGAGATTCGATCCGGCTCAACGGGGGGCGGCAGCTCCTGCTTGCGCGCCTGGAACATGGAGTAGGCCATGTAGAGCATGAGGACTGCGAAGATCCAGAACAGGACTCGGGTTGGCAGGTAGGCGGCCACCATGGCGCCCACCAGGGCGCCCGCCGTCGTTCCGACCTCCAGCAACATCGCAATCCGGGTGTTGGTCACCCGCTGCTTTAGATAGGAGATGGCCGCACCGCTCGAGGTCGCAATGATCGAGACGGCAGAGGCCGCTACGGCGGTCCGGTAGTCGTAGCCAAAGAGCAGGGTGAGCGCCGGGACGACGATGATGCCGCCGCCCAGGCCCAGGATTGAGCCGAAGGTTCCGGCGACGATGGACATCAAGAAGATGCCCAAGAGATGCCAGGATTCCATGAGGTCACTTCCCGCCTGAAATGGTTTGATATGACAAGTATAGCATAGGCAGGGTGGCGATATGTTCGTATAGCGAAATAAAATCGACGGGGGTTAGCAGGGCTCGTTTCAACCGCGGTGCACCGGACAGGACCCATCTGTACAGTGTCCCACAGGGATAATCGGGCGCCGGGCGGCGATCCAGTCGTAGAACGGACCGCCCAGGCCGATCTTCTCAGCGATCCAGAGCGCCGGCCAGAGCGGCCAGAGTGATGGGAGGGTGGCCGCTAGGACCCGAACGGCTGTGATCCCGTCGACGACGTGGCCTGACCGCAGGTCTCGCAGGTGCATCCGAGCCGCCAGAGCAGCCGCCGGGACGCCAGCCCGCTCGGGCACGCCTTCCGCTCGCATGGAGCAGAACCGCAGGCGCCCCCGTCGATCGAGACGCTCCAGGCGCTCCTTGATCCCCGTACAGATTGGACACCAACCGTCGTAGTAGACCTCAAAGCGACTCGACATACCGCACCCCCGTGGCCTCTGTCAGTCTTGCGGAGAAGCTAAGTCCGGAGGGTGCCAATGCAACGCGGATAGGCCGGGCACCCCCAGTAGCGTTTGCCATGTTGCCGCCGAATGATCATCCGGCGCCCGCAACGCGGGCAGCGCGGCACGGGCATTCCCCGGGTATTCTCCGTCCAGCGGTGATCGTGCTCTTCCGTCTCCGGCTCGGGCCAATCCACCGCGCCTTCGACCGGTTCGGTCAGATCGCCCGTCGCCCCGGTTAGCACGGCCAGTGGATCGGTGAGCGCCGCCGCTACCTCCGGCTCGCTCTGAGGAACGGCCGACGCCTCCGAGGCTTGCTGCAACCGCCCGATCGCCTTGGTCAGGTCGGTCAGCGTCCACAGGATCGCCCCGTTCGCCTGCGCCAAACGGCGGGCCTGCCAGGAGAAGTACCGTACCGTCACGATCATCGGGGCGCCCTTCTCAAGCTCCACCGCTGCAGCGAGGGCGCCCGCCACTACCGACTCGTCCACCGGGTTGCGCCAGTGGCGCAGCAGGACGCCCCGCTGCTGCCCCAGCCCATCACGGAGGATCAGGTCGAAGGCGGAGGCCTCCGGCTCTGGCCGATCGACCAGATAGCCCATGGCATGGAAGAGCCGACTCATGTGGGTGGCCATCTCCGGGTCGGTCATTCGGGCTGGATCGTCCAGACCCGCCCGGTTCAGCTTCAGCAGGAGAATCCGCTGATTAAGGATCGGAATGCCGATTAGGCTACCGATCAGGGCGCCGAAGAGTGTCCACCAATACCACGCCATCTAGTTTACCTCCTTGTACCACCCGTAACATGGGCGTACAATACTTCTTGATATCTCGCAATGAACGGGAGGGATCGACCGGAATGACGCTTTCAGCAAACCTCCTGCCCCGCGATCTCTGGCCCATCTACGAAAAGGTGATGATGGACCAGCGGTTGAGCGCAGAGGACGGCATCAAACTCCTCGAGAGCGACGACCTGTACGCCGTGGGCGCCCTGGCCAATGAAGCCCGGCACCGCCGGGTCGGGGACTACGTCTACTTCAATAATAACGCCCACATCAACTACTCGAACGTCTGCGCCCTCTGGAAGGTCTGTAAGTTCTGTGCCTTTGGCAAGCAGAGCAAGGTTGATCCGGAAGGTTACACCTATACTATCGAGCAAATGGTCGAAAAAGCCAAGGGCTACGCCCGCCTTGGCGTGACCGAGTTTCATATGGTGGGTGGCCTCCACCCGGATATGCCGTTTGAGTACTACACCGACTTCATCTCGGCGATCAAGGCAGCCGTCCCGCAGGCGCATCTGAAGTGTTTCACGGCGGTTGAGCTTGACTTCTTCACGCGCAAGTTTAAGATGCCGATCGAGGAGGTCTTGCACCGCCTGCGGGAGGCCGGCCACGGCTCGATCACCGGCGGCGGCGCTGAGATGTTCCACCCTGAGGTTCACGACGTGATCTGCAAGGGGAAGATGCCCGGCTCACGTTACCTGGAGATCCACCGGATCGCCCATCAGATGGGCATCCGTTCGACCTGCACGATGATGTACGGCCACGTCGAACAGCCCCGTCACGTGGTCGATCATATGCTAAAGCTGCGGGAGGTCCAGGACGACGCTCCGGCGGGGGGCGGCGAGACCGCCTTTATTCCGCTCGCCTTCCACCCGACCAATACCGATATGGCCGACTACCCCGGCCCGACAGGCGTCTACGACCTGAAGCTGATCAGCGTCGCTCGCCTCCTGCTGGACAACATCAAGGCGATCAAGTCCTACTGGGTGATGATCTCGCCCCGGATCGCTCAGATCTCGCTCGCCTTCGGTGCGAATGATGTCGATGGCACGGTCCGCGAGGAGAAGATCTACCACTTCGCGGGCGCCCAGACCCCAATGCTTCAGCAGCAGCAGGACCTGCTCCGGATCATCCGCGAGGCGGGCCGGGTCCCGGTTGAGCGGGACTCCCTCTACAACGTGCTGAAGGTTCATGACCAGGTTTTCCGGGGCGATCCCCGAGGAGATGGCGATCTTAGCTCCGCAGGGGATCGCCCTGGAAAGGCGGAGGTGCGCGCATGAACCTCGACCAGATGGATGCCGACTCACTCCTAGAGAAGGCCCTGCGGGGCGAGAAGCTCTTCCCTGACGAGGCGATCTACCTCGCCGAACACGCTGACCTGATCCCGCTTGGCATGGTGGCCAACCGGATCGCCGCTGAGCGCAACCCTGGGCGGGCGGCCGGGTATGCGGTCTCAAAGACGGTGCAGTACTCGAACGTCTGCCAGCCAAGCTGCCCCTTTACGACCGGTAACGTCCTAGTCGATGACCCCCGGGCCTTCACCAAGAGTGCTGAGGAGATCGTGACGGAGGTAGGGGAGGCGGTTAAGCAGGGCGCCACCCAGATCACCCTGCAGGGTGGCCACCGGATCGACCTGCCCTGGGAGTACTACACGGGCCTTGTTAAGGCTGTCCGTACAGCCTATCCAGAGGTTCAGCTCTTTGCCTACTCCCCGACGGAGATCATGGTCTTCAACACCCTCTTCCAGAAGAAGACGGCCGATCTCATGGCTGAACTGCAGGAGGCGGGCATGGATGGCCTGCTCGCGGGCGGCGCCGAGACGATGACCGCGCGGGCGCCCGAGTACCGGGCTCTCCTGCGCGGCCCCTGGAAAGAGTGGATCGAGGTGGTCCACCGGGCGGCGGACCTGAGCATCCCGGTGATCGCTCCGTTCGTGATCGGCCTGGGCGAGTCGACCAAGGAGCGGATCGGACAGCTCTATCGGACTCGGGAGATTCAGCAGCGGACCAAGATCGCCGGCAAGCCGGCCTTCGCCCGGCTCTCGGTCTTCACGCTGAACGTGGAGGCCCCGGAGCCCAGCGCTGATGAGGTGACCTACGTAGAGGGTGAGCGAGTCGTCGCTGAGAGCTCGGCGGCGCCGATCAAGACCACCGGTTACGGCTACCTGCGCTGGCTGGCCCTCGCCCGCATTCTGGTCCCGAACATCCAGCATGTCCAGTCCTCCTTCGTCAGCCAGGGCGCCAAGGTGGCACAGGTCGGCCTGGGCGGCGGTGCGGATGAGCTTGGCGGTACCAGCATGGAGTACGACAAGGTCGACCTGGCCTCGGGCCGGGTTGGTGCGATGACCGCTCCGGAGATGGAGCGGCTGATCACCCAGGCGGGGCGGCGCCCGGAACTGCGGGCCCGGTTGAGCATCTAGATCTGGAAGGCATTCGCCTGTGTGGCGAGTGCCTTCTTTATCATTGTGGTCAAGGAACAGTAATAATCACCCATAATTGGCAGGAAATACCAACTCGAATAGCGAAACTCCCTCCTAGGTCCCACCCAAGAGAGGAGTGGCTAAGAGGATGCGACGCAGAGTTGGTCCCGTGCTAGCCGGGTTCTTGCTCCTGGCCGGGTTCGCTGTGCCGGCGGGCGCTCGCCCCGGCGGCCCGCTGATGCCGACTGTCACCCAGCCGCACGCTCCGGCCATTGCCAAGCTGGTCAACGAGACTCCTAATCGGTACTTCGTGGAGCTCTCCGGACCCTCCAAGACCGATGGTGGTATCGCTGTATCCCTGGCGGGAGAGCGGGACTCCTTCCGCAAGGCTGCGAAGTCAGCGGGTATTAAGCTCCGGGAGAAGTATCAATACGAGGAACTCTTCAATGGCTTCTCTGTTGAGGCTACCCCGGCCGAGGCGGCCCGAATCGCCCGCTTGGAGGGCGTCCTGCGCGTCATTCCGGTCGTCACGGAGCGGATGCCGGACGTCACCCCGTCCAACTCGCCGGAGCTCTCCTCAGCGCTCGCCATGACCGGTGCCGACATTGTTCAATCCGAACTCGGCTACACCGGTTCGGGCATCAAGGTCGCCGTCATGGATACCGGTGTCGATTATGACCATCCCGACCTGGGCGGTTGCTTCGGCGCAGGCTGCCGGGTCCGGTGGGGCTACGACTTCGTCGGCGACGACTTTAACGCCGATCCGTCCTCACCTTCGTACAACCCGGTCCCCACCCCGGATAGTGACCCGGATGACTGCGGTGGCCACGGCACCCACGTTGCGGGCATCATCGGCGCCAACGGTCAGGTGACCGGCGTCGCCCCGGGCGTCATGTTCGGCTCGTACCGGGTCTTCGGTTGCGAGGGCTCAACGACGGAGGATATCATGCTGGCCGCTATGGAGCAGGTCGTGCGTGACAAGATGGATATTCTCAACATGTCGATCGGCTCTGCCTTCCAGTGGCCGCAGTACCCGACCGCTCAGGCCGCCTCTCGGCTCGTGCAGCGGGGAGTTGTCGTCGTCGCCTCGATCGGCAATTCGGGTGCAAACGGCACCTTCTCCGCCTCGGCGCCTGGCGTGGGCGAGGCGGTCATCGGCGTCGCTTCCTATGACAACACCCACGTGAACCTCTCCCTCTTCACAATCAGCCCGGATGGCTCTCAGATCGGGTATGCCCCGGCTGAGGGCGCCCCGGAGCCGCCCACCAGCGGCTCTGCAACGATCGCCAAGCCCGCGAATGAGATCGCCTGTACCGCCTCTGGCGGCATCACCGAGAACATGGCTGGCAAGGTCGTCCTAGTCAAGCGGGGGACCTGTACCTTCGCAGAGAAGGCGATGAACGCCCAGAACGCTGGGGCTGCCGGGGTGCTCCTCTACAACAACGTTGCTGGCCGCTTCGCCCCGACCGTCGCGCCCGCACCGGTCACGATCCCGGTCGTCGCCATCTCCGACGCCGAAGGGATCCGAATCAAGAACCTGGTAGGGAGCGGCGCGGTCACGATGACGTGGACCGCTGAGAGTGGCTCCTTTGTCAACCCGACCGGCGGGCTGATCTCCTCCTTCAGTTCCTACGGCATCTCACCGGATCTGGATCTGAAGCCGGATATCGGCGCCCCCGGTGGGCTGATCCACTCCACCTACCCGCTGGAGCTTGGCGGTTATGCCACCCTGAGCGGTACCTCCATGGCCTCCCCGCACGTGGCTGGTGCGGTGGCGCTCCTGCTGGACGCAGACTCTCGCATCCGACCGCGCGACGTGCGGGGGATCCTCCAGAACGCCGCCGATCCGCATCTGTGGGGGTTGGCGCCCGGCTATGGCCTGCCGGATAGCGTGCATCGCCAAGGCGCCGGCATGTTAGACATTGATGACGCTATCCAGCGGACCGCATTGGTCACCCCGAGCAAGATCGCCGTCGGCGAGAGTGAGAGCGGGCCGAAGTCCTTCCCGGTTCGGATTCAGAACCTGACCCGGGAGTCCGTCACCTACCACTTGACCGTCGAGGACGCCGTCGACACGGCGGGGTCGAACAACCATCCTGACTACTACTACGCTCCGGCCGCGGTCACCGCGGACACGTGGATGTTCACCCTTCCGCCGCGGGGAAGCCGGACGATCAACGTGACGCTGGCGCCTTCTGCGGATCTGCCGGACGGGGCCGTCTACGGAGGCTATCTGACCTTCGCGCCCGTCAACCAGGCAGGGTACACCTACCGTGTTCCCTTCGCCGGCTACAAGGGCGACTACCAGGCGATTCAGGTCCTGACGGATGCCGGGTACGAACTGCCCTGGCTGGCCAAGCTCGAGGACGACTCCTTCTGGCAGGCGGGGGACCTGACCCCCTTCTCGATGCAGGGGGAGGACCTGCCCTACCTTCTGCTCCACTTTGAGCACCAGGCCGCACTGATGCGGGTGGAGGTAAAGGAGGCGTTGACCGGACGCTCCCTTGGGCTTGCCATGCCGGAGGAGGCCTATCTGGGTCGAAACTCGACCGATACCGGCTTCTGGGCCTACGCCTGGGATGGCCAGTTGATGAACGGGCGCCGGACCCGCCCGGCACCGGACGGGCTCTACGTCCTGGAGGTCAAGGTCTTGAAGGCCGGCGGTGACCGGACCAACCCTGCACACTGGGAGACCTGGACTACCCCTCGATTCATGGTTGACAGGCCTTAGGCTGCGAAAAGGCAGGATCGATAGGGCGCCCTCGTGAGGGGGCGCTCCTTTCATTGTAATCTTTGTGCACCAAGCAGGAATAATCGTTCGTTATGTTAAATGATATATTCGGATTTTACTGCCACCGAGTAGTACGTGGGGAGAGGAGGCAGGTTCCGGCCGGCTTTGGTCTTCGTTTCGGCATTCGCAACCCAAGTCCATTCACCATTATGAAGGAGACGTGCACGACCGATGCGGAGAAAGATTGGTACCCTGCTGGCAGGGCTGCTCTTAGTGGCAGGCCTATCAGCCCCGGCTGGCGCGCAACAGACTGGGTTCCAGGAGTTGACCCCACTCTACAATCCGTCCACGGAGTCTGTCGCTGGGGGAGAGATTGAGGTCCCGGCGTACTACTTCGTGGAACTAGCAGGCGCCCCCACGAGCGACGGTGGCTCAGTAACGAGCATGAAGAAGGAGAAGGAAGCGTTCAAGGGAAAGGCCAAGAAGGCCGGCCTTGACCTGCCTATCCGGTTTGAGTATCAGGACCTCTTTAACGGCTTCTCCATGAAGGCGACCCAGTCACAGGCGGCGAAGCTAGCCAAGCTTGAGGGCGTCAAGAGCGTCCAGCGGGTCTACAGCTTCGCGCAGCCAGACGGGGCGGAGTCGTCACCGGATCTCGCCACGGCGATCGCCCAGACCGGTGCGGATATCGTCCAGAACGAGATGGGCTACACCGGCAAGACCATCAAGGTCGCCGTGATGGACACTGGTATTGACTACGATCATCCGGATCTCGGTGGATGCTTCGGGCCTGGCTGCCGGGTCTTCACTGGTTGGGACTTCGTCGGCGACGCTTACGACGCCAACGACGCCAACCCGACCTACAACCCCATCCCCACCCCGGACCCCTTCCCCGATGACTGCGCGGGTCACGGCTCGCACGTGGCGGGCATTATCGGTGCGAACGGCACCGTGAAGGGCGTTGCGCCCGACGTCCGCTTCGGCGCTTACCGGGTCTTCGGCTGCAACGGTTCCACGGATGCCGATATCATGGTCGCCGCGATGGAGGCAGCGCTCAAGGATCACATGCAGATCCTGAACATGTCGATCGGCTCGGCCTTCACCTGGCCGCAGTACCCGACCGCTGTCGCCGCCAACCGCCTCGTCAAGGCTGGCATGATCGTCGTCGCCTCGATCGGTAACTCTGGTGCTGACGGCGTCTGGTCGGCGGGCGCCCCTGGCGTCGGCGAGGACGTCATCGGTGTTGCCTCCATGGAGAACACCCACGTCCGCCTAGCGACCTTCACGATCACGCCGGATGGCTCCTCGATCGGGTATCAGGGCGCGACCGCGGCCCCGAATCCCCCGACTAGTGGCACGGCCAATGTCGTGAAGATCGCCAACACGAACGGCTGCACGGCCTCAGGGGGTGTCCCCGGGTCGGTGGCTGGCAACGTGGTGCTGATCCAGCGCGGCGTCTGTACCTTCGCCGAAAAGGCTGCCAATGCTCAGGCCGCGGGCGCCACGGGCGTCATCCTCTACAACAACACCTCCGGCCGGATCAACCCGACGGTTGCTGGTGCGGTAGTGATCAACATCCCGGTCGTCTCGATCACCATGGCCGACGGCAACAAGATCGCTACGCTCCTAAACGATGGCTCCGTCAGCATGACCTGGACTGACGCTCAGGGCGTCTTCGCCAATCAGGGCGCCGGCCTGGCCTCTTCCTTCACCTCCTACGGCCTGGCTCCCGACCTGAGCCTCAAGCCGGACATCGCTGCCCCGGGCGGCAACATCTACTCGACCTATCCGCTGGAGAAGGGCGGCTACGCCACGCTCAGCGGCACCTCGATGGCCTCGCCGCACGTGGCTGGCGCTGTGGCGCTTCTGCTCGATGCTCGCCCGCAGACCAAGGCCTCCGAGGTCCGCTCGCTCCTCCAGAACTACGCCTCGCCCCAGCTTTGGTGGGGCAACCCGGGCCTAGGCATCATGGACGGCGTTAACCGTCAGGGTGCCGGCATGCTCCACATCGACAAGGCGATCGAGGCCCAGACGCGGGTGACGCCCGGCAAGCTGGCCCTCGGCGAGAGCCAGGCGGGCCCGAAGACCTTCCAGTTGACGATTAGCAACACCGGAAAGGACTCGGTCACCTACACGCTTGGTGCTGAAGAGGGCATCGCTGTCCGCGGCACCTACGCGCAGAGCTGGGGTCTCTTGCCGTCCAACGTTACCTTCAGCCAGCCCACGGTCACGGTGAAGCAGAACCACTCCGAGACCGTCAGCGTCACGATCTCTTCAGACCTGCCGCAGGGTTACCAGTACGGTGGCTGGATCACCTTCACGCCGGACAACAACGGGGAGACGGTTCGGGTGCCCTATGCGGGCTTCGCGGGTGATTATCAGGCCCTGCCGGTCCTGACGAGCGCGCCTGCGCTCCGCCAGTGGAACGGTGCCGGTTTCGTGGCCCCGTCGGCGGGTGGCTTCACCCTGCAGGGCGACGACCTGGTCTACTTCCTGGTCCACCTGAACCACCAGTCGACCCGGGTCCGGATGGAGGTCCTGAACGCCGCTACCGGGGCCGTCCTCGGGCTCGCGGCTCCGGACGAGATGTGGATGCCGCGCAGCCAGACCTCGACCGGCGCCTTCCTCTTCACCTGGGATGGCACCTTGAACGGTAGCATCGCCCCGAATGGCAGCTACAAGATCAAGTTCTCCATCCTGAAGGCGCTGGGAGACGAGTCCGACCCGGCCCACACGGAGGCCTGGACCTCCTCGGCCTTCACGGTCAACCATCCGTAGTCGCTGACAGACGAAGGGGCGCCCCCAGCCATCATCACGGCGGGGGCGCCCCTTCTTCATGCTTACTTTAGAATCGCCAGCATCCGATCGAGCGCCACACGAGCCCACTTCCGGGTCTCAGCGTCAACCTGAACCTGGTTGACCACCTTGCCCTCCACCAGGTTCTCCAGCGCCCAGCAGAGGTGCTGCGGCGAGATCCGGTACATGGTGGCACAGGGACAGACGTTCGGACCTGAGAGCGAGACGATGATCTTGTCCTGGTGCACCTTGTGCAGGTGGTTGACCAGGTTGATCTCCGTACCGATCGCCCACATCGAGCCGGGAGCGGACTTCTCCACCTGCTGGATGATATACTCCGTCGAACCGGCCATGTCAGCCGCCAGGACGACCTCCAGCGGGCACTCTGGGTGGACGATCACCTTCATCCCCGGGTAGAGCTGCCGGACCTCTTCGGTCTGCTCGACCGTGAACTTCTGGTGGACCGAGCAGAAGCCCTTCCAGAGGATGATCTTGGCCGCCTGCAGCTCCTCATCCGAGCACTCGAACTCCCCGGTGATCGGGTTATAGATGACCATCTGTTCGACCGGGATCCCCATCTTGTAGCCGGTGTTCCGACCCAGGTGTTGATCGGGGAAGAAGAGAACCTTCTCGCCTCGCTCGAAGGCCCATCTTAGAATGCCATCGGCGTTGGAAGAGGTACAGACCGCCCCGTCATGCTCGCCGCAGAAGGCCTTCAGGGCCGCCGTTGAGTTCATGTAGGTGATCGGGATGATCTTCGTCCCGGGTAGCCGATCAGTCAGATCGGCCCAGCACTCCTCGACCTGACGGTCGTTCGCCATGTCGGCCATCGAGCAACCGGCGCCCAAATCCGGCAGGACGACCTGGACCGACTCCGGCGCTAGAATATCCGCCGTCTCGGCCATGAAGTGAACGCCACAGAAGATGAGATACTTGGCGTCGGTCTTGGTCAGGGCGAGTTGGGCTAGCTTGAAGGAGTCGCCCTTGAAGTCCGCCCATTCGATCACCCGGGCGCCCTGATAGTGGTGGCCCAGAATGACAACGTCCGCCCCCAGCTTAGCCTTCGCCGCCCGTATCCGGGTTGACAGTTCTGCGTCGGAAAGGGAGTAGTACTCGTCGGGAATAGGTGTATGGAGCAGCGGCAGATCGAACTCGTCGTACTGCGTCGTTAGGTCGGCCATGTGGGTGCCTCCTCTAGGGGTCCGCACTTTCCTATCATCATATTATAAACCAAGAGTCGCTACAAGTTACGCACTTCTGTCCTAGCCTTGACTAGCGGATGGCTTGTGCTAGAATTCAACGTAAGAGAGTACGAGAAGGAGGGATTCCGGTGAATATCTCGCTCACCGATAAGGCCGCTAATCGTCTGAAGGAGATCATCGCTGCAAAGGGTGAGAGTCTCGCCCTCCGCGTCATGGTCCGCCCGGGTGGCTGCTCCGGTTACGAGTACGGCATGGCCCTGGAGCGGAACCCCCGCCCGGACGACAACGTCACCGAGATGGACGGCCTGAAGGTCGTCGTTGACCCGCGCTCCGTCGATCTGCTCGACGGTGCTTCGATCGATTTCGTCGATTCGCTGATGGGTGGCGGTTTCGCCATCAACAACCCGAACGCGAGCTCCAGCTGCGGCTGTGGTCAGTCGTTCAAGGCTGGCGACGGCGGCGCCCCCAAGCAGTGCGGCTCCGGCGGCTGCTCGCACTAAGATTGCTACCCAAAAGCCACCAGGGACGTCCCTGGTGGCTTTTTCACGCCCCTAGGGACTCCAGGGCGCCCGTCATCTCAAGCTGGGCGGCACCGTCGGTCTCCCGGGCGAGCCCGTCCATGAGCGCCGTGCGTACCTCCGCCTGAACGGCGGGCGCAAGTCGGGCAAGGCGGCCCAGCGCCCAACCCGCGTGGGCCCGGATAACGGCGGAGTCGTTCTGCAGCGCCTGAACGAGGGATGGCAACCCGGCGGGATCCCCACTGTTGCCGAGTGCGATGATCGCATTCCGCTGGATCGTCGTCTTGCCGCGCCAGCCAGCCGCCGTTGGCTCAAACCAACGGCGAAAATCGGACTTGGTCATCGCCATCAACTGAAGGAGGTTCGGCTCTCCACCCACCTCGGGATGCGGGTGGAAGGAGGGGCGGTCGACCCGCCGGGCTCGCTTGTTATACGGACAGACATCCTGACAGTCATCGCAGCCGAAGAGTCGATTCCCCATCACCTCGCGGAACTCCGCCGGGATGATCCCCTTCATCTGGGTGACGTAGGAGAGGCACTGGTTGGCCTCAAGCTCCCAGGGGTGAAGGGCGCCCGTCGGGCAGGCGTCGATGCAGAGCGTGCAGGTACCGCAGGCCGCCTCGATCGGCTCATCCGGCGGGAGGGGGAGGGTGGTCAGGATCGAGCCTAGGAAGGTCCAGGTACCGTATGGCGGCGAGATCAGCATCGTCGACTTGCCCCACTTGCCCACGCCGGCCCGCTCGGCATACGAGCGCTCCAGCGGCGGGCCGGTGTCGACGTAAACGAGGGTCTTGGCGCCCGGTACGCTCTCCTCGATCCAGGCGGCAACCTGCCGGAGGGCCTCCTTCAACACCTGATGGTAGTCCTGCCCGCGACAGTAGCGGGAGAGCCAGCCACGCGGGCCGTCCGCCACCGAACCATCTGTGAGGTTATCATCGGTGGACTCGACCAGATAGGAGATTCCCGCTGAGATGATCGATTGGACGCCAGGCAGTAGCTGCTCGGGCTCCACTCGTGGCTTAATCTCCTGTGGTTCGTAGGGATTCGGGCCAAAGCCCTTCTCCTTGCGCGCAACCAGGCGTTCCTCATCGACCCGAAACGGGTCGGCTCCGGCGACCCCAATCAGATCGAGGCCGACGGATTGCGCGTAGGCTTTCAACTGCTCCTTGATAGCTGCCAGATCGATCGTCATGCGGTCACCTCCATTGCGCTCAGTCTACCACGTCGGGCGCCCTACGCCCATCCCGCCCTACCCGTGCTATGATAGAAGAAATCACCATCAGGGGCTGTGACAAAAGTGACAGACAGACTGCAAGGGATCCGGGCTGTCGCCCGCGTCTTGATTCAGGATGAGGAAGGCAACCTGCTGCTCTGCCGGAGTGCGGACGGCAAGGCATGGGTACCGCCCGGGGGGACGATCGACCAGGGGGAGAACTTCGCCACCGCCGCTGTCCGCGAGGCGATGGAGGAGGTGGGGCTACCGGTCGAGCTAGGGCCCCTCGCCTACCTGCAGGAGTTTCGGCCAGCCCACCGTGACGAGCACGTCATTGAGGTCGCCTTCCGGGCACGCGCCCTAGCGAGTCACCCGGTCGAGGAGCGAGCGGTACCGTCCGGGCCGGCAGAAGCACCCTGGTCGGCTTGGCAGATCGAAGATCTGGACGGGCCCCGCCGATTGGTTCGCTGGTTCAGCCAGGCAGCCGTACAGGAACTGTCGGATCCGGTCTATCCGGCGAGCCTCAAGGACCAGTTTTGGAAGGACGGGGCGCCCGGATACCTCGGACTTGTGCAAGGACGATAGTGACAAGCATATCCTTCTCCTGAGGTGATAGCGTGCTAGAGTCGCTCTTTCTCTATGTGATTGACTTGCTCGCCCCACTTGGCTACTGGGGCATCGCCCTCGGGATGGCCCTTGAGTCGGCCTGTATTCCGCTGCCCAGTGAGATCGTCCTCCCATTCGGCGGATACCTGGCAGCGGTCGGCAAGATCACGCTCTTCCAGGCGATTGTAGCGGGGCAGTTGGGCGGCATGGTCGGCTCGATTCTCTGCTACTGGATTGGGCGGTCGTTGGGGCGAGAGGGGCTGCTGCGCTGGGGCCGCTACATCCTGATCTCTGAGCGTGAGCTGGACAAGGCGGATGAGTGGTTCGCCCGCCGTGGCGAATGGACCGTCTTCCTTGGCCGCCTTCTGCCAGGTGTCCGGACCTTCATCTCTTTGCCAGCGGGCATCGCCCGGATGGATTTTGGCCGGTTCCTCCTGTACAGCTTTATTGGCATGCTCCCCTGGTCGATCGTCTTTACCCAGATCGGCTTCAAGTTGGGTCAAAACTGGCTGATGGTCCGGCAGCTCTTGCACCGCTTTGACCTGATCATCATCGCCCTACTCGTAGCGGCGGTCGGCTGGTTCATCTGGCATCGGCTAAAGGAGCGACGGATCGCTGACTAAGTACACAGAGCGGGGCGCCCCCTTGGTATGAGGGGGCGCCCACTTCATTCGGACGGACATTTCGTCTACCAAAATAAAAATTCTGCCAATTACTACCGAAACATGGCAGGGATTTCCAATACTAGTAGCTAACTGGAATAAGGCGGGCGTCCTAGCGACTGCCTAGTCTAGTTCTGGAGGCTGTTGCCCATGAGGAGACTCTGGACCCAAACCTGGTGGGGTCGGCTGATCGTCCTGCCGTTGCTCAGCCTCTCCCTCGCCACGCCGGGTCTGGCCGCCCCCCAGGCGAAATCCAGCCCGACGGTCCGCGCCATTGAGCCCGGGCGCTCGGTGGCCAAGGTGGATGCCAAGCTTCAGAGCGATCTAGCCAAGGGGGGAAAGAAGACCTTCCTGGTCCGGTTCAAGGCCCAGGCTGACTTGCAGGGCGCCGCCACCGCAGCCACGGCCACTGCAAAGGCCAGCGGCAAGACGCCCAAGGGCGAAAGAGAGGAGCGTGCCAAGGCTGTCTATCAGAGCCTGAAGGGTACGGCAGATCTCACCCAGCGGAACCTGAAGCCGGCACTGGATGCTCTGAAACAGAAGGGGAACATCACAAGCTACGAGTCGTTCTATATCGTCAATGCCATAGCCGTGACGGGTGATGCGAAGGCGCTCGCCCAACTTGCGGCCCATCCGGCCGTCGAGTCGATCACGCCGTCACGCACCTTCAAGGTGATCGACGGCAAGAACTTTGCCGCCGCCAAGGGGGCGCCGAAGGGCGCCGTCACTCCGCCTAAGACCGGCACCAACCTCCCCACAGCGCCGAAGGTGGGCACCAACACGCCTGCACAGCCCTCGGTCGGCACCAACGCCACGGCGCCCGCCGGTGGTGCGATCCAGTCGATCGAGTGGGGCGTGCAGGCGATCGGGGCCCCTGCCGTCTGGGCAGAGGGGATCGACGGTACCGGTGTCGTCGTCGCTAGCCTAGACACGGGTGTCGACGGTGAGCATCCGGCCCTCGCCCGGAAGTGGCGTGGCGCTGACGGCTCGGATCCGATCTTCTCCTGGTTCGATGCCGTCAACGACCAGAACGACTTCCCTTACGACGATCACGGCCACGGCACCCACACCACGGGCACGATGGTCGGCTCCGAAGAGTCGGGGGAGAACCAGATCGGCGTCGCGCCGGGCGCCCAGTGGATCGCCGCCAAGATCCTGAGCGGCTCCGGCTCGGGCACGGACGTCGACATCATCGAGGCTGGCGAGTGGATCCTCGCCCCGGGTGATGATCCGACGATGGCGCCGGACATCGTCTCCAACTCCTGGGGCGGTGGCCCGGGCCTGGATGAGTGGTTCCGCCCGATCGTGCAGGCCTGGCGGGCGGCTGGCATCGTGCCGGTCTTCGCCAACGGCAATGACGGCCCGGGCGCCGGGACGGTCTCCGCCCCCGGCAACTACCCGGAGGCGATCGGCGTCGGCGCCACAGATATCAACTCCAACCTGGCCGGTTTCTCTGGTCGCGGCCCTTCACCCTATGGTGAGGTAAAGCCGGAGATCAGCGCCCCGGGCGTCAACGTACGCTCCGCTGTCCCGGGTGGCGGCTATGAGGGCGGTTGGTCCGGCACCTCGATGGCCACGCCGCATATCACGGGTGTCGCTGCACTGCTACGGCAGGCGAACGCCTCACTCACCCCGGATCAGATCGAGGAGATCCTGATCCAAACGGCCGTCCCGCGGACGGACGGGACGTACCGCGACGTCCCGAACAACGGCTACGGTCATGGGATCGTCTCGGCTTATGACGCCGTGGCAGCCGTGACGACCGGCCTCGGTACGATGTCCGGACGCGTGCTGGTCGGCGGCGACGACCTCGATGAGCCGACGATCACGCACACCCCGGTCACCCAACTCTACATGGGCTTCCCTGCCCGGGTTCAGGCGATCGTGGCCGATAACGTCGGCATCACAGAGGTCAATCTCTACGTCCGTCGTCAGGGCTCCACCTACTTCACGATGGTGCCGATGACGCAGACGGCTGGCGATCACATGAACGGCACCTTTGAAGCGACCTTCCCGTCCGAACTGATGGCGCCTCCGGCTGTGGAGTACTACATCCGGGCGGTCGACTTCGGTAACAACCCGGTCCAGACCAGCCTCTACACCGTAGCGGTCTCCAGCGGCCTACAGCCCGGCTGGTCGACCGACCTTGAGACCGAACCGGCCGGCTGGTACCACGACGGGACGAATGACCCCTGGGAGTGGGGCGCCCCGACCTCTGGTCCTGGTAGCGCCCACTCCGGTAGCAAGCTCTGGGCGACGAAGTTAGGTGGCAACTACCCGGATGGGACCAACGCCATGCTAGCGCTACCCCCGCTTGATCTGACCACGAGCACGCACGCCACCATTGAGTTCTGGCACTGGTACGACTTCGAGACCGGCTGGGACTCGGGCGACCTGTGGGTGATCGATCAGGCGAACGAGGCACATCCGATCGACTCCTTCACCGGCTCGTCTGACGGCTGGCACAAGGTGACCGTCGACCTGAGCGAGTACGCCGGTCAACGGGTGATCTTCCTCTTCAACATGGTCTCGGACGGCTCGGTCAACATGCCTGGCTGGTATATCGATGATATCAGCCTGCCGATGCCGGATACCACGGCGCCCGCAGCGCCCACCGGACTGACGGGCTCCAGTGATCCGCTGGGCGCCGTCAACCTGGTCTGGAACGCCAACACGGACGCCGACCTTACCAACTACCGAGTCTACCGGTCGACGGCGGGCGCCGCCTACGCCGCGCTGGGCTATGCGGAGAACAACGCCTACACGGACGGGAGCGCCCCGTCTGGGCAGGAGTCGATCTACGCCGTCACCGCCATTGACCGCTGGGGTAACGAATCCGCTCAATCCAACACCTTCAGCATCACGCCGTCTGGTCCGAACGTCATCTTCTTCGATGATTTCGAGACGGCTGACGATCATGGCTGGACGCACAGCGGGGCGAGCGACCCCTGGCAGCACGGGACTCCGACCTCGGGCCCTGGCAGCGCCTTCGCCGGTGCCAAGGTCTGGGCGACCAACCTTGCCGGTAACTACGCCAACAATACCAACGCATCCCTTGTCAGCCCGCCGATCAATCTTGCTGGCACCTCGAACGTCGCCCTCCAGTTTGCGCACTGGTACGACATCGAGACCGGCTGGGACTTCGGCTACGTCGAGGTCTCGTCGAACGGCGGCTCGAGCTGGACCCAGGTCGCTCCGCCTGTGAGCGGCCGGAACTCCGCCTGGGAGCAGCCGGTGATCGATCTGTCCAGGTATGCAGGGCAGACGATCCAGGTGCGCTTCCGGCTCACCTCCGACTCCTCGGTGACCAAGGCTGGTTGGTACATCGACGACGTCAAGGTGATCTCCGCTGTCGGTGCTTCCCGTTGGAAGCAGCACGTCGACCTGAAGGCCAAGAAGGCGACCAAGGTTGACCCGACGCCGCAGTTCAATCGCCTGACGAAGCCTACGGCGCCGACTGGCGTCAAGGGTGGGACGGTCAGCGGGGGAGCCGGGATCATGGCCCTCCCTGCCGACGCCACGATCACGATCCGGGAGACCGGCCGCTCGACGCGGACGAGTCCGGCCACCGGTAGCTACACCATGCGCCATGCGGCTGGTACCTTCACGGCCGTCGTCGAGGCCTACGGCTACTTCCCGCTTGAGCGCTCGGTAACGATCACCCCGGACGGAACCACTCGCCAGAACTTCTTCCTCACGCCGATCCCGAAGGGCGTGGTAGAAGGCACGGTGACGGACGCCCGGTCGGGCGCCCCGGTAGCCGGTGCGATGGTCCGTCAGGTCGAGGACAGCCGGGTGGCGCCCGTGACGACCGACGCCAGCGGCCACTACTCGCTGGAGGTCCTGCAGGGCAGCTACACGCTCCAGATCTCGGCGGCGCATTACTACCCGTTCTCGACCAGCGTCACCGTGCCGGGGAACGGCTCGGCCACGGTTGATGCGCAGCTGGAGCCGTTCATCGGCTTCGAGGGCGAGATCAAGTACGACGACGGTTCAGCCGAGAATGCCCAGGCCTTCTACGAGTCCGGCAACGGCTTTGCGATGCGGATGAGCCCGGATCCCACCAAGGGGACGGCCATGCTCGCTGGCGCAAGCTTCTTCACCTGGGATGAGTCCTGGCCCAACCCGGGCGGTACTAACTTTGCCGTCTCCGTCTGGGATGCGAGCGGCCCGGATGGCTCGCCGGGTCACCAGGTGGCCGGCCCGATCCAGGTGACGGCAACCCGTGGCGACTGGACCACGGTCGATCTCGCATCGCTTGGGCTCTCTTTCACGGGCGACTTCTACCTGGTCTACGTCCAGGTCGGAGACTACCCGAACGTGCCGGGACTTGGGATCGATGAGTCGAACGACGTCCGTCGTGGCTGGGTCTACGTCGGCGGCAGTTGGAGCCAACTCCCGAACGGCTTTGGCAACTTCATGATCCGGGCTTCCGTCCTCTACGCCGTCGGCATCCCGACCATCACCTCGCCGACGAACGGGCTGGTGACGAATCAGGTCGATCAGTTGGTGGAGGGCACCTCGACTGATGGTGCGAACGTCCGACTCTTCCTGGATGGCACCTTCGTTGGGGACGACGAAGTCGAGGGCGGCCGGTTCAGCATCCCGGTCACGCTGCATGACGGCGAGAACGCCCTGACGGTTACCGCCCAGGTCGAGACGGGTGAGACCCGACCCTCGGCGCCCGTCATGGTCACGGTCGACCTGGTAGCGCCGACGCTGACGGTCACCTCCCCGACCGATGGGACCACGACCAACCGGGAGACGGTGGTCGTCGCCGGTCGGGCGACCGACCTGCACCTGTCCCAGGTCCGGGTGAACGGACAGCCTGTCACCCTCGCCGGGGACGGTTCGTTCTCGCACCAGATCATCCTAGCTGAGGGTGCCAACCTGATCGCCGTTGAGGCGGCGGACAGCGCCGGGAACGTCACCCGGATCGACCGGCATCTCACCCGCGACAGCGCTGGGCCGACCCTCGCTAACATCCAACCGGCGACAGATGTGACGATCGCCACGGGCGAGTCGGTCACGATCGCCTTCGACGCCGAGCCGGGGATGACGCAGGTTGGCTACCGGATCGTCCTATCGGCCCCTGCCACCACCGGCGGGAGCGCCCTGACGGACCCGGTCAACATGCACGAGGTCTCCGCGGGCCACTACGCCGGGACCTGGACCGCTCCGGCCAACACGCAGTTCAGTGGGGCTGCCATTCAGGTTTGGGCGATCGATGCCGCTGGCAACCGGGCGGATGGCGCCGCTGCAGGCCGCCTGACGGTGACGGTGCCCAACTCGGCGCCCACAGCGCGGATCATCCTGCCGAACAATCCGCGCAAGAATCGGGACCTGACCTTTGATGGCTCACGGTCGACCGATGCGGACGGCCGGATCGTCCGGTTCGCTTGGTCCTGGGGCGACACAACGGCAAGCACCGAGGGTGCCATCGTCACGCACCGCTACACCCGGTCGGGTACCTACACCGTCACGCTGACGGTGACCGATGATCGGGGTGCAACGGCGACGGACTCCAAGGTAGTTGTCATTCCGTAGCCTCACAAAGAGATGGGCGCCCGCCGTCAGGAATGACGGTGGGCGCCCATCTCTTTAGCGGGTCACCTCGACCTGCATGGCGTTTGCCATACGGTTCAGCGCGTGGAAGGCGGCGATTACAGCAACTCCTTACTGGCAGAACTGCTCGACGAAGAAGCGGGGGTTAAGCGGCTCTCCGGTCGCCTTGGCGAGGCGTTCCTGCCAAGGGAGCAGGTTGCCGGGGCGGAAGACCCGCTGCCAGAGCCAGGCACCGGCTTCGGGGGTCAACATCCACTCCGGTCCGACCTGCTCAGCCAGGGAGGCCTGCAACTGCGAGGCCGTCAACTCGCCCAGAATGTAGTTGTGGTAGTAGACGGGGAAGTTGGCGACGTGGATCTTGGTCGCCCAGTCGTGGCTCCGGTCCCCTACGTTCGGGCGGCGCAGATGCTGGAATCGCTCAACCAATTCCCACCAGATTGTGCCCAGCTCGGCATCCGGATTGCCGTAGAGCGCACGCTCAAAGTAGGTCATCACCATGCCCCAGCGGGCGAAGATCAGCTGACTGCGCCGCTCTTGAGCGTGGAGCTGGGACTCGGCGGCGGTAGCCTCCGCCTGGTCCATGCCCGCAAACGCGGTCAGCCAGCGGGCGTTGTTTGTTAGGCGCCCCATCAGCATCGCGATCGCCTCGGTCGTCATCGTGTGGGCAGGGCGCTTCAGGAGCCAGGGT
>DATGYC010000074.1:0-13564 GCA_035298385.1 Symbiobacteriaceae bacterium | reverse complement strand
ACTCTCACGGTGACCAAGTCCTCGACGACCCTGACGGCGAACAACGTCACGATCGCCTACAACCAGTCGGGCAACCTGACGGCCATTCTGAAGGATTCGAGCGGGAACGTGGTCAACGGCCCGTCGGTCCAGTTCAAGGTGGGCGCCACGGTGGTGGGCTCCGCCCCGATGACCGCCGGTGTCGCGACGCTGCCCTACACGCCGACCCTGGTCCCTGGCACCTACACGATCACCGTCGACTTCGCGGGTGACGCCAACTATGGCGCGGCCCCCTCGGCGACGGCGACCCTGACGGTGACCAAGGCGAACACGACCCTGACGGCGAGCAACGTCTCGATCGCCTACAACACTGCGGGCAACCTGACGGCCATCCTGAAGGATGCGAGCGGCGCGGTGATCAACGGCCCGTCGATCCAGTTCAAGGTGGGCGCCACGGTAGTGGGCTCGGCTCCGATGACCGCTGGTGTCGCGACGCTACCCTACACGCCGACCCTGGCCCCGGGCACCTACACGATCACCGTCGACTTCGCGGGTGACGCCAACTATGGCGCGGCCCCCTCGGCGACGGCGACCCTGACGGTGACCAAGGCGAACACGACCCTGACGGCCAACAACGTCTCGATCGCCTACAGCGCCTCTGGTAACCTGACGGCCATCCTGAAGGACGCTAGCGGTGCCGTGATCAACGGTGCGTCGATCCAGTTCAAGGTGGGCGCCACGGTCGTCGGCTCGGCCACGATGACCGCCGGTGTCGCGACGCTGCCCTACACGCCGACCCTGGCGCCGGGCACCTACACGATCACCGCTGACTTCGTGGGCGATGCGAACTACAACGCAGCCCCGTCGGCGACGGCGACCCTGACGGTGACTAAGGCGAATACGACCCTGACGGCCAACAACGTCACGATCGCCTACAACACCGCGGGCAACCTGACGGCCATCCTGAAGGATGCGAGCGGCGCCGTGATCAACGGTGCATCGATCCAGTTCAAGGTGGGCGCCACGGTGGTGGGCTCCGCCACGATGACCGCCGGTGTCGCGACGCAGCCCTACACGGCGACCCTGCCCCCGGGCACCTACACGATCACCGTCGACTTCGCGGGCGATGCGAACTATAACGCAGCTCCGTCGGCGACGGCGACCCTGACGGTACCCAAGGCGAACTCGACCCTGACGGCTAACGACGTCACGATCGCTTACAACACCGCGGGCAACCTGACGGCCATCCTGAAGGACGCGAGCGGCGCTGTGATCAACGGTGCGTCGATCCAGTTCAAGGTGGGCGCCACGGTGGTGGGCTCCGCCACCATGACGGCGGGTGTCGCGACGCTGTCCTACACGCCGATCCTGGCGCCGGGCACCTACACGATCACCGCTGACTTCGCAGCGGACTCGAACTACAACAGTTCGACAGCCACGGCGAACCTGACGGTGACCAAGGCGAACTCGACCCTGACGGCTAACAACGTCACGATCGCCTACAACACTGCGGGCAACCTGACGGCCGTCCTGAAGGATGCGGCAGGCGCTGTGATCAACGGTGCGTCGATCCAGTTCAAGGTGGGCGCCACGGTGGTAGGCTCCGCCACGATGACCGCCGGTGTCGCGACGCTGCCCTACACGCCGACCCTGGCTCCGGGCACCTACACGATCACCGCTGACTTCGCGGGCAACGTCAATTACAACGCGGCCCCCTCGGCGACGGCGACTCTGACCGTGACCAAGGCGAACACGACCCTGACGGCGAGCAACGTCTCGATCGCCTACAACACGGCTGGCAACCTGACGGCCGTGCTGAAGGATGCGAGCGGCGCCGTGATCAACGGTGCATCCATCCAGTTCAAGGTGGGCGCCACGGTTGTGGGCTCGGCCACGATGACCGCCGGTGTCGCAACGCTGCCCTACACGCCGACCCTGGCACCGGGCACCTACACGATCACCGTCGACTTCGCTGGCGATGCGAACTACAACGCCGCCCCGTCGGCGACGGCGACCCTGACGGTGACCAAGTCCACGACGACCCTGACAGCGAACAACGTCACGATCGCCTACAACCAGTCGGGCAACCTGACGGCCATCCTGAAGGATTCGAGCGGGAACGTAGTCAACGGCCCGTCGATCCAGTTCAAGGTGGGCGCCACGGTGGTGGGCTCCGCCCCGATGACCGCTGGCGTCGCGACGCTGCCCTACACGCCGACCCTGGCACCGGGCACCTACACGATCACCGTCGACTTTGCGGGCGATGTGAACTACAGCGCCGCCCCGTCGGCGACGGCGACCCTGACGGTGACCAAGGCGAACACGACCCTGACGGCTAACGACGTCACGATCGCCTACAACCAGGCAGGCAACCTGACCGCCATCCTGAAGGATCCAGCAGGCGCTGTGATCAACGGTGCGTCGATCCAGTTCAAGGTGGGCGCCACGGTGGTGGGCTCCGCCACGATGACCGCCGGTGTCGCGACGCTGCCCTACACGCCGACTCTGGCGCCGGGCACCTACACGATCACCGCTGACTTCGCGGGCAACGCGAACTACAACGCGGCCCCGTCGGCGACGGCGACCTTGACGGTGACCAAGGCGAACACGACTCTGACGGCCAACAACGTCTCGATCGCCTACAACCAGTCGGGTAACTTGACCGCCGTCCTGAAGGATGCGAGCGGCGCCGTAATCAACGGTGCATCGATCCAGTTCAAGGTGGGTGCCACGGTTGTAGGCTCGGCGACGATGACCGCTGGTGTCGCGACGCTACCCTACACGGCGAACCTCGCCCCCGGCACCTACACGATCACCGTTGACTACGCGGGCAACGCGAACTACAACGCAGCCCCGTCGGCGACGGCGACCCTGACGGTGACCAAGGCGAACACGACCCTGACGGCCAATAACGTCTCGATCGCCTACAACACCGCCGGCAACCTGACGGCCATCCTGAAGGACGCGAGCGGCGCCGTGATCAACGGTGCATCGATCCAGTTCAAGGTGGGCGCCACGGTGGTGGGCTCGGCCACGATGAGCGCCGGTGTCGCGACGCTGCCCTACACGCCGACCCTGGCCCCTGGCACCTACACGATCACCGTCGACTACGCGGGCGATGCGAACTACAACGCGGCCCCGTCGGCGACGGCAACCTTGACGGTGACCAAGGCGGCGACGACCCTGACCCTGACCCCGGCCTCCCAGTCGATCATCTACGGCCAGAATGGCACGCTGACGGCGACCCTCAAGGACGCCGGCGGAACGCCGATGTCGGGCCAGACGATCACCTTCTCGGATGGGTTCACGACGATCTGCACGGGTACAACGGACCCCTCGGGTCAGGTTACCTGCACCCCGAACGAGCCCGCCGGCCCGTATACGATCACGGCGACCTTCGCAACGACCACCAACTACCTGGCGTCCAGCGCTTCCGCGACGCTGAACGTGGCCAAGGCGGGCACGACCCTGACCCTGACCCCGTCGAGCGTCTCCGTTGGGCAAGGCACGAACCCGAACTTCACGGCGGTGCTGACGGAGAACGTGAATAACCAGCCGGTGGCTGGTGTCACGGTTACGTTCTCGGTGGCTGGCCAGGCGGGGACGTTCTCTGGTACGACCGATGCGACCGGCACGGTGACTGTCACGTACGGGACCCTACTGAACAAGGGCACGTACACGATTAACGCCAACTATGGTGGCAACGGGTACTACAGCGCCAGTTCAGCGACGGGCACCCTGACCGTGACGGCGACCACGACCACGCTCACAACGAGCGACTACACCGTGCAGTACGGTCAGTCTGTCAACTTGCAGGCGACGCTCACAAAGGACAGTGACGGTTCGAAGTTGAACGGTCAGTCGGTCAGCTTCTACGTCAACGGAACGTTGGTTGGCTCGTCCAACACGGTTAGCGGCACGGGCACTTCCACCGTATCCTGGACGGCCAACCTGCCGCCTGGTACCTACACGATGCAGGCTGTCTACTCCGGTAGCGGCAACTACGTGGGGACCACGGCAGACGCCACGATCACAGTCCTGCCGACCCCGTCTACCATCTCCGCACTGACCGCCACCTCGCCTCGGCAGTATTCGGATGCGGTGACCTTGCAGGCCACCGTATCCCCGTCGGCCTCCGGGCGCCCCGTCGATTTCTACATCGGCGGGATCCTGGTGGGTACTGTGAACACCAACGGCTCAGGCGTGGCGTCGCTTACCGCTAAGGTACCGACGCCTGCCGGTACCCAGACGGTGACCGCCACGGTCCAAGCCGGTACGGTCGCCCCGTACTATGACACGGCATCCAGGTCCACGAATCTTACGGTGACCAAGGAGACGGTGACGCTCGCCTACACGGGCGACAACAACGCCCAGGGTCTCACGTACGACTTCAAGCTGGAGGCCACGCTGACCGATGGTGATGGCTCTGTGATTGACTATGGCGCGGGCAACGTCACCGTCCAGTGGACGATCACGGGCGCCGGGTTCACGACGCAGACGCACACGGCTACGGTAGATGCAGCGGGCAAGGCGACGAAGCTGATCCAACTGGCGAGTCGGTCGTACAGCATCTCGACGGCGATTCTGGTCAACGGGTATATCGTTGAACAGACGCTGGCGGCGAGCCAGCCGGTCGTTGCGGCAGATACGGGCACCGGTCTTTGGGGCAGTTACTACGAGGATGACGACTCGTTGAACAGCACCTTCACCACCAATGTGCTCTCTCGCTTGGACAGCGCGGTCGACTTCAACTGGGGGGCTTCCAACCCCGACCCCGCGCTCTTCCCGAACTCCGACTCCTTCTCGGTCCGCTGGACGGGTGAGGTGGTTCCGCTCTTCTCCGAGGCCTATGAGTTCTGCGTGAACGCCAACGACGGCGTCCGGGTATGGTCTGGTGCTTTACAAGTGATCAACACCTGGGCCACTCGTGCGTCTGCCTTGGAGTCGTGCTATACCAGCCCCACGCTCACAGTTGGTACTCATTACCCGGTTACCATCGAGTACTTCGACCAGACCGGAAATGCCGAGATCCACCTGACGTGGCGCACCACGGGCTCGACTAACCAGCCGAAGGTAGTGATTCCGAAGTCGCAGCTCTACCCGACCATCACCTGGACGAGTGGGCAAGGCCTGACCGGCTCCTACTACAACTCCACTGCCCTTGGCAACAATGGCGACGGGGTTGCGGAACTGATCCGGAATGACGCCGATATCAACTTTACGTGGAATGCAGCCGGCATCCCGTCCGTTCAGGACGACCTGTTCTATGTGAAGTGGAAGGGGACGTATACGCCGACCGCAAACCACAGCAACATGGCGACGTACTCGGACAACGGTGTCCGCCTGCTGATGCGGAAGACCGGTACCATTCCCTGGACAACCGTCATCAACAACTGGACGAGCCATACGGCGGTCTGGAACCAGTCGGCCAATAACCCGTTGGGGACACAGTTCCAGGCAGGCACCTCGTATGATGTCGAACTGGAGATGTTCGACAACACGGGCACGGCCAACATCGCACTGGCGACGGCGAACAACTTCGGCGCTGTCATCCCGCAGGCCCGGTTCAAGGTTGATGTTGCCGTCAGCATGCCGACAGGCTTCACCGGTACGGCGATCTCGTCGAACCAGGTGAACCTGAACTGGACCGCCAACGCAGCGACGACCCCGAAGATCTCTGGGTACGTGATCTTCCGCTCGACTACCTCGGGCTTCACGGCCGATCAGACGACGCTTGTGGGTTCTTCGACTACCAGCTCGTTCGCCGACCTGAACCTGACCGGTGGCACCACGTACTACTACAAGATCGCGGCGATCGACACGGCGGGCAACATCTCGACCATCTCAGCCCAGATCAGTGTGACAACGCCCTAACGGGCAGCAAAAGAGGGAGGGGGGAAGCCCCCTCCCTTTTCGCATCCAAAATAAAGAGCCCAGCAGATTCGTCTGCTGGGCCCCTACTCTATTCGACCTTCGCCCGCTCCCGGAAGGGCGCCCGCTCAGCTGAGCGGAGGGTATTCGCCATGATCAGGAGTGTCGTCAGGGGCCCGACGCCACCGGGAACCGGCGTGACCGCTCCCGCCACCTCGCAGACTGTCTCCCAGTCCACATCACCGACGGTCTGGCCATCCACGAGATTGATCCCGACATCGACGACCGTGGCGCCTGGCTTGACCATCCCACCCGTAATCAGCCCCGGGACTCCCGTCGCTACGACCAGCACGTCCGCCCGCCGGGTATGGAAGGCCAGGTCGGCCGTCGCCTTGTGGCAGACGGTGACCGTCGCATCTTGGCCGAGCATCATCAGCGCCAGGGGGCGCCCCACCACCGGGGAGTGACCAACGATCACGACCTCCCGCCCCGCTAGCGGGATCTGGTAGAACTCCAGCAAGTGCATGACGGCGAGAGGCGTGGCGGGGGCCAGTCCCGTCGGATCCCCGGCCACGAGGCCGGCTACCTTGCCGGTGGAGCCGTCCACGTCCTTGCGCGGATCGATCGCTTCCAGGACAGCCGCCTTCCGGATATGCGCCGGCAGGGGCTGCTCTAGCAGGATCCCGTGGACGTCCGGCCGCGTCGAGAGGCGGCGGAGGAGGAGGAAGAGCTCATCCTCGGTCGTCTGGTGGGGCAGAATGTGTGCCTCGACCCGGATTCCCAGGGAGGCGCCCAACCGGACCTTCCGCTTTAGATAGAGATGGGAGGCCGGATCATCGCCGACTAAGACCGCCGTCAGGGTGGCGGGCCTTCCGACATCAGACAGGGCCTTTGCACGCCGGGCCAGATCGTTCTTGAGGGGGGCAGCGGGCTTCTTTCCTTCTAAAAGCAGCACAAGTAGCGCCTCCTTCTTCGCACGAAAAAAGAGACCCCACCCGCACCGATGGCGGAAGAGAGTCTCTGGCCCAGGCGTGCGGCACCTATGCCCGAAGCGCTCCCCGGTGGTCTCCCACCTTCAACGCCAGTCACACCTCGGGTTTGGTATGTTCGCCTTCTATTCTAGCCATCCATAGGGAGATCGTCAACGGGGCTGGGTAGGCTAAGGTGGATGACCTGCGCATAGACTCGTCCAGGTGGTGAAGTGCCCGTATGTGGCAGCGGCGCTGGCTCTGTCTCTTGCTTCCCCTTCTTCTCTGCTTCGCGATCGGACTAGCCCCGGAGGAGGGGCGCCCCGCCTGGAATGAGCAACTGACATGCCCCGCCAACCACCCGATCGTGATCGATCCCGGTCATGGCGGTGGTGACGGCGGTACCGCCCACGGGGGCGCCATCGAGAAGGATATCGTCCTCGATATCGGGCTGCGACTGCGGGACGAGCTACAGAAGCAGCAGATTCCCGTGGTCATGACCCGGACAAAGGACGTCGGGTTTGGTCCCGTTCGCTCTGACCTAGCCTACAGGGCCTTCGTCGCCAACAAATGCGCGGCTAGCCTCTTTCTCTCCTTACACATCAACGCCAACGGGAAGAGTGACCAGCGAGGCTTCACTGTGTACTATGGCGCCGGGCGCCTCTCCCGCGACGCCGCCGTCCTCTACGACCGGGCGATGCGCGATGCCGGCCTACACTGGCGCCGGGAGCCCCCTCACCAGAACAAGACCTTCGTCGTCATCTACTCGACCGCCTCACCGGCGGTTCTCCTGGAACTGGGCTTCCTGACCAACCCCGGTGACCGGGGCAATCTGCAGTGGGCGCCCTATCGAGAGAGGATCGCCCATGTCCTAGCGGATGCAACTGCCAAGATCTACCGCGGCTGGATCGAATAGGGTCTGTCTAGAAGGTAGCCACCGTATAGCGTCTTGTGCGGCGGTCATATACTAGTACGGCAGACACCCTCGGCTCGGAGCCCGGCTCCAGGGCCGACTTCCTGCACCAAAGGGGTGAATCGGCCGTGGAAGCGATCACGATAGGGACAGCGGAAGGGATCGATGCGATCCACCAACGTCTTAGCAACGAGTTCCGCTATCTACAACAAGAAGGCGTACATGTACGCATAGGCCAACACCATCAGGGCAGCCTGCAGTTTCTAAACTGCGCCCTGGAGGAGGAGAGCTCGCCGGCCGGTCTGGACCTATTGGTCCGGCACACCGTGGCACACGCCCTCTCCGATCACATTGTGGACCAGTGTGAAGGCGAACTGATCCGCAAGATCATCGACTCCGCCTATCATTACTTTACCCCCGAGGAACAGGACCAGATTCTGTCCTATACCGATCGGACACTCAATGGCCCACCCGGAAGCCCGCCAAGGCTTAAGGTGGGTCGTAAGTCGCAGATCTTGCATCGGCTGCGGGACTACCTAGACGGGGCCGATGAGTTGGTCCTGGAGGGCTTCCTCACCTTCCGCCTGCGGGATTACGTGGAGGAGCTCGAGGATGCGGTGGATCGGGCCGTCGACGACTTCCTGATGGAGCGGGAGTACCTCGAGTTTGTCCGGTTGCTCCAGTATTTCGTTGAGGTGCAGGAGCCCCGGATCGACAAGGTCCAGGTAGTGATGCGGCCCGGCGGGCTCTTCCGGCTCCTTGATGAGTCTGGCATCGCCGTCCGGTCGGAGCACCTGGAGGAGTTCATGGTCGAGATGGTGGAGAGTGAGGTCAACTGGGAGGACCTGCTCGTCTCAGCGCTGATCACCCTGGCGCCCAACGCGATCCTGATCCACGGGGCTTCGCTGGCGACGTGGGATGACTCGCTGGAGACGATCAAGCGGGTCTTTGGGGACCGGGTCGTCCTGTGTGAGGATTGTCCGCTTTGCCCTTCGGGGGCTGTGGGGATAGACGGGGGCTTGTAGGCCCCTGTCTCTTTGCTAGACGGGGGTTTGTAGGCCCCTGTCTTTTTTTTATGGGGATTATGGGGATTGAGGGGATGACTGGGTGTGGGGGGCTAGCGGGGGAGAGGAGCGACCAACCAGCGATCAAGGACACTTGCGGAATAACGCCTACCCGCCCAAAGAAAACCGACAGGGATGCGCCCAAGTCGCGCGTATGCTACAATAGAAAAACTAGGAAGCGAAAGGAGCGAGATCGGCGTGTCCGACAGCTTCATCCGTGAGCGTGACCACCTGCAGGGGCTCCATTGGAAGTGCTTTGGCTGTGGCGAATCGAACCCCATTGGCCTCAAGCTGAACGTCCGGCTCGTTGGTGAGAAGACCGAGGTCCAGTTCACCCCGCAGCGGGAGCACCAGGGTCCGCCCGGCGTGACCCACTCGGGCATCGTGGCCGCCGTCCTGGACGAGGTGATGAGCCAGCTCGTCTTCGCTCAGTTGAATCTAGCCGTCACCCGCAAGGTCGAGATTACATACCGGCGCCCCGTTCGCATCGGCCAGACCTACACCTTCACCGCTGAGATCCGGAGCCAGAACTCCCGGATCATCGCCATCCATGGGGAAGCCCGGGATGCTGAAGGCCAGCAGGTTGCCCGTGCCCGCGGGATCTTCGCCCCGCTGGACGAAGAGCGCGTCGCGAAGTTCCTCGACAAGGATTGACAACTAGCTGGTTCCCGAATAGAATGACATACAAATATCCACGGCATTGACGGGGACAAGACCTTGAATCACCCGCAGAGAGGGAGCGCCATCGGCTGAAAGCGCTCCTGGGATTGTTCATGGAGAAACCACCCCTGAGCCGTTGGTCGAAGCAGGTCCATTCGCTTTGGATGGGTATCCTGATAAGACCGAAGGGGGCGCCCTCTACCGCGCAGCCAAAGCCCAGACCGCCAGATGGCGTACTGGGAAACTAGGGTGGAACCACGGAAGCAGCAGGCTTTCGTCCCTTTCCGGGACGGAGGCCTGTTTTTGTTTCACAAATGGAAGGAGCGCTTGAACATGTCGGACAAAGTGCGGGTGACCTTGCCGGACGGATCGGTACGGGAGTATGAGCATGGCATCACGATTATGGACGCTGTCACCCAGATCGGTCGCGGACTGGCCAAGGCGGCCCTCGTGGCCAAGGTGAATGGCAAGCTGGTCGATCTCTCGACCAAGCTGGAGGCGGACTGCAACCTGCAGGTCCTGACCTTCAAGGACGAGGAGGGCCGTGAGACCTTCCGCCACACCTCCACGCACATCCTGGCGCAGGCCGTCAAGCGACTCTTCCCGGAGGCGAAGCTGACCGTCGGCCCGCCCCTGAAGGATACCTTCTACTATGACATCGACATGCCCCGTCCGTTCACGCCCGCCGACCTCGAGTCGATCGAAGCGGAGATGAACCGGGTCGTCGCTGCCGACTTCCCGATGCTCCGCTCCACCCTGGGCCGTGAGCAGGCCAAGGAGTACTTCGCCAAGAAGGGCGAGGAGTGGAAGGTCCTCCTGGTCGACAAGATCCCCGAGGGCGAGGAGATCTCTCTCTACACCCAGGGCGAGTTCACCGATCTCTGCATCGGCCCGCACATCCCCTCGACTGGCCGGGTGAAGGCGTTCAAGCTCCTCTCCGTCGCTGGCGCCTACTGGGAGGGCAACCAGGAGAACAAGCAGCTCCAGCGCATCTACGGCACCTCCTTCGAGTCCAAGCAGGACCTGGAGCAGTACCTCTTCCTCCTGGAGGAGGCGAAACGCCGTGATCACCGCAAGCTCGGCCCGGAGCTCGATCTCTTCTTCTTCAAGGAGGAGGCCCCCGGTTTCCCCTTCTGGAAGGATAAGGGCTACAAGGTCTACCGGACGCTGGAGAACTGGTCCCGGGATCTGCAGGGCGCCCTGGGCTACCAGGAGGTCCGCACCCCGTGGCTCGTCTCCTCCAAGCTCTACGAGACCTCCGGTCACTGGTACCACTATCGGGAGAACCTCTACGTCATCGAGTCCGAGGGCCAGAACTTCGCCCACAAGCCGATGAACTGCCCGAACCACTGCCTCGTCTTCAAGTCGGAGGTGCGCTCCTACCGCGATCTGCCGGTCAAGATCTCGGAGTACGGCCCGCTCTCCCGCTTTGAGTCCTCAGGCACGCTCCATGGCCTGATGCGGGTTCGTGGCATGCACCAGGACGACGCCCACGTCTTCTGCCGTCAGGACCAGATCGAGGAGCAGATCAAGGAGGTCCTCGGCCTCGTCGATGAGCTCTACGAGACCTTCGGCATGAAGTACGAGATCTTCTTCTCGACCCGCCCGGATGACTACATGGGCGAGCTGGAGGTCTGGAACGGCGCTGAGGCGCAGCTCGAGAACGCCCTGCGCTCCGCTGGCAAGGAGTTCACCCTCAACCCCGGTGACGGCGCCTTCTATGGCCCGAAGCTCGACTTCCAGATCACCGATGCCCTCGGCCGCAAGTGGCAGTGCGCCACGGTCCAGCTCGACTACCAGCTGCCGCTGAAGTTCGATCTGCACTACATCGGTGAGGATGGCAAGGAGCATCGGCCGGTGATGATCCACCGAGCGATCATGGGCTCGCTGGAGCGCTTCCTGGGCATCATGACCGAGCACTTCGCCGGCACCTTCCCGGCCTGGCTGGCGCCGGTGCAGGCCCGGGTCCTGCCGATCACCGATGGCCAGCGTGAGTACGCCGAGTCCGTCGTGGCTCAGCTGAAGGCGGCTGGCATCCGGGTCGAGCTCGACGCCCGGAATGAGAAGATCGGCTACAAGATCCGCGAGGCGGAGGTCAACAAGATCCCGTATATCCTCGTCGTTGGTGGCAAGGAGGCCGAGTCCGGGGCTGTGGCGGTTCGCCGTCGTGGCCAGAAGGACCTGGGCGCCCTGCCGATCGCTGAGTTCCTCGCCCTGGCGGGGGAGGAGATCAAGTCCAAGGCGATGGATGAGGCCTCTGTGAAGGCGGCCTCGGCGAAGAAGGAGTAAAGAGAGAGGCCGGGTCAGCGCTGACCCGGCCTTCCCTTAAACCTTTTGCTGAATGTGATCGATTCGCTCGTGGATGGTGGGACTGTGCCGATACCAGCGCGGAAGTGGGCTGGTGGGGTTCGGACTCTGTGCTGCCAGCGCGCCAAGGGCGCCCAGACAGGCCTCGGCGCCCAGCGCAGCCAGGACCCGTGCATCGACGGCTAACTCCGTGCGATACGAGTAGCGGACGAAGCCGAGCCGAAGTGGCACGAGGAGCAGCAGTGGGAGAAAGCCCACCAAGCCCCACGTGATCACAGCCCATCCGCTTCCGCTCATCACCACGAGGAAGAGCCCCGTCTCCAGCCAGATCGCTCGGAAGTTGCGCAGGCTAATGTGCCCCTCTTCGTGTGCGATCAGGTAGGGCAGGTAGGGTGCCGCCAAGATGTCCGGCCGGACCAGAATCCGCCGGCCGTCCGGTGTGATGGTGCCGCGGAACTTCTGTGGTCCCTGCGCCGGAATCAGGGGCGCCCCCCAGACCGGTATCCCGGCTGGAGAAGCGCTGGCCGGGAAGCTGCCCGCGGTCCAGCCGAAGCGTGCCAAGAGCGTCACCAGCCCGCTCCCGCACCCGAGTACGACCATGAGTAGCCCGACGAAGTCCGGGACCGGCAGGTCCAGCGCCGCCCATGTCACGCCGAGGACCCAGATCAGGCTGAGGTCAAACAAGAGGAACCCCTCCGCCAGCAAGCGCAGGCGTGAAGGGGGCTCCAGATCACACAGGACCGGGCTCTCACCCACAGGGTCGACTGCGACCACCGCTGGCCCGGTCAGGGAGCGGACCGCCGGCGGCTCGCTCATAACCAGGAGGGCCGCCAGCTTGGCTAAACCGGACACGGGCCGCGCCAGGGGAACGGCCTCAAGCACCGGGGGGCGTAACCGGGGCAGCCGAATGGATGAGACGAGCAGGCATAGCAGACTGCCGGCGAGCAAGGCTAGGACGGTGGGCCGGTACGACCCGGTCTGACCGGGAAGCGCTACTGTGGCCAAGATGGGCCCACCTGCCAGGGCGATCACGAAGAGGCGAAGGAAGAGGGCGGCGGGAGAGAGTCGTGTCGACATCACCGTATGCCTCCGTTGCATCCACTGCTCTACCAAATATGTTCATTGTTCAGGTTGCGTCGCACCCAATCCTGCCAACGAGTAAAACTTCCGGAGGTGCCCCTTATGCGCTGGTCCGGTCTCATCAACGAGTTCCGCCGCTTCCTTCCCGTCTCCGCTGATACTCCCGTGATCACGCTAAACGAGGGCAATACCCCCCTGATCCCGCTCCCCCGCCTGGGCGAGCGGCTGGGCCTCGACCTCTGGGCCAAGTTCGAAGGGCTCAACCCGACCGGCTCGTTCAAGGATCGGGGGATGACGATGGCTGTCTCCAAGGCCGTCGAGGCCGGGGCGAAGGCCGTCGTCTGCTCCTCCACCGGCAACACCTCCGCCGCAGCTGCGGCCTATGCCGCCCGGGCCGGCATCCCCTGCTACGTCGTCATCCCCGATGGCGCCGTGGCGATGGGTAAGCTCGCGCAGGCGCTGATCTATGGCGCCAAGACGATCCAGATCGAGGGCAACTTCGACGATGGCCTCCGTCTGGTGCGCCAGCTCTCAGCGGCCCATCCGGAGATCGCCCTCGTCAACTCCGTCAATCCCTACCGGCTGCAGGGGCAGAAGACGAGTGCGCTGGAGATCTGTGGCGCCCTTGGTGCTGCACCGGACTTCCTAGCGATCCCGGTCGGCAACGCCGGGAACATCACCGCCTACTGGATGGGCTTCCGGGAGTGGGCGGCTGATCAGGC
>DATGYC010000073.1:0-21815 GCA_035298385.1 Symbiobacteriaceae bacterium | reverse complement strand
GGAAGGTGCGATCTCGCTGCCACTTCGCCCGAAGCTCGGCTTGGTCCGACCAGAAGCCGACGGCCAGACCGGCGAGATAGGCTGCGCCCAGGGCGGTCGTCTCGTTGACGACCGGGCGGTCGACCGGGGTGGCAAGCAGGTCAGCCTGGAACTGCATGAGGAAGTCGTTACGGACCGCCCCGCCATCAACCTTCAGGGCCTGAAGTTGGATCCCGCTGTCGGCCTGCATGGCATCGAGGAGGTCTCGAGTCTGGTAGGCGATCGACTCCAGGGCTGCCCGAGCGATCTGGGCCCGACCGGAGCCGCGGGTCAGCCCGACCAGCGTGCCGCGGGCGTAGGAATCCCAGTAGGGCGCCCCCAGCCCGACGAAGGCTGGGACGAGGTAGACCCCACCTGTATCAGGGATAGAGCGGGCAAGTGCCTCGGTCTCATCAGCGCGGTCGATGATTCTTAGCTCATCCCGGAGCCACTGAATCGCAGCACCGGCGACGAAGATAGAGCCCTCAAGGGCGTACTCGACCTTGCCGTTTAGGCCCCAGGCGATGGTGGTCAGCAGGCCGTGATTGGAGGCGACAGCCTTCGGCCCCGTTTGCATCAGCATGAAGCATCCGGTCCCATAGGTGTTCTTCGCCTCGCCGGGCTCGAAGCAGCCCTGGCCGAAAAGGGCTGCCTGCTGGTCGCCGGCGCAGCCGCTGATCGGGATGGGCGCCCCAAAGAGCGCCGGGGCGGTCTCCCCATACAGGGCGCTGGATGGGCGGACCTCAGGCAGGAGCGCCCGAGGAATATCGAGTGCGGCCAGAATCTCCTCATCCCAATCGAGGGTGTGGATGTTGAAGAGCATTGTGCGGGAGGCGTTCGAGTAGTCAGTGACGTGCACCTGTCCGCCGGTCAGGTTCCAGATTAACCAGGTGTCGACGGTGCCGAAGCGGAGTTCGCCGCGGGCGGCGCGCTCCCGGGCGCCCGGGACGTGATCCAGGATCCAGCGCACCTTGGTGCCGGAGAAGTAGGCGTCCAGCACCAGGCCGGTCTTCTGGCGGATCGGCTCAGCCCAACCGGCGGTCTTGAGCTCATCACAGAGCGGGGCGGTCCGGCGGCACTGCCAGACGATGGCGTTGTGAATGGGCTGGCCGGTCTTGGCATCCCAGATTAGGGTTGTCTCTCGCTGGTTGGTAATGCCGATAGCGGTGATCTGCGTGGGCTGAACCTGATGGCGGTCCAGGAGTGCCCGGGTGACGGCCAACTGGCTCTCCCAAATGGCAAGCGGGTCATGCTCGACCCAGCCAGGTTCTGGGTAGATCTGGGGGAACTCCTGGCCACATTGGCCGACGGGCCGTCCCTCACGGTCAAATAGGATGGCGCGGGACGAGGTCGTTCCTTGGTCCAGGGCCAGGACGTACCGGTCGGTCATTCGCTCTGCCTCCCATGTGCGGGGCGCCCAGCGGGGCCTCCCTCTTATGTTCAAGCGTAGTCAAGAGAGACGGCTCTGACAAGTCTTAGTTTCCGACCAAGGGGCGACCGTGGATCGGTCTTAGGTACGATTTTAAATCAGACCCTTAAAAATATGAAAGCAGACCCTTGAAATCTCGTTTTCGTGGGTGTAGGATTAGGGCAAGAAAAGCGCATCAGTTCTAACCATACTTGAAGAGGTGGTCGAATGAAGATCTGGCCGATGCCGACCAACTGTCCCGTCTGCCAATCGAACCTGGTGACGACGAAGCTGGAGTGCTCCAACTGTCAGACGAAGGTTGAGGGTCAGTTCAGCCCAGGGCGGTTCGCCCGGCTGACCGGTGAACAGATCCAGTTCGTGGAGACCTTCCTGCGGGCCCGCGGCAACATCAAGGAGGTCGAGCGTGAACTCGGCATCTCCTACCCGACGGTGCGGGGTCGGCTGGATGCGATCGTTGAGGTCTTGGGTGACCGACCTGCTCCTCCGCCGGTACCAGAGGCGCCTCCTGCGCCGAAGGGCGAGGGTCGCAAGGAGATCCTGCAGCGTTTGAACCAGGGTGAGATTTCGACGGAGGAAGCCCTTAAGCTTCTCCGGGGCCTGTAAAACGAGGAGGGAGAGATGATGATGAGCATCAAGGAAGAGCGGCAACTGATCCTGCAGATGTTGGCGGATGGGAAGGTCTCGCCGCAGGAGGCGTCCGACCTGATCCGGGCCCTGATCGAGAGCGAGGCCGGTCCAGAGACGCATGCAACTCACCAGACCCACGCTGCCCACCAGACCCACGCTGCCCATGTGCAGCATGAGGAGTCGTTCCGGGGGTTCCGAGGCCCCCGCATGCCGCGGGAGCCCCGCGCTCCTCGCCCGCCGCGTGAGCCGAGGGCGCCCCGTGAGCCCGGCGAGTTCCGCTTCGAGATG
The DNA here is from genome assembly GCA_035298385.1 of Symbiobacteriaceae bacterium. Taxonomy (GTDB): domain Bacteria; phylum Bacillota; class Sulfobacillia; order Symbiobacteriales; family Symbiobacteriaceae; genus DATGYC01. Next base: position 19,453 of record DATGYC010000073.1, on the reverse strand, counting down.
AAGGGGCTACTCCAGGAGCTCCAACACATGGTCGAGGAGATCACCGAATCCGTCTCCGATGCGGTCGAGAACCTGCCGTTCAACCAGCCCGAGCACGAGATGCTCCGGATCGTTGAAGGGAAGTTGACCGCCGAGGAGCCGACCGTCCGCCTCAACCTGACGAACGGCTCGCTCAAGGTTCGGCCCTGGGAGAAGGAAGAGTGCCGCCTGGAGGTCCGCATTCAAGGCCGGAACTCCGCCAAGGAGGCCTTTGAGGCGGAGGCGATGGAGGCCTTTACGGTCGAGATCGACGAAGCGCACCTCGACTTCAACGGCAAGGGTGGCCTTGTGACCGGACTGAAGACCGACGTCACGCTCTTTCTGCCCGAGCCGGTCGCTTACAATCTGACGGCGCAGGTTGGGAACGGCAAGGTGGATGTTGCAGGGCTGAAGCTCCTGCAGGGGAGCCTGACCACCACGAACGGCAAGCTGGTCTGCCACGCTACACATGCGCAGACCCTGCTGGCCACGACCGGCAACGGGGCGATGATCCTGGGCGGCGAGATCGAGAACCTGGACGCCCATACCTCGAACGGGTCGGTCCGCTATCAACCCCAGATCAAGGGGAACGGCGAGCAGAAGCTGACTACCGGCAACGGCGCGATCTCGGTTGACCTGGGCGCCCTGCCCGAGGCGGCTGGCATCAAGGTCGAGGCCGAGACGGCGATGGGCGGTATTGCCCTCTCCGGCGACCGTCTGACCCGGCAGGTTGAGGAGCGCACCCTGGGTCAGAAGCGCCTCGTCGCCCAGTCGGCCAACTGGGATGAGGCCGAGCAGAAGGTAACCCTGGTTCTTCATTCGAGCATGGGCGCCATTCGCGTCCACTAGGAGGCAGCCGCGATGGGCGAGTGGGTGGAGCAGTTTGCACTAGGTCAGGGTGGACACCTGCGGGTGGACCAGCGTGCCGGTGCGGTTCGAATCAAGGGTGTGCCGGGTGAAATTGCAACCGTGAAGGGTACCTGGCCGGGAACGGCTGAGATGGCCGAAAGGCTCCACCTCTCGCACCGTCCGGGCATCCTTGAGGTGGAGGTTCAGGCAGAGAGCCATGGCTGGTTCGGCTTCCAGACCGATCGGAACCCGGTCGATCTTCAGATTGAGGTGCCGGTCGGGACCGTCTGTTCGATTGAGACTGGTTCGGGCCCGACCGAGGTGGTTGGGACGGGCGCCGGGGTCCGGCTAGATGCCGGCTCCGGTCCGATCCTGCTCCGCCAGGTGGGTAATGTCCACCTGGATGGCGGCTCCGGCCAGGTCCTGATCGATCAGGCCGTCGGGGAACTGAAGCTGGACCTGGGTTCCGGTCCCCTAGTGGTCCGGCACGTCTCGGGCTCGCTAACGATCGATGCGGGGTCCGGCAACCAGCTCTTGGAGGCGATTCAGGGGCCGACCCGGATCAACGTGGGCTCGGGCCGGGTGGAGATCCGGGGCTGCCAGAGTCCGGATCTCCGCATCGAGGCGGGCTCGGGGGAACTGCGGCTCCACGACCTCGACGTCCAGAACCTGTCAGCGGAGACCGGATCGGGGCGCCTCCTGGTCGATCTCGTCCGCATCGCCCCGATGGGCCGCTACCAGATCGACACCGGCTCGGGCGGCGTGACGGTGCAACTCCCGGTCGATGCGGACTTGGACCTCAACCTGGACTACGAGGGTGGGCGTCTGGAACTGGGTGGGCTCCCGGTGCAGGTGACCGAGCAAGAGCGGGGCGAGATGCGTGGCCGGATGGGCCACGGGGGCGCCCGGCTTGAGATCGAGACCAACGGGGGCATCCGGCTTCAGCCCCGCCCGGGGGAGTCGGTCCCGCACATGGAGAGCGCTTGTGTCGAGAGGCAGACAGTGCGGGCATCCGAAGCGGCCGGGTGGGATGATCCGGAGGCGGTCTACGCGGAACGAGAGGCTGAGAGGGCCGAGCGTGCTACCCGCAGGACCGAGTTCGCTGATGCTGAGACCCATCGCCTGGTTGATCGTGGAGCCAGCCCGACGCAGACCCTTGAGGAGATCCTCGACTTGGTCGCTCAGGGCAAGCTCAGCCCCAGCGAGGCCGACCTGCTCATCAGCCGGCTCGAAGAGTAGACCGCACCTGACTATCGTCTGGACGCGTCGGATAAGATGAAGGCGGGGAGGTTCCCTCCCCGCCTCTGCTCATTTTGCAAGGAGGCTTTCGCATGCGGGTCATCGGGCAATGGCTGGTCAATGCTGGCACACTGCTCCTGCTGGCTTGGTTGGCGCCCCAGGTTGGGATTCTGCACGGGTTCCGTGTCGCTGGTTTTGGTCCCGCTCTAGTGGCGGTCCTGATCCTGGGGTTGCTCAACATCACCCTGCGCCCGCTCTTGAAGGTACTCTCCTTACCGATCACCTGCCTGACCTTCGGGCTCTTCTCCCTGGTGATCAACGCTGCGGTCTTCTACATAGCAGCCCAGTTGGTGACGGGCTTTGCGGTGGGTGGCTTCTTGAACGCCTTCATCCTGGCCCTGCTCTACTCGCTGCTCTCCAGCTTCTTCTACAACGCCCTGTTCAAGGAGTAATGCCATCTTGTTTCGACTCCTGGCCCTGGACCTCGATGGAACCACGCTGACCGCTTCGCACCAGATTCCCGACCGTACCAAGGCTGCTATCCAGACGGTGCGTGAACGGGGTGTGACCCCCGTGATCGTCACCGGCCGGATGCAACGCTCGGCCGCACCTTATGCGGAAGAACTCGGCCTGAAGGGGCTACCGATGGTCACCTACAACGGTGCCTTCGTCTCCCTCTTCCCGTCGACGGAGCCGCTCTACCATGAGCCGCTCCCACTGGAGGCGGCCCGGAAGCTCGCGGCCTTCTGTGAGCGGGAGGGGATCTACCTCCACGGCTACCAGGACGATCAGCTCTGCATTCCGGCCCAGACCCCGGAGGCGATCGCCTACCAGGGGCTAGCAGGGGTGGAGGGGCGGGTCGTAGGAGCGCTCTCGACCTGGTTGGGCGCCCCCCAGACTAAGATGATCGCCATCAGCACCGCTGAGCAGATCGCTGAACTGAAGGGGATCGTCCAGGAGCTTCTGGGCGATGCGGCTAACGTCACGATCTCGAACCCCACCTACCTCGAGGTGATGTCCAGCAAGGTCTCCAAGGGGAAGGCGTTGGCGGCGGTAGCCGAGCGGCTGGGGGTCAAGCAATCAGAGGTCCTGGCGATCGGGGATGGTCTGAACGACCTGGAGATGCTTCGTTGGGCGGGCACCGGTGTGGCAATGGGCCACGCCCACGAGCAGTTGAAGGCGCAGGCGGACTGGGTAACGACCGAGGGGCCGGGGGACGGCGTCTGGGAGGCGATCCGCCACTTTGGGCTGGTCGAAGCATAACAAAGACCCAGGGAGCGATCTTGCTCCCTGGGTCTTCTCTTATCGATCGGAGCAACTGGAGCCGGAGCCGGACTGATCGTCGCAGCAGTCGAACTCCTGGTACTGCATCATGTACGTGGTGGGCATCGTCCAGGGGGGCATTACCGGGAAGGGCATAGGCGGTAGCGGGACGCCCTTGCCGAGGCCACCTTTGCCCTGACCGCCCTTGGTCATGGGCGATTTCCCCATCGGCATCTTGCCATAGCCCGGCTTGCCATAGCCCGGCGCCCCATAGCCTGGTGCTCCATAACCCGGCGCCCCATAGCCTGGTGCCCCATAGCCCGCCATTCCCTGGCGTGGGTCGTATGGCATGGGGCGGTTTGGTTGGGCGCCCCACTGCCCGGGCTGGCCGCCTTCAGGGGGGAGCCAGGCCTGCTTGTTCCGCTCGACGAAGCGCATCGCCTCGCGGGTGTCCATCCCCTGGCCCACGAAGTAGGCCATCAGGCTCGTCTCCGTTACGACATGCTCAGGTGTTGCGCCTTCCTGTAGCTCGCGTATACCGTACTGGATGATCGGCATGAGCATCCGTTTAATCGAAGTGAAATCCGGGCGCGGTTCCTTTGATCCTTTTAGGCCGTCCATCGAAGCGAACACCTCCCCGCTCCACGCTATGCGGTGGGGGGAAGGGGGTGCTAGCGAAGGGGTTGGACCCGGCCCTGGTCGCCGTCGACGAGCAACTGCTGACCGTCCTGGAAGGTGGTGAGGGCGCCCGCCACGTTGACGACCGCCGGAATCCCATACTCGCGGGCGACGATCGCTCCGTGGGAGAGGTAGCCACCGACCTCCATCACGACGGCGGAGGCGCGCAGGAAGAGCGGGGTCCAGGCGGGGTCGGTCGAGGGAGCGACCAGGACCTCGCCCTTCTTCAGGGCGGTGCCCTCCCGCGGGTGGCGGATCAGGCGGGCCGGGCCCTCCGCCCTGCCAGCAGAGACGGCCACGCCCCGCAGGGCGCCCGCCGCATCCTGGACGGGGGGCAACCGCCCCGGACTCTGCGAGTCTAACTCCGCCGGAGGTTGCCCCCCGGAGGTGGCGTGGTCGAATCGGTCGGAGGTGGAGATCGAACCGAGGTTGACGACGGCCCGGTCGCCCAGGATCACATCGGGCGCTTCGAGTGATTCCCACTCGGCGATCCGCGCTTGCCGGAAGGCGAGCGTCTCCCGGAGGCCCTTGCCATCCCACTGGCTGGCGAGCAGGGCGGCGATCTCGTCGCCGGTCAGGAGGAAGACCTCCTCAGGGGTCCCCAGGAGCTTCTTGGCCGCTAGGCGGCGCCCGATGGCCAGGGCGGCGAGCCGGGCGGGTCGCACTAGGCGGACGAGGGCGGACTTGGCGCCCTCCCGGAGGCGCATGGACTCCCGGGCTTTGGCGAGCAGGAAGCGGTAGAGCGGGTAGACGGGGGAGAGGGCGAGTTTCGCCTTCGCCTCGGCCTCGGCGGCCTGGCGCTTGGATGCGGCGGCGATTCGGGGATCGGCCTCGGGGAGGCCCTCCTGCAGGTAGGAGCGGATCGTCTCTAGCACGAAGGAGGGGTCTTCATTGTAGCGGGGGTTGCGGATCTCCATCTCGTAGACGCCCCGGTGGCCGAAACGAGTGAAGAAGGCGTCGAGGGCGTCCCGGGTTTTGGTCCCACGCAGGGCCGCCTTCCAATCGGGCTGGGCGGAGAAGGGGGGGCTGGCCTCCACGAAGAAGGCGAGGGCCGCCGGTTCGCCCTGGGCGAGCCGGGCGATCTCGACCAGGACGTAGCCGACGTCCGCTGAGGTGACGCCCTCCGAGCCGGTCAGCAGGGCAGATGTGAGCGCTAGGCCCCGTCCGGGGAAGCGCTTCTCCAGGAGGTCGGTCAGACGACTGGACCAGAGGGCGCCCACGTTGTGGATCATCGTCTCCGGCAGGAACTCCCGCCGCTGCTTCTCCACCGCCCAGAGCCGCTTTAGGATCTCCAGCTCGTGATAGCGATCGCCGAAGGGCTGGCGCTCGAACTCTGCGCACCAGTCCCAGATCTTCTGGAAGCTCGCCTCTGCGGTCCGGGTGGAGCGGCGCAGGAGCAGCCCCATGCGGGAGAGGTTGGCGAAGCGGCGGCGCCCGGTGGCCGAGAGAGCGAAGGCTTTCTTGGGCACCTGGATCTCCGGCTGGTGGCCGCCCAGCGCTCGGTTCGTCTCAGCCGGGGGCCAGCCGAAGGCGTCCCAAGCGGCCCACTGGAGGGCGGAGAGGTTCATGTAGATCCGGCCGTTGTAGCGGCGAGACCAAGTCATTCCTTCTGGGAACTCATAGCCGCCCCGCCAGAAGATCTGGCGCAGGAGCACCTCAACCGTCAGGGAGTTGAACCACCAGCCGAGCGGCGACTGGACGCCGGGGGTCGCATCCTTCAGGTTGGCGTTCGACCAGATCGTCGCCTGACCAGCTAGCTCGGGGAAGGTCGCTTCAGGCAGGGCAGTGATCGGGCGGGCCTGGGTGACTGTCAGGGCCCAGCCGTCATAGCACCACTCGACGTCCTGCGGCTGGTCACCGTCCCCGAGTGTGTCCTGGATCCGCCGGACGACCCGGGTCAGCTCCTCCAGTTGGGGCTTGGAGAGGACCGGCTCGGAGCGGTCGGCGTAACCGACCTCTTCGACGATGGTGCCGCCGTCGATCGAGGGACGGACGGCCTCATGCTTCAGGCCGATCCGGCCGCCGACGATGCGGACCGGGCCGGTGTGGTCGATGTGCAGGTGGTACTCGTCGGCCTCGACCGAGCCAGAGACGACGGCCTCGCCAAGGCCGAAGGCGGCGTTGACGACGACCCGGTCCCGGCGCCCGGTGATGGGATCCGCCGAGAAGGCGACGCCGGAGTAGAGCGAGGTGACCAGCTCCTGGACGACCAGGGCGCCCCCGACCTGGCTGTCGGTCAGCCCCATCTTGCGGCGGTAGGCGACGGCCGTCGGGGTCCAGAGTGATGCATAACAGCCGCGAATTGCATCAGTAAGGCTATTATCGTCAAGGATGTTGAGGAAGGAACGGTGAATCCCTGCAAAGGAGGCGCTGGCAGAGTCCTCCGCCGTGGCTGAACTGCGGACTGCGAGACCGGCGGTCTCCGGGACCCCGGCCGCCTTGAGGGCCTCTCGTACCGAGGTCAGCAGGCCGACTGGGAGGGCGCCCCCCGCAATCTGCTCCCGGATGGCATCCAGGGCGGGCAGAATCGCCTCGGTAGCGATCTCCTCAGCCGGGACGTCGGCCAGGGCCTGGATCGGTTCGGTCAGGCCGTTCTCGGCCAGGAAGGCCCAGTAAGCGGCCACGTCGATGACGCAGCCGCGCGGGATGCGGAAGCCGAAGTGAACGAGGCGCCCGAGGTTCCAGCCCTTGCCGCCGACGCGGTTTGGGCCGACCTCTCTTGCCTCTGCGAACGTTAAGACATAAGACATATTCAGAGCGCCCCCTAGCAGAGATGGAGCGATATTTTCATGCAGCTACGTAAGATCTGGTTTACCTTCGTCCAAGTTGCCTATGATCTCTTCTTAAAGCTGAATCCGCGCAAGTTAGACGCCCGGGCGGTCATCCAGGATGCCGAGGGGCGGGTTCTCCTGCTGCGTTCTCGCTATGCAGACCGGCTTCTCTTGCCCGGTGGCGGGCTGGATCACCGGGAGCACCTTGATGAGGCGCTCCGCCGGGAATGCCGGGAGGAGTTGGGCGTGGAGCTTCTGATTCAAGGGCTGAGCGGCCTCTACTTGCGGGCGGGGACGGCGGTCTACGTCGCCGCCTTCCGCTGTTCGCTGCCGGAGGGCGCCCCGTTGCGCCTCTCCCATGAGCACAGCGAGGCGCTCTGGCTCGAGCCGACGGCGGTGCCGGCGCTCTGGGCGCCGATCGTCGCCGATGCCCTGGCCGGTGGGGCCGGGGCCGCTGTGAAGCGACTCCCCTAGTGCGGGCGGAAGACGATCGACCACTCTCCGTAAGCGAAGACCAGGTAGAGCAGAAGCCCGGGGAGCAGACCGAGGAAGAAGAGGTTGGCGCTGAGCCGCTTCAAGCGGCGGGCCTCCCCGGCGGCGACCGCCTCGGCGGCCACAACGGCCAGCGAGTGGGCGTACTCCTCCTCGCCAGCGGGGTCCTGCAGGGGCCCGAGCCAGCGGAGGGCAGTCAGCATACAGGCGCCAAGCACCAGGGCAAGGACGAAGGAGATCGCAACGGATGAGAGCGTGGGCGCTGCCGCTGGGAGGGCCGCGGTGGGATCCTTCTTCAGGTAGGTCAGCGCGATCACGATACCGTTGTTCAGGAAATGCATCAGCATGCTGGCCATGAGCGAGCGGGTCCGCTGCACAGCGGAGGCGAAGATCATGCCCAGCAGGGAGAGCGGGATCAGGCGGACCACCGAGAGGTGCATCGCCCCGAAGAGCAGGCCGGTCAGGATGATGCCCGTGCGGAGGCCCAGTGGGCGCAGGTGGCCGAAGAGGTAGCCGCGAAAGGCGAGTTCCTCAAAGATGGCGGGCAGGATGGCGCCCGCCAGCATCGCCAAGGGAAAGGGCTGCTCGAGCAGGTCGTTATAGAGCGAGGGCATCGTTCCCCCCGCCAGTTCAACGAGCTTGAGGATGAAGTCCGAGGTAAACAGGATGAAGGACCAGGCGATCGCACCGACCAGGAGCACCTTGACCGCCATGAGGGGACTCAGCGAACGAAGGCGCATCCGGTCCCAGACGTCGCCCCGGTGTTGATCAAAGATCAGATGGAAGCCAACGGTTAGCCCGCCGAAGATGATCACCTGCGGGGCGATCATTTTGACCAGGGGTAGTTCGATCCCGGCCATGGACATGGTGACAAGGGCCAAGGTCCAGAGCAGGGCCGTAAAGAAGAGCCCTGCCTGAAAGGGTTGGGTAGAGCGGCGAGTCGATAACATGAAATCCCACCTTCATTTGGGATGAAGACCGTGAAGGGTTTGCGCGGAGCTTGGCGTCTAAGTTGATAGAACAGACGCGGAGGGTTGGTGTGGCTGTCGTGACCGAACGTGATGATGTGCTAGCCCGGGCAGCCAGCCACGGCGACCGGAGTGCGTTTGCGACCTTGGTCGATCGGCATAGTGGACGGGTCTACCGTACGCTCTATCAGATCGTCGGCCATGACCAAGATGCTCAGGACTTGGCCCAGGAGGTCTTTCTTCGGCTCTTCCGCTCTCTGGACCTCTATCGCGGGGACGCGGCCTTTACAACTTGGCTACACCGCTTGACGGTTAACCTAGCGCTAGACTGGCTGCGGGCTCGGAAACGACGGCCTCTGCAGGTGCCGTTGGAGCCACCAGCAGGTGAAGCGGAAGCCCCAGTGCGGGAGTTGCGGGCGCACGGCCCGACCCCGGAAGAGGCCGCCGTCAAGGAAGAGCGGCGAGAGGACGTTCGCCAAGCGATTATGGCGCTAGGTCCGGACTACCGAGAAGTTGTGATGCTCTATCATTTTCAGAACCTAAGCTATCAGCAGATCGCCGATCGGTTGGGCGTGCCCGCCCGGACGGTGGAGACCCGGCTCTACCGGGCGAAGCGGCAGCTCCGTGAAGCGCTTACTGAGCGGGAGGGGGAACTGGCATGCAGTGTTGGCAGGTAATCGACTCGATGCCCGAATTCGTGGCAGACCGGCTCCCGACCGATCAGGCGGCGGAGCTGGAGGCTCATCTGGCTACGTGTGAATCCTGCTGGACGGCCTACCTGGAGGCCCAGGATCATGACGACCTACCCTTTGTGGATGAGTCGCTGGCCGATCCGGCGCTCGTTCGGCTGATGACGACCGAACCGCCGCCCCTGCCGCAGGGCTGGGCGGATCAGATTGTGGACCAGATTGACTGGGCGCCCCCTGTCTCCGCCCCCGTCCGTTGGTGGGCGAAGGCCCTGCGTCACCCGGCCGTCTCCGGTACCTATGCGGCAGCCGCTGCTATTCTGGTATTTTCGGTGGCGCAAAGAGTTTTCCTTTGGCAGACCACGACGAATGGGCTCGGCGCCCTGCTCTTGCAGGGAGAGCTCTGGCTGGCCATGTTGGGCGACCGGTTCTTCGAGGTCGGCTCGTGGGCTACCAACCTCCTACAAAACCTCTTCTAACTCAGTTTCGGCTCTAGAAAGGAGTATCTTCTTATGTACTGCGCCACTCACCCGACCACGGAAGCGACCGGTGTCTGCCAGAGTTGCGGGCGCCCGGTCTGTGCGGATTGCACCATCGTCAGCGGCGGGCAGACCTACTGCATGCCCTGTGGTATGAAGAACCAGCCCCGGCCCTCCGTGACGACGAACGGCTTCTTCCGGCTCATTCTCTCGGCCTGTCCGGGCCTGGGCCACCTCTACCTGGGAATGTTCCAGCGCGGTCTACAGATCTTCCTCGGTATGCTTGCCAGCGTTATCGTGGTCACGACGGTCATGGATGATGGCTTCGTCGCCTTGATCGTCTTTGGCTGGATCTTCTTCTCGATCTTTGACGCTCGGGAGATCGCTCTACGCCAGGCGGCGGGCCAGCCTGTGACCGACCAGCCCCTGGTCGAGATTGGGCACCTGTGGCGGAAGCGGGACACGATCGCCTACGGGTTGATCGGGCTGGGCATCCTTGGTCTCTACCGGATGGTGAACGAGATCATCTTCCGCTTCCTCGACCCGGCACTCTCCCGGTCGTTCCACTACCTGGTCTTCGGCTCGGCGGCGATCGTGGCGGGTCTCTACCTGCTCCGCTCCTCCCGCAAGAGCGCCTAAACTTACGGCGGAAGCCACACGCTGGTGTGGCTTCCGTCATTTTCTTCCCGCTGGGGGCCGATTATAATGGGAGGGAACTGAACGGAAGGGTGAGCGACGATGAACGAGATGCAGTACGCCCTTGGTATTGACCTTGGCGGTACCTCCGTCAAGACCGGGGTTGTCGATAGAGCCGGAAAGATCATCGCCCAGGCAGAGGTTCCCACAGAGGCCGCCAAGGGCGTGGCGGCGGTCATTGCGAACATGGCTGAGGGCGCCCGCCAGGCCGTCGCGAAGGCGGGCCTAACCATGGCGCAGATCGGTGGCGCTGGAATCGGCACGCCGGGGATCTGCAACGTGCCCGACGGTGAGGTTGTCATGGCCCCGAACCTGGGCTGGCGGAAGATCCCCATCTGCGATCTGCTTGGCAAGGAGCTGGGCATCCCGGTCACCCTGGAGAATGATGCGAACTGTGCCGCCCTCGGCGAGCAGTGGTGCGGGGCGGCGAAGGGCGCCCAGCACGTCGTCATGGTGACGATCGGTACGGGTGTTGGCGGCGGCCTGATCCTCAATGGCCGCATCTACAGCGGCGCCAAGGGATGGGCCGGAGAGATCGGCCACATGCCCGCCGTGGATGAGGGGCCGACCTGTGGTTGCGGCCAGATTGGTTGCCTAGAGACCGTCGCCTCAGCGACCGCAATTGGGCGGTTTGCGCAGGAGGCGATCGATGCGGGACGGGCGCCCTATCTGGCCAAGCGCGCCGCAGAGATGGGCAAGGTTGATGCTCGCCTGGTGATCTACGCCGCCCGTGAGGGTGATGCCGTGGCCCAGTCGATCCTGAATACGGTGGCCGGCCACCTGGGTAAGGTGTTGGGCGGCCTGGTCTCTGCCCTGAACCCGGAGGCGATCGTGGTCGGCGGTGGGGCGTCGGCGGCGGGCGACCTGCTGCTGGAGCCGCTCCGCGCCGTGATCAAGACGAAGTCTCTGCCGGACCCGGCGGCGTTTGTCCGGGTCCTACCGGCTACGCTGGGCAACGACGCCGGGCTGATCGGCGCGGCTGCGCTGGTCCTTCGTTAGCGGAAGGAGAACCCCGCGTCAGAATCGAACGACAAGAGGTATTCGTAGGAGGTGATGCTCTGTGTTCCAAGCCGTGAAGTTGGTGATTCTGACCGGAATGTCGGGCGCCGGCAAGACACAGGCGATCAAGTACCTGGAGGACCAGGGCTACTTCTGCGTGGACAACCTGCCCCCCGCCCTGATGCCCAAGCTGGCCGAACTGGTCGACCACGGTGACGGCAAGGTGACCCGCCTCGCCCTGGGCATTGACGTGCGCGGCGGTCGCTTCTTTAACCAGATTTTGAACGCCCTGACCGACTTGGAGAAGATGGGCGTCACCTACCAGATCCTCTTCATGGACGCGGCGGATGAGACCCTGGTCAAGCGTTACAAGGAGTCACGTCGCCGCCACCCACTCGCCCTGCAGGGGCGCCTTCTGGAGGGGATCCGGAAGGAGCGCAAGCTGATGCAGGAGTTGCGCGGCCGGGCGCACAAGCTCATTGACACGACAAAGCTCTCCAATAATGGGCTGAGGCGCGCCCTGGCCGAGTTCTTCGCCAACGAGCAAGAGGGCCAGGGGCTGCACGTCAACGTCGTCTCCTTTGGCTTCAAGTACGGCGTGGTGATGGATGCGGACCTGATGTTCGATGTCCGCTTCCTGCCCAATCCGCATTACGTGGAGGATCTGAAGGCCCTGACCGGCGAGACCGCCGTCGTTCAGGAGTACGTGATGAAGTGGGGCGTCACCCAGCAGTTCTTTAAGCGGCTGACTGCCCTGGTCGACTTCCTCTTGCCGCAGTACGTGGCGGAGGGGAAGAGCCAACTGACGGTCGCCGTTGGCTGCACGGGTGGGCAGCACCGCTCTGTCTGCCTGGCGATCAAGCTGGGCGACTGGATCCGCAGTCAGGGCTACTCGGTCCGGACGGAGCATCGGGACGTGCCGAAGGACCTCCTGGATGAGACGCCGGAGAAGCTGGCAGAGGCTTACCCGATCTTGTTAGAGGAGGCGCCCGAGACGCTGGAGCGGGCGGGGCTCATTGAGAATCCGCCGCAGGGTGTTGGCGCCCCGACCCCAACCGAGGATGGAGAGGGGAACGGGTCATGACGCGCTGGGTCCGTTGGCTCCTGCCCGGTCTCTCCGTCAAGCGCTGGATCTTGCTCGCCGTCTGTGGCGTCTTCATGATGGGCCTGGGCATCTCGCTCGTCCTACGGGTCAACCTCTATGTCCACATCGGCTCCTGGCTCTTCCAGAACCTCGCTGCGTCGGCTAATGTCTTCCTCTATGGGCCGCTCGTTGCTGGGAGCGTGGCGTTGCTGATCGGCGCCTGGCTAACCGTCATGGCCTCAACCAGCCTGGTGCGCTCGGTCCTGCGGACCCTCGTTCCACCCAACACCGGTACGGCGGAGGCCTACTACCAGCGCCGCAATCTGGTGCGTGGTCCGCGGGTCGTCACGCTGGGCGGTGGGACAGGCATGTCCTCCCTGCTCCGGGGCATTAAGCACTACACATCGAATATCAACGCCATCGTGACCGTGGCGGACGATGGCGGCTCGTCGGGGCGCCTGCGGGAGGAGTTCGGCATTCTGCCCCCAGGCGACATTCGTAACTGCCTGGTCGCCCTCTCGGACACAGAGCCGCTCCTGGAATCGCTGCTCCAGCATCGGTTCGACCATGGAACGGGCCTCTCCGGCCACTCCTTCGGCAACCTGCTTCTGCTGGCGACGACGGAGATCACTGGGAACTTCTATGATGCGGTGCAGGCCGCAAGCCAGGTTCTGGCGGTCCGGGGCTCGGTCCTGCCGTCAACGCTGGACCAGATCGTCCTGGCTGCCCAGTTGGCGGACGGGCGCCGGGTGGCCGGCGAGTCGATCATCGGCAAGATGCACAGCCCGATCATGCGGGTGCAACTGGAGAAGATCCATCCGGAGGGGCAGGAGCCCCTGCCGATTCGGCCCCTGCCGGACGCCCTGAAGGCGATCACCCAGGCGGAGGTCGTGGTCTTGGGGCCGGGTTCGCTCTATACCTCGATCATCCCAAACCTGCTAATCCCCGGTATTGCCGAGGCCTTGCAGCGCTCCAGTGCGCTTAAGATCTATGTCTGCAACATCATGACCGAGCCGGGGGAGACAGACGGCTATACCGTCTCCCAGCACGTCAAGGCGTTGCTCGACCACGCTGGCCCCGGGATTCTGGATCTGGTTGTGGTCAACAGCGCCCCCGTCTCGCGCGGGATGCTCGCCAAGTACGAGGAGGAGGGCGCCCAGCAGGTCCGGGTGGACGCCCGCGAGTTGAACAAGCTTGGCATCGATCTCGTTCAGGTCAACCTAGTGAGTGAGGGGACCGATTTCGTCCGCCATGATCCGGAGAAGCTTGCTCAAGTGATCGGGCAGCTCTTCCTGGAACGGGCGGTGACGCAGGAGCGGACTCCGTGGGACTTCCTCCTGCTCCGGCAGCGGTTGCAGGAGAAGTAGTGAAGGGAGGTGGGTGCTGTGGAAGGTCGGATTATCTGGCGATCAGAAGCGGTATTACCGCTCCGGGCGCCGGAACCGGCAGACCGAGCGGCCCGCCTCCATCTCTTTCGGGCGACTCTGGCAGCGGCGCTCGAGCAGGTTGAGGCCTGGCGGGCGGCGCAGGCGACGGTAGGGGGGCAGACGCTCCTGCAGCAGTACCAGGATGCCCTGCTGGATCCGGTCTGGCAGCGGCGAGCGATCGCCCTGATCGACCGGGAGGGGCGCCCGCTCGTTGAGGCGGTTCGCCTGGCGGCCCAGCAGGTTGGACGGCAGCGTGAGTCCCTGACCGAGGCGACTGACTGGCTGGTCGATCGGCTCGCCCGCCCGCCCTTCCCGCCGGATGCCATTCTGGCGGCGCCCCAGCTTTCGGCACTCGCCATTCTGGCGGCGGGGCGCCCCACCCTCTTGCAGGGAGAGGCTCCCCCCATCACCACCACCCATCCCCTCCTGGGGGAGGTCCCAGGTCTAGGCCCTTCTTGGGCCGGCCGGATCGCCCGCATTCAGGACGACACGCTTTCGTTTCCCCAAGGAGGCATTTCCGTGCGCTACGAAGCTGAACGCCAGCTGGTTTGTGAGACGGCTTGGGCCATGAAGGCCGACGGACTGGTCAAGCTGACCTCTGGCAACGTCTCGATCCGCATCCCCGGCACCGACCTCTTCGCCATCACGCCTAGCGGCATGGCCTACGAAGCGCTCACCCCGGCCGACATCTGCCTGGTCAACCTGGCCGGCGACAAGGTGGAGGGCGAGCGGCGCCCCTCCAGCGAGACCCCGCTCCACCGAGCGGCCTACGTGAGTCGGCCAGAGGTGAACGGCGTCGTCCATACCCACTCGATCTACGCCTCCGCCTTTGCCTGCCTTGGCCAGCCCATGCCGGTGATCTCGACTGAGTTGGCCGCCCTGGTTGGCGGGACGATCGACTGCGCCCCCTATGCCAAGTCGGGCTCGCAGGAGTTCGCGGATGTGGCGATCCAGACCATCGGGAGTGAGGCGCTCGCCTGTCTCTTCCAGAACCACGGGGTCCTGGCGGTCGGCACCTCGCTCACGGAGGCCTACGCCATCGCCATCGGGCTGGAGGAGGCGGCGCAGATCTACTACCTGGCTCGCTCCATGGGCGATCCGATCATCCTGCCTGAGGAGGAGCGCCGCCGGATGTTCAGCGAGTTCCGGCGCTCCTACGGGCAGCCCAAGGTATAGCGGCGTGTCTGATGATCGCTCTTTTGCCGCCGCCGTTAAGGAAGAGTTGGCCCAGGTCCTCTCCTCGGACCCGGCCAATCAGAAGATGGAGTTGGCTGCGCTGCTGCGGGCCTCGGGGCGGATCGCCCTCGTAGGCGGTGGGCAGTTCGCCCTCTCCCTGACGACCGATTGGGGGCCCGTCGCCCGCAAGATGGTGAAGATGATCCGGGCGCACTATCAGGTGGAGGTCTCCGTGCTGGTTACCCGCAAGCGGAACCTGCGAAAGAACTTGACCTACGTCCTGCGGATGGGCGCCCAGCCAGATCTCGAGCCGATGCTGCGGGAGTTGGGCGTCACGAACGCCGGCGCCAACTTGGTGGATTGGGCCGAACTGCCCGGCTTTGCCCAAGAAGGCGGCCGCCGGGCCTACCTGCGCGGGTACTTCCTGGGCACGGGCTGGATTGCGGCCCCGGAGCGGCAGCATCATCTGGAGTTGGCCGTCCACGGGATGGAGGCGGCGGACGCCCTCGGGCAGATCCTCTTTCAGCACGGAATCCCGGTCCGACTCTCCTACCGGCGCGAGAGTCATCTGCTCTATCTGAAGGAGGCAGAGCAGATCGGGCGCTTCCTGGCGCTGGTGGGCGCCCACGATGCCTACCTGCGCTATGAGGACGTCCGGGTGGTCAAGGAGATGAAGAACCTGGTCAACCGCCAGGTCAACGCCGAGACGGCCAACCTTTCCAAGACGGTGGAGGCGTCCGCCCGTCAGGTCGAGCTCTTTCAGCACCTAAAGCGGACGGGCGAGGTGGCAAGGCTGTCACCAGCCCTCGTGGAGTTGATCGACCTTCGGTTGAAGCACCCGGACGCCTCCCTGAAAGAGCTCGGCGAGCTGTGCCAGCCACCGGTCGGCAAGTCCGGCATCAATCACCGGATGCGGCAACTGATGCGGATCTGTGAATCGATGGAGCCTTGATGGCGAAGGGGCTCTGCCAACCTTGTCAATAGGACGTTTCGTGATACAATAGACTTGATGTGAATTCCGGCGCATGCGGGCCCACAACCACGCACACGCTACTTTATCGAAACCGAACAGAAATGCAGGTGATCCGGTGAGTTCGCAGCCACCCATCGCCCCTGCGATGATGCTCAACATTTTTACAACCATTGCTGGCGACCTGCAGCGGGTCGAGGCCACGATTGAAGAGGCCTTGGTCACCGATGTTCCGCTGCTCCAAGAGGTCTCCACCCACTTGCTCCATGCTGGTGGCAAGCGGATTCGGCCGGCGCTTCTGCTCTTGACTGCCAAGTTTCCCGGTGTGCCGCTGGAGCGGGTCCTGCCCGTGGCTGCGGCCGTGGAATTGATCCATATGGCCTCTCTGGTTCATGACGACGTGGTCGATGAGTCCCGGGTTCGCCGGGGGCGCCCCACCGTCAATGCCCAGTGGTCCAATCAGATCTCTGTCCTGACCGGTGATTACCTCTTTGCTAAGGCCTTTGCCATGCTCGCCCAGACCGGCAACACCCGGGTGGTTGAGATCATGGCCAATACGGTCTACGAGATCTCCAAGGGCGAACTCGCACAGATCGCTTCCTACTTTGATGTAGCCCAGACCGAGGCGGACTACTACGAGCGGATCGCCCAGAAGACGGGGTACCTGCTCGCCGAGTGTTGCCGCTTGGGCGGCGTGATCGCGGGGGTCGAGGAGGAGCAGATCCAGGCGCTCTTCGACTACGGGATGGGCGTCGGCCTCAGCTTCCAGATCGCGGATGACCTGCTGGACTTCCATGGCTCAGCCAAGACGGTTGGCAAGCCGGTCGGTGGCGATCTGAAACTCGGTATCCTGACCCTGCCCGTCATCTACGCCCTGGCGAACTCGGCCGATAGCGAGGAGCTACGGGCCATTATTCTGACCCGCGCGGTCGGCGACCAGCAGGTTGAGCGGGCCAAGGAGATCCTGGCAGCGTGTGGCGCCTTTGACTATGCCCGCCAGCAGGCCGATCACCACCTGGCACAAGGTCAGGCAGCGCTTGACCGCGTCCCGGACTTGGAGACCCGTGAGGCTCTTAAGGATCTGGCCCATTTTGTGATCAATCGCTCGTTCTAAATTCGCCGATAGGGCGAACGGGGGGACGACATGCGAAAGCCGAAGATTCCAGATGCGGCAATCAAGCGTTTGCCGATCTACCTGCGCGTGCTCCAGGAGTCTGCTGAGGTCGAGGTTGCAATCATCTCTTCGGCTGAGTTGGCCTCCAAGACCGGTTTCACGCCCGAACAGATCCGCAAGGACCTGGCTTACTTTGGTGCGTTTGGCACCCGCGGTGTTGGTTATGACGTCGTTTCGCTGAGCCGCCGAATCACCCGGATCCTTGGGCTACACCGCGGGGTGGACGCAGCCCTCGTCGGCGCGGGTCATCTGGGTGTCGCCCTGGCCCGGTACAATCTGTCGCGCCATAAAGACGTTCGGATTACGGCGATCTTTGATGTGGCACCGGCGAAGATCGGCACAGAGCTGATGGGCGTCACGATCCAGCCGTTGGCCCAGCTAGTCGAGACGATCCGGGAGCGGGGAATTCGAATCGCCATCCTGGCCGTTCCGGCGAGCGAGGCACAGAACACGGCTGAACTGTTGGAGCAGGCGGGTATCGAGGCGATCCTGAACTTCGCTCCGGCGAAGATTCGTCTGAACCCCGTGATCACCGTACAGAACATCGACCTGACCATTGAACTGCAGAGTCTGGCCTACTACACCTCCGCATCGGATGAGTCCGAAGCTGAGGTGGATTGAGGCCTGCTTAGCGGGCGTCCACGTAGGGGGCGCCCGCTTTTGCACCAGAGTTTGGCTACACTAGGCATGTGCCCCTGGAGGTGACCCAGTCCTGGACGTCTTAACTCAATACTCATCGTTGCCGGTCGTGGACATGCTTCTGATGGTGCTGGACGTCAGTCTGGTCGCCTACCTCTTCTACCGGCTCTTCCTGCTCATTCGGGGAACTCGCGCCGTTCCGCTGCTGAACGGCCTGTTCATCCTGGCCTCCGGTTACCTTGCGGCCTCCTTCTTGCGCCTACATACCGTCCGGTTCTTGCTCGACAAGATCCTGATTGGGGCGGCGGTCGCGATCCCGGTCATTCTGCAGCCAGAGCTTCGGCGCGCCTTGGAGCATCTGGGGCGCGGGAGCTTCCTGCCCTCGAACCGGACCTCATCGGAGGAGGCTGAGGAGGAGATCCTGGCCGCCATCGACCAGGTGGTCCGGGCGGTGGAGGTGCTGGGGCGAGCCAAGACGGGCGCCCTGATCGTGCTGGAGCGCGAGACCCCCATCGGGGAGTTTATCGATACCGGCGTTCAACTCGACGCCCGGATTTCGGCCCAACTCTTGACGAATCTCTTTGTGGAGAACACCCCGCTGCATGACGGAGCGGTGATCCTGCGGGGCGCCCGGGTCGCCGCCGCCTCCTGCTGGCTCCCCCTGGCGGAGGCCCGCGTGGTAGCGCAGGAGCTTGGCAGCCGCCACCGGGCCGGCATCGGTATCACCGAACAGTCGGATGCCCTCTCGATCATCGTCTCAGAGGAGACGGGGATGATCTCGGTCGCCCAGGGCGGGCGGCTTCAGCGGCCGCTGGATGAGAAGATGTTGACCGACCTGCTGAAAGCCCAGTGGTTACGGCGCAAGAGCCGCAGCAACCGGTTCTGGCACTGGGGGACATCATCATGATGGAGCGCATCCTCAACAACGATCTAGCCGTCAAGATCCTCTCGGTCCTCTTGGGCTTGCTCCTCTGGGTCGTCGTCATCCGCGACTACAACGCCCCAGAGAACCGGACCCTCTCGATCCCTCTCACGGTGATTCAACATCCGGTCTATGCGGTCTACGAAGGGCCCCCAGAGGGACTTACGGTCGAGATTCAGGTCTCAGACCGGAAGCTCGTGGTGGGCGCCGTGCGGCCCGAGCAGTTTACGGCGATCCTGGACTATAGCCAGGTGAAGGAACCAGGCAAGCCCACGCCGCTGGATGTGAGGGTGAATGGGCCTTCGAATGTCAGCTTCTTCGTGATCTCACCCAAGCAGTTGACCGTCACCCTGATCGAGCAGGCGACTAAGGCGGTCCCGGCGCGCATCGAGCCCGAGAGCGGCGTCGTGACGGTGGATGAACGTGAGTTCCGCTACACCGTTCACTCCTCCGTCGAGCGGGCCAGCCTCTCGGGCCGTAAGGACTTCCTGCAGTACGTGAAGAACGCTCGGCTGGAGGTCCCGCGTGAGCAACTCGCCCCGCCGAAGAAGGACGGACTGATCGATCTGACGCCACTGCGTCTCTCGGCTCGAGTGGTCCCGCTCTCGGAGATGGGTGAGCAGGTGCCGAACCTGCCCACCATGACGGCGGAGGTCGAGCTGACGTGGGAGGAGTTGGCGCCGGGTAAGGCCTATAGCCTGAAGCCAGCCATCGCAGGGTCGCCTACCGTCGGGTATGAGGTGACCGGGGTCCGGGTAGAGCCTGGCACTGTCACCCTGCGTCCGACCGCTCTGGGTGGCAAGGTGCCTACCTTGGAGGCGCTCGACCTGAGCTTGGTCGACGTGACCGGGCAGTCCAAGTCCTTCACAGCGACCGCCCGAGTGGTCGTGCCGCCAGGGATGCTCGTCAGCCCGGAAGAGGTC
>DATGYC010000072.1:0-1758 GCA_035298385.1 Symbiobacteriaceae bacterium | reverse complement strand
CGGGGGCAGCCCCTCCGCAATCACCTCGACGACCCCACCCAGGGAGTCGCCAGAGGCCTTGGCCGCATCGATCGCTGCGATCATCCGCTCCCCCGCCTCGGGGTCAGCGCAGCGGACAGCGGACTCCTCCGCGATCGCCCGAATCTGGGCAGCCACCAGACCCGCATCGACCGCGGCAGTCACGTCGCCGATGGAGCGGACGTGGCCGACGACGGTGATGCCGACGGCCTTGAGGAGCTGCTTGGCAAGGGCGCCCGCGGCGACCCGCATCGCCGTCTCACGAGCAGAGGCCCGCTCCAGGATATCCCGCAGATCGGTCCGGTCATACTTCAGGGCGCCCACGAGGTCGGCGTGGCCCGGTCGGGGCTGGGTGCGCCGCTTGCCAGCGGCACGGGGATCGGTGTAGCTCTCGACCGGCTCGACCGCCATCACCTCGGTCCAGTTCTGCCAGTCCTTGTTCGGGACCAGCATGGCGATGGGGGAGCCGAGGGTCTCGCCGTGGCGGACCCCGGAGAGGAGGTTGACGTTGTCAGTCTCCAGGCGCATCCGGCCGCCTCGGCCGTGCCCGGATTGGCGGCGGAGCATATCCTGGTCGATCTCTGCCGGGGTGATGGGCACGCCGGCAGGCATCCCTTCAATGATCGTGACGAGGGCCTGTCCGTGCGATTCGCCAGCGGTTAGATAACGCAGCATCTTGTTGGGCCCTCCTCTATCTTTTTACAACTGATTACGCTGATGGTTGAGGGAGTCCTTTGGGGGTTTTTTATTTTTACACAGATTACGCAGATTACGCAGATTACACTGATTACCAAGGGACTCCCCTGTGGGGAAAGACGAGCCTTCATATTGGTGTTGTACATGTTGTACACAATTTCATTTGAAGTGCCCAATCATCAGTCCCGACAATCTGTGTAATCAGAAAATCTGTGTAATCTGTGTAACTGCCCCAAAGAGACCCCCAGGGAAGGGCCAAAGAATCAGCGTAATCAGTGCCCCCATCAGCGTAATCAGCTGTAGATATCCTAATAAATCCCCATATACCAGGCCCAGATCTGCTGGCCCCACAGGGTGGTCACAATCGCCCCCAGGGCCAACCAGGGCCCGAATGGCAAGGTCGACCGACGCCCCACTACCCGCGTCAAGAGCAGCACCCCGCCCAGGAAGCCCCCACCGACGAAGGCGAGGACCAGACCCAGCAGGGCCCAGGGGAAGCCGAGGAAGAGGCCGATGACGGCTGCTAGTTTGACGTCGCCGAAGCCGAAGCCGCCCCGGGCGAGCCAGAAGATGAGGAAGAGCAGGGCCAGGGCGGTTAGCGCCCCTGCCAGCGCTAGGAGCGGCGGGCCACCGGGGAACGGGCCGATCAGGAGCAGGATGCCGCCCAGGATTAGGCCCACCATCACCAGTTCATCGGGGATCAACTTCTCGTAGAGGTCGACAAGGGAGGCGGCGGAGAGGATCAGCACGAAGAGCAGGCGAGCCCAGAAGTGGGGCGTAATCCCGTCTGAGACCTGAGCGGCCAGCCCGCCCAGCGCAGCCATCCAGAGGACGAAGAGAAGTACAGACCAGCCGCGGAGCCTGTCCGGGCGCTCCAGCCAGCGGGGCGTCGCCCAGCCGGCAGCGAGCCCACCAAGCAGGCCGCTGAGTACCCCGACGAGTAGCGTGGGCCAGCCAGCCGGGACGAGGCCATAGCTTGAGAGCGCCCCCATCCTCCCCGCCTCCTTCTACTCCGCCAGAGCCGCCTTCGCTGCCGCCCACATG
>DATGYC010000071.1:0-6107 GCA_035298385.1 Symbiobacteriaceae bacterium | reverse complement strand
TCAGCCCAGACGACCAGCTTACCGACGAGCGAGTCGTAGAACGGCTCCACCTTGTAGCCCGGGTAGAGCATCGAGTCCCAGCGCACCCAAGGGCCGCCCGGCACCGTCAGCTCGGTCACCGTACCGGTCGACGGCATCAGCTTGTTCTCCGGGTTCTCCGCATTGATGCGGAACTCGATCGCGTGGCCGCGGAACTGGATCTGCTCCTGCGTCCAGCGCAGTGGGTTGCCCCACGCAATCCGAATCTGCTCCTTGACGATGTCGACGCCCGTGATCGCCTCCGTGATCGGATGCTCGACCTGGACGCGGGTGTTCATCTCCAGGAAGTAGAACTCGCCCGACTCGTCATCGAAGATCATCTCGACGGTACCGGCGGAGTCGTAGTCAACCGCCTTGGCAGCCAGGACGCCGGCCTGACGGATCTTGTTGCGGGTCTCGTCGCTCATCGTCGGCGCCGGCGAGGGCGCCTCCTCCAGCAGCTTCTGCTTGCGGCGCTGCAGGGAGCACTCGCGCTCGCCCAGGTGGACCACGTTTCCGTGCTTGTCGCCCAGGACCTGCACCTCGATATGGCGGCCGGTCTGGATGTACTTCTCGACGAAGACGGCGGCGTTGCCGAAGGCGGCACCGGCCTCAGAGGCGGCCTTCTCGAAGTTGACCTTCAGTTCGGCCTCATCCCGCGCCACGCGGATGCCACGGCCACCGCCACCAGCGGTCGCCTTGATCAGGACCGGGTAGCCGATCTCGGCCGCAACCACGACCGCATCCGCAACGGTCGCCACTAGGCCGTCAGAGCCCGGGATCGTCGGGACGCCGGCCTTCTTCATCAGGGCCTTGGAGGTATCCTTCAGGCCCATCGCCCGAATCGCCGCCGGGTGCGGACCGATCCAGGTGATGCCCCAGTTGGAGCAGGCCTCGGCGAAGAAGGGGTTCTCCGAGAGGAAGCCATAGCCCGGGTGGATCGCATCGGCGCCCGTGTTCTGGGCGGCGGTGATGATCGCCGGGACGGAGAGGTAGGACTGCGGCGACGGGGTCGGGCCGATGTAGACCGCCTCGTCGGCCATCTTGACGTGGAGGGCCTCCTTGTCGGCCTCGGAGTAGACGGCCACGGTCGGGATCCCCAGCTCACGGCAGGCCCGAATCACACGGATCGCAATCTCACCGCGGTTGGCGATGAGGACCTTCTTAAACATTAGGCGTACCTCCTACTACCGGATGCGCTGGCCGAAGTTCGCCCGGCTCATCTGGGCGGCCATGAGGCCGGCCTTCGACCAGAGCGAGGGCGCCGGGGCCGGAACGACAGGCTCCACCGAGGTGATCACGAACTGATCCGGGGAGCGCTCAAGCATCACAGCGAGCGCAGCGGTGATCGCGGCCACGATCGGCAGCGAGACCGGGGTTGAAGAGTCTTGCATAGGTTCCGCCCTCCTAGCCGATGACGATCAGGACGTCCCCAGCGGCGACCGAGCTCCCCTTGCCGACGCGGATCTCCTTGACCACGCCACTGGTGTGAGCGGTGATGTCGTTCTCCATCTTCATCGCCTCGAGGATGGCGACGACCTGGCCGGCGGTGACGGTCTGACCGACCTCCACCTTGACGGCGGCGATCATGCCGGGCAGGGGCGCCTTGACGCCCTCACCGCCAGCGACGGCGGGCGCGCCCCCATTCGGGGATAAAGGCGCCGGGGCGGGTGCGGGAGCCGGGGCGGCAGCGACCGGAGCAGGCGCGGGGGCGGCCGGACGAGCGACCGGCGCAGCCGGCGCGGCTACGGGAGCGGGGCTATACGCTGGAGCGGCGGACCCGCCGATCTCCTCTACCTCAACGTTGTAGGTGACGCCACCAATTGTGATGCGAAACTTGCGTGCCATCGGCTGGTCTCCTCCTCAAGCGGGTTTAGAGCGGGACGTTCCCGTGCTTCTTGGCGGGCCGGCTCTCCCGCTTGGATGCGACCCCGACGAGGCCGTTTAGCAGGTACTGCCGCGTCTGACGGGGATCGATCACCGCCTCCACGAGGCCACGGGCCGCGGCGATGTAGGGGGTGTTGAACTTCTCCTTGTAGGTCGCGACCCACTCGGCACGGGCGGCGGCGGGATCAGCCGCCTCGGCGCCGGGTTTGAAGAGGATGTTGGCGGCGCCGTCAGCGCCCATCACGGCGATCTCGGCGCCCGGCCAAGCCACGGTCCAGTCAGCACCAAGGGACTGCGAGCACATCGCTAGGTAGGCGCCGCCGTAGGCCTTGCGCAGGACGACGACCAGCTTGGGCACCGTCGCCTCGCAGTAGGCGTAGAGCAGCTTCGCCCCGTGGCGGATGATACCGCCGTGCTCCTGCGCCACACCCGGCAGGTAGCCAGGGGTGTCGACGAAGGTGACGAGCGGGATGTTGAAGGCGTCGCAGACCCGGATAAAGCGGGCCGCCTTGTCCGAGGCGTCGATGTCGATGCAGCCAGCGAGGAACTTCGGCTGGTTAGCGACGATGCCGACCGTCTGGCCTTGCAGGCGGGCGAAGCCGACGACCATGTTCTTGGCCCAGTCGGCCTGGACCTCGAAGAAGGAGCCGCCATCGACGACGGCCTGGAGAACCTCCCGCACATCGTACGGCTTGTTCGGGTTCTCCGGCACGATCTCCAGCAGCGCCTCGGCGTTGATCGCCGGTGCCACCGGAGCGGCCAGCGGGGCGTCATCGATATTGTTGGCGGGCAGGTAGGCGAGGAGCTGCTTCACCTGCTCGATGCAGGCTGCTTCATCCGGGGCGACGAAGTGGGCGACACCGGAGCGGCCGGCGTGGGCCTTCGCCCCGCCCAGCGCATCATGCGTGGTCTGCTCGCCGGTGACGGCACGGATCACGTCCGGCCCGGTGATATACATATGGCTCGTGCCGTCGACCATGAAGACCCAGTCGGTCAGGCCGGGCGAGTAGACCGCACCGCCCGCGCAGGGGCCCATGATGACGGAGAGCTGCGGGATGACGCCAGAGGCAAGGGTGTTCTGCAGGAAGATCTGGCCGTAGCCGTTCAGGGCGTCGATGCCCTCCTGGATGCGGGCGCCGCCCGAATCCTGAAGCCCGACGATGGGCGCTCCGGCCTTCATGGCCAGCTTCTGGAGCTTGACGATCTTCTGCGCATGCATCTCACCGAGGGAGCCGCCCATCACAGTAAAGTCCTGGGAGAAGGCGTAGACCAGGCGCCCGTTGACCTGGCCGAAGCCGGTCACGACGCCCTCTGCCGGGACCGCGCGGCCCGTCATGCCGAGCTCCGTCCCGCGATGCTGGACGAAGAGGTCGGTCTCCGTGAAGGTCCCGGTATCAAAGAGCAGGGCCAGCCGCTCACGGGCGGTCATACGCCCCTGTTCATGCCGCTTGGCAATCGCCTTCTCGCCGCCGCCTAGAGCCAACCGCTCCTGCTGGGCTGCCAGGGCAGAGACCTTCTCGCTGATGCTCACGGACTCTACTCACTCCTTTTGCGCTTGGACCAGTTCGATTAGCACCCCGCCGGTCTGCTTGGGGTGGAGGAAGCAGACGAGGGTGTGGTGGGCGCCCGGCTTGGGCTCTTCGGAAAGGGGCTGAAGCCCCTTCGCCTTCGCCTCGGCCATCGCCGCCCGCACGTCGTCTACCCGATAAGCGACATGATGAACGCCAGGACCCCGGCTTGCCAGAAACTTGGCGATCGGCCCGTCCGGGCTGGTCGACTCTAAGAGTTCAACCCTAGTCTCGCCCGCCTGCAAAAAGGCGACGCGGACCTTCTGGCTGGCGACCTCTTCGATCCCCTCCAGCGGGAGGCCGAACTGGTCCCGGTAGAGGGCGATCCCCTCTTCCAGATTGGCCACAGCGATCCCAAGATGATCGACCTTGGATAACATGATACCAGATACCTCCTCTTATGACCAGATACTAACCGCTGATTCGACCCTGGACGAACTCGATGGCAGCGCTGGTCGGTGTACCTGGCGTGAAGACGGCGGCGACGCCAGCGGCCTGAAGGCCGGGGATATCAGCCTCCGGGATCACCCCGCCTGCGATCACGAGGACGTCGCTCATGCCGCGGGCCTTCAGTCCCTCCACCACCTTCGGGAGGAGCGTGTTGTGGGCGCCCGAGAGGATCGAGAGGGCGACGACTTGGACGTCCTCTTGGAGCGCCGCCTCGCAGACCTGGTCCGGGGTCTGGCGGAGGCCGGTGTAGATCACCTCGAACCCGGCATCCCGGAAGGCGCGGGCGATCACCTTGGCGCCCCGATCATGTCCATCCAGGCCCGGCTTCGCGACAAGGATACGGATGTTGCTCATCTTAGAATGCCTCCCCCGGCTCATACTCGCCCCAGAGGGCGCGCAAGACGTCACAGATCTCCTGCAGGGTCGCATAAGCCTTGACCGCGGCCAGGATCGGCACCATCAGGTTCGAGCCCTCGAGCGCCGCCGTCCGAATCGCCGCCAGCGCCGTAGAGACGGCCTGGCCATCCCGCTGGGCCTTCACTGCAGCGATCTTCGCCGCCTGCGCCACGCCAAGGCTTGGGTCGACCTTGAGCAGGTTGGCCGGCGGCTCCTCTGCCACCTGGAACTTGTTGACGCCCACGATGATCCGCTCACCGGACTCGATCTCACGCTGGTAGCGGTAGGCGGCGTCCTGGATCTCCCGCTGCAGGTAGCCCGCCTCGATGGCGCGAACGGCCCCGCCCATCGACTCGATCTTCTCGATGTAGGCCTGGGCGCCCGCCTCGATCTGGTCCGTCAGCGCCTCGACGTAGTAGGAGCCGCCGAACGGATCGACCGTCTCCGCCGCCCCAGACTCGTAGGCGATGATCTGCTGGGTCCGCAGCGCCACCTGCACCGACGACTCCGACGGCAGGGCGAGCGCCTCGTCCATCGAGTTCGTGTGGAGCGACTGGGTCCCGCCGCAGACGGCCGAGAAGGCCTGCAGGGCGACGCGGACGACGTTGTTCATCGGTTGCTGCGCCGTCAGGGTCGAGCCACCGGTCTGGGTGTGGAAGCGGAGCTGCCAGGACTTCGGATTGGTCGCGCCAAAGCGCTCCTTCATGATCCTCGCCCAGAGGCGACGGGCCGCCCGGAACTTGGCGACCTCCTCGAAGACGTCGTTGTGCGCGTTGAAGAAGAAGGAGAGCTGCGGGGCGAAGCGATCGACGGGCAGACCCGCCTTGATCGCCGCCTCAACGTAAGCAATGCCGTTGCCGAGCGTGAAGCCGACCTCCTGGGCTGCGGTCGAGCCCGCCTCCCGGATGTGGTAGCCCGAGATCGAGATCGTATTCCAGCCCGGCACTGCCTGGGCGCAGTAGGCGAAGAGGTCGGTGATCAGCCGCATCGACGGCCCCGGCGGGTAGATGTAGGTCCCGCGGGCGGCGTACTCCTTCAGGATGTCGTTCTGGACCGTGCCGGCCAGCTTCTTGGCCGGGACGCCCTGCTTCTCACCGACGGCGATGTACATCGCCAGCAGGACCGTGGCCGGGGCGTTGATCGTCATCGAGGTCGAGACCTTGTCGAGCGGGATGCCGTCGAAGAGCGTCTCCATGTCGGCCAAGGTGTCGATGGCGACGCCGACCTTGCCTACCTCGCCCTCAGCGAAGGGCGAGTCCGAGTCGTAGCCGATCTGCGTCGGCAGGTCGAAGGCGACCGAGAGGCCGGTCTGGCCCTGGCCGAGCAGGAACTTGTAGCGGGCGTTCGACTCCTCGGCGGAGCCGAAGCCGGCGTACTGGCGCATCGTCCAGAGGCGCCCCCGGTACATCGTCGGCTGGATGCCGCGGGTGAAGGGGTACTCGCCGGGGAAGCCGAGCTTGAACTCGTAGTCGGCAGGGAGTTCGGTCGGGGTATAAAGGCGGTCGGCAGGAATCCACGAGTTGGTCGTGAAGGCTGCCTTGCGCTCGGGGCTCTTAGCAAGGGCTGGCGCGAGGGTCTCGCGCTCCCAGCGGGACTTGGCATCGGTAGACATCAGCAGTGCTCCTCCTTGGGTGCTTCTTCTGGCGCGGCGTGCGCTCCGCCGCCAATCCCGTTGGCGATCAACAACAGGGCGGCGTCTAGCCACTCTTCTGGGGGCGCCTTCCCCTCCCACTCCATCCAGCGCATGTGGAGCGCTTCGGCCACCCCGATGAGCGCGTAGGCCATCAC
>DATGYC010000070.1:0-2669 GCA_035298385.1 Symbiobacteriaceae bacterium | reverse complement strand
GAGCAGTTCGACGTGGCGAACCGGACGGCCAAGTTCGACCTGACCCTGGCGCTCATAGAGACGCAGCAGGGGCTGGAGGGTGTGCTGGAATACAACGCGGACCTATTCGATGCGGGCACGATCCGGCGGATGGCGGAGCATTTCCGGATCTTGCTGGCGGATGCCGTGGCCAACCCAGAGCAGACGATTGGCGCCCTGCCGCTGCTAACGGTGGCGGAGCGGGAGCAGGTGCTGGTGGCCTGGAACGACACGGCGGTTGAGTATCCGAGCACCGCCTGTGTGCACGAGCTGATCGCGGCGCAGGCGGACCGGACGCCGGACGCAGTGGCGGTCGTCTGTGGCGATGAGCGGCTGACGTACCGGGAACTGAACGCCCGTGCGAACCAGGTGGCGCACTACCTGCGCAAGCTGGACGTGGGCCCGGATACGCTGGTGGGCCTCATGATGGAGCGGTCGGCCGCGATGGTCGTGGGCCTGCTCGGCATCCTGAACGCGGGCGGCGCCTACGTGCCCATCGATCCGTCCTACCCGGCTGAGCGCATCGAGTACATGCTGCAGCATTCGGAGGCGCCCGTGGTACTGGCCGAGGAGCGCCTGGTGGCCAACCTACCGCCCGCCAAGGCGCAGGTCGTCTGCCTGGACCGTGACTGGGAGACCATGAGCCGCGAGAGCGATGCGAACCCGCTGTGCACAGCGCAGCCGGGCAACCTGGCGTATGTGATCTACACCTCAGGCTCCACGGGGCGCCCGAAGGGGGTTCAGATTGAGCACCGGACGCTGGTGAACTTCCTGTGGTCGATGCGGGAGCAGCCGGGCCTGACGGCGGATGACCGCCTGGTTGCCGTGACCTCGATCTCGTTCGATATCGCCGGACTTGAGCTGTACCTGCCGCTACTGACCGGTGCTCAGGTCGTGGTGGCAAGCCGTGAGGTTGCCGCTGATGCGGCCCAGCTGTCGGCCTTGCTGGCGGAGTCTGGCGCCACGGTGATGCAGGCGACTCCGGCCACGTGGCAGATGCTGCGGAATACGGGCTGGCAAAACGGCGGCCGGGTGCGGGTCCTGGTGGGCGGCGAGGCGCTGCCGCGGGACCTGGCTGCCTGGATGCTGGCGGGGGCCGAGTCGGTCTGGAATCTGTACGGCCCGACCGAAACGACGATCTGGTCGGCGGTCTCTCGGATCACGTCGGCGACAGGGGCGATCCCACTGGGGCGCCCGATCGCCAACACCAAGCTGTACGTGCTGGACGAGCGGCAGCAGCCGGTGCCGGTCGGTGTGGCAGGCGAACTGTACATCGGCGGTGATGGTCTGGCTCGGGGCTACCTGCACCGGCCGGACCTGACGTCGGAGCGGTTCCTGGCCGATCCGTTCAGCCCGGAGCCGGAGGCCCGGATGTACAAGACGGGTGACTTGGTGCGGTACCGTGCGGACGGTACGCTCGAGTTCCTAGGCCGCACGGACTTCCAGGTGAAGATTCGCGGCTACCGGATCGAGTTGGGCGAGATTGAGGCCACGCTGGCGCTGCACCCGGCGGTGCGGGAGGCGGTGGTGGCGGTCCGGCAGAGAGCAGCGGGCGACAAGCGGCTGGTGGCCTATCTGTCGGCGGCCGGGGAGCAGCCGACGGCGGCGGCGATGCGGCACTATCTGCGAGAGCATCTGCCCGAGTATATGGTGCCGTCGGCGTTCGTGTGGCTGGAGGCCATGCCGCTGACGCCCAATGGGAAGGTGGACCGCAAGGCGCTGCCGGCACCGGAGGCAGGCGACGAGATGGCCGCAGCCCACACGGATCCGCAGACGCCCGTGGAGGAGATCTTGGTGGGTATCTGGGCCGAGGTGCTGGGCGTGCCTCGGGTCAGTATCCATGACAACTTCTTCGAGTTGGGCGGCCACTCGCTGCTCGCCACGCAGGTCTTGGCCCGGATCCGTGACTCGCTAGGCGCCGACCTGCCGGTGCGCGCAATGTTTGAGCGTCCCACGGTGGCAGGGCTCGCGGCGCTGGTCGAGGCGTCCCTGTATGCGGGCGGAACGCCCTCGGCGCCCATCATCCCGGTGGACCGTGCCGGAGAGCTGCCGCTCTCCTTCGCCCAGCAGCGTCTCTGGTTCCTGGACCAACTGGAACCGGCAAGCTCCGCCTATAACATTCCCATGGCCATGCGGCTCAAGGGCGAATTGGACCGACAAGCCCTGGAGCGGACCGTGAACGAGGTTGTGCGGCGTCACGAAGCGTTGCGCACCACGTTCACGGTTCGCGAAGGCCACCCGCTTGTGACCATCGCGGCGGAGCTGGTGGTCGACCTGCCGTTGGTTTCGCTGGCCGATCTGGCGGAGTCTGAGCGAGAAGCGGAAGCGATGCGCTTGGTGGAGGAAGAGGCCGAGCGACCGTTCGACCTGGCCCGCGGACCGCTGCTGCGAGGCCGACTGCTGCGGCTGGCCGAGGCGGAGCACATCCTCATCCTGACTATGCACCACATCGTTTCGGATGGCTGGTCGCTGGGGGTGCTTACCAACGAGCTGACGGTGCTGTACACGGCCTTCGTGCGGGATGAATCCTCACCGTTGCTCGAACTGCCGATCCAGTACGCGGACTACGCGGCCTGGCAGCGACAGTGGCTGCAGGGCGAGGCACTGGACGAGCAGTTGGGCTACTGGAAGCGGCAGCTGGGTGGCGAACT
>DATGYC010000069.1:0-41610 GCA_035298385.1 Symbiobacteriaceae bacterium | reverse complement strand
GCCTGGCGGGCCACCTGGGGTGACTGGGCGTACTGGGTGAGGCCTTCGGCCCACGTCTTGTAGGACGATGTCTTGGGCGGTAGGACGATCGGGCGCCCTTGCGCCAGCTGCCCATAGGCGGTATCCAGATCCTCCAGCAGGATGCGCCAAGAGACGCCGTCGACCAGCAGGTGGTGAATGGCCAGGACGAGCTGACCGGGTGTCGCCGGGCCATGGTCGAAGAGGACCGCTGCCAACCCAGGGCCGTCGCTAATGTGGAGACTAGCCTGCAGGTGAGACGCGATCGCTGCCATGTGGGCGCCCCGATCAGGCTCTGCCAGGCCGCTAACGTCATGGCGGGTCACCAGCGGTTTCGTCTGGCCGGCGGCTTCGGGGGCCGCATAGAACTGCCGCCAGAGGCCCTCTTCCAGCACATAACGCAGGCGTAGCGCATCATGGTGCTGGACAAGGGCCTGCAGTGCCTGTTCCAGGGCGCCGCAGTCCAGTCCGGGTGCTGTCTGCAGGACGAAGGCCTGATTGTGGTGATGTGGGTTGGCCAACGACTGGGCGAAGAAGCTGCGCTGAATGGGCGTCAGCGGTACGTCACCCGTCATGAGCCCCTGATCGGCCTGTGGCGTGGTTCCGACTCTGACCACCTGGGCTAGGCTGGCCACAGTCTGTTGCTGCATCAAGTCTTTGGGGGTCAGTTTTAGCCCGGCCTGGCCGGCTCTGGCTACGACCTGGATGGCCATGATGGAGTCGCCGCCGAGGGCGAAGAAGTTGTCGTGGATGCCGACGCGGTCTACGCGCAGCACCTCCGCCCAGATGCGGGCCAGGGCCGTTTCCGCCTCGCTGCGGGGGGCCACGTAGGCATCCGCCAGGGCCGTTCCCAGGTCCGGTAAGGCAGGGAGTTGGCGGCGGTCTACCTTGCCGTTGTTGTTCAGGGGCAGTTGAGCCAGCGTGAGAACGGCTGCGGGGACCATGTACTCCGGCAGGCGCGTCTGGAGGTAGGTGCGCAGTCGTGGACCAAGGGCGGTGTCGCCCGCAGCGGCTGGCGAGGTGACTTCCGTGCTGGCGGGTACGACGTAGGCCGCCAACTGCCGGGGCTCTTCGTCGCGCAGGAGAACGACGGCCTCATGCACATGAGGATGTTCCCGCAGCACAGCTTCGATTTCGCCCAGTTCAATGCGATAGCCGCGTAGCTTCACTTGGTCGTCCTGGCGGCCAGCAAACTCCAGGCTTCCATCGGGAAGGAGGCGCACCACGTCGCCTGTGCGATAGAACCTCTCGCCAGGGGTGGCGCCAAAGGGGTTGGGCACGAAACGTTCGGCGGTCAGGTCCGGGCGGTTCCAGTACCCACGCGCCAGGCTGTCGCCACCAATGTGCAGTTCGCCCCACACGCCGGGAGGGACGGGGTTGCCCACGCGGTCCAGGACATAGACCAACCGATTGACCAACGGCTGACCGATGGGGACGCTGCGCTGAAAACGCGACCAGTCTGTATTCGGTGTGGCCGCCCAGGTGGTCGCTGTAATCGTGGTCTCCGTCGGGCCGTACGCGTTGAGCAGGCGTACGTCTCCGTAGCACTGTTCTTGCCACAGTTGTACCGACTTGGGATGGAGGGCCTCACCCCCCACGATCATCAGCCGCAGCGGGGTGTCTGCCCGTTCGCTACCCGATTGGGCCAAGACCTGGGTCCACTGGTGCCAATAGGCGGTGGGGAAGTTGGCAACCGTGATCCCTAATTGCGCCAGCTTGGCTGAGACGTCGTTCAGCCCCCACACGTCGGGGTTACGCATGACAATACAGGCGCCATGGACCAAGGGTGGAAGTAGTTGTTCAATCGAGACGTCGAAGTTAAAGGAAGCGAAATGTAGCACTCGGTCAGTCGACGTCAGCTGAAAGGCTTCGCGTATCGCCTGGCTGTGGCTCGCCAGCGCCCGGTGGGTGATGACAGTCCCCTTGGGTCTCCCCGTAGACCCGGATGTATAGATGATGTAGGCGGCGTTCTCCAGGTCGGTCAGCGGCGGCGGGTTCTCTGTCCGTTGCTGATCGATCAATGGCCCATCGCTGTCCAGACAGAGAACGCGGGCCTGGTGCTCTGGTACCTTCGGCAATAGACGCTGTTCGGTCACCAGTACGGGGATCTGCGTATCTTCGGTCATGTAGGCCAGCCGTGAGGCGGGGTTGTCCGGCCCGAGGGGGACGTAGACACCTCCGACCTTCAGGACCGCGAGCATGGCGACGGCTGCTTCAATGGACCGCTCGAGGCAGACGCCCACCAGCACTTCGGGTCCTACGCCCAGGCTGCGTAGCGCGTGGGCGACCTGATTGGCCCGGGCGTTCAGGGCTTCGAAGGAGAGGGTGACCTCACCCAACTCATCGGTGATGGCCGGGGCTTCCGGATGCCGCATCGCTTGGGCTTCAATGGTTTGATGCACGCAGGTGAGCGGCGGTGTTGGCTGTGCTACCGAGGCCGGTGCGGGAGGCGTGACCAGGGGGAGGTCCCACAGGCGTACCTCTGGTGTTTGCACGAGGGCTGACAGCATGACTAGGTATTGGTCGGCCAGCCGGTTCACGGTGACCGGATCATACAGGTGCGTGTCGTACTCCAGGTAGCCGGCGAAGGTCTCTTCTCCGGCGGTAATATCCAGCGTCATATCAAACTTGGAGGTGCCCAGATCGACGTTGATCGGCTGGGCGACCACGCCTGGGAAGTTGAGTTCGGGCAGCTTGGTGTTTTGCAGGTTGAACATGACCTGAAAGAGTGGCGTACGTCCCCACGTACGGTGCAGTTGCAGGGATTCCACCAGCGATTCAAAGGGCAGGTCCTGATGGGCGAAGCCATCTAGCGTAACCTGGCGCACCCGGGTCAAGACTTCACCCAGGGTGGGGTTTCCGGTTAGGTCCGCACGCAGGGCTAGGGTGTTGACGAAGAAGCCCACCAGGTTCATGGTCTCTGGCCTATTCCGGTTGGCGACCGCCGTGCCGATGGTGAAGTTGTCTTGGCCGCTGTACCGGCAGAGCAGGGCCTCCCAGGCGGCTAGCAAGACCATGTAGGGCGTGATGCCCTGCTGACCTAGTTGGCGTACCGCTGCGCTGAGCGCCGCGGGGATGTGGACGAGCTGTCGCTGGCCCCGTCGGGGGCCCGTGGCGGCTGTGCGCGGTCGATCAGTGGTGAGGTCGGCCGCGGTGCTGCTACCCTGCAGGGCCTTGCGCCAGTACTCCGCCTGGCTTTGCAACTCGGGGCTGCTGATGCGTTGGATCAACCAGTGGGCGTAGTCGCCGAACTGAATCGGTAAGGCGGGCAGGTCGGGCTGTGCGCCAGCCACAATGGCTCGGTAGGCCGCAGCCAGGTCGCTGACCATCATGCCGACGGACCACAAGTCCGCTACGATGTGGTGGACCGTGATCACGAGCAGGTGGTCGTCGGGTCCCAAGCGCCACAGGGTGGCCCGGCACAGGGGGCCATTGGCTAGGTCAAAGGGGCGTTGGGCTTCCGATTTGGCCAGGTCGGCGATAATCTCTTCACCCTGGGAGGGGGCGCCCGGCAGGTCGATGACCTGGAGCGGAAAAGCCGGATGGGGGGAGACCCACTGCTTTGGGCCCCCCTCCTGCATCCGAAAGACGGTCCGCAACGCCTCATGGCGGCTCAACATGGCATTCAGACTGGCCTGGAGTGCCTGGAGATCGAGTCGTCCGGTGAAGCGCATGGCGATGGGGATATGGTAGGCCGCGTTATCCGGCTCTACTTCGTGAATGAACCAGAGGCCCAACTGACCGGGCGTGAGCGGCGCACCTTCGCTGTTGGTGTGGCGAGGGATGGCCTGACTTCGCGGGGCCTGCTGGGCAACCCCAGCCAGCTTCTTCGCCAACAAGGCCTGTTGGGCCGGCGATAAAGCGGCGATACGCTTGCTCAGTGCCTCATTTTCCAACTACGTCACATCCTTCAAGAGCTCTTCCGCCTCTTCGGCAGACATGGCTTCGATCTCATTTAGCAGTTGCTCCAAGTCGGATGCTTCCGTTGGTTGCAGGGAGCTCTCGATTTGGCGCAGCACCTCGGTCGCAAGGTCGCTTATGTTTAGACCTTGGAAGAAGGTAGCGACGGGGATGACGGCACCGAAATGCGCCTGGATCTGATTCTTGAGCTCGACCACCATCAGCGAGTCCATGCCAAAGGACATCAGGGAAGTCTGCCGGTCCAGGCGGGTGACCGCGGTGCCCAGCACGCGGGCCGTCTGCTCCATAAGGAGGCGTTCCACCAAGCCTGCACGTTCGGCGGCCGGGGCTTGGGCGACCAGCATCAGCGCCGAGGCTACGCTCTCCACTGCGGCTGCAGCGGCGGCCGCGGGCGTCGGTGCTGATGGATCTGCGGGGATCAACTCCTTCAACAACGGCCACTGAACGGATTGGGGGTAGACGACCCGCCACAGGTCCCACGTAGCGGGGAGCACAGCGACCTGAGCGGTGGTGGCCGAACCCATGAGTTGCTGGAGCAGGTGGAGGCCCTGGTCCGGGCCGATGCTACCCATGGCCTTCGGTGCCATCGCACTGCTGTTCGGGTTGCTGGTCGTCCCCGGTCTGGGCGCCGACTGCCGTGCGGCCATGCCAACTTCAGACCAGGCGCCCCAGTTGATGCTGAGAGCGGGTAGCCCATGGCTGTGCCGCCAGGCTGCGATGGCGTCTAGGGCTGCATTAGCGGCGGCGTAGGCGCTGTACCCCGGCGTGTTCAGGAAGGAGCGCATCGACGAGTAGAGTACGAAGAAGTCAAGCGGTTCGTCGGCCAACACCTGATGGAGTGTCCATGTACCCTGGGCCTTCGGGCGCAGGACGTTGCGCAGCGCATCGGGCGCCATGTCGTGGAGGGCTTGCTGAGTCAGGACGCCAGCCGCATGGATGAGACCGCGGATGGGGAGACCACCTTGGGCCTTGTACTGCTGTAGCCAGACCTGCATGGCCTGGGGATCGCTTGCATCGACAACGGATGAGTGGACGGTGGCGCCCAGACGCTCCATGGCGCTGATGGCTTCGATCTGTTGTCCGGTCTGGGTATTCGGATCGATTGTGGTCCAGACTGCGCGGGGTGGAAGCGGCGAGCGGCCCATGAGAACTAGGTGGCGAGCGCCTTGTTCGACGAGCCAGCGGGCGGTCAACAGACCCAGGTCGCCGCGACCGCCTGTGATCAAGTAGGCGCCGTCCGCCGTGACGGGCGCCCGCTGTGCGGTCGCCGTAAGTCTGTGGCGCTGCAGGCGCGGAACCAGGCGCTCTTCACCGCGGAAGGCGACCTCGGGCGCCGGACGCGCTGCCAGCGGATCGGCCGTTAGTTCGGCTAGGAGGGTCGCCGCTGCCTCTGCGGGTAGGGCGGCGGGGTCCAGATCTACGAGTCCGCCCCACCGTTCAGGCTGTTCGATGCCCATGGTCCGCCCCAGACCCCAGACGGCCGCCTGGGTAGCCTCGGGCGAGTCGCCCGCTGTGGCTGCTTGGGCGCCCTGGCTGACCAGCCATAGGCGTGCCGCTGGTGTAGCATCAGCCATGCGCTGTGCCGCCAACAGGGCGCTGACGGGTCCCAGGGTATGGGCTCTCTCCCACGCAACGGCGTGATCGGCTGCGGTCTGCTCGGTCAGCCGGGGGGCATCTAGAGACCAGAGGTGGACCACCGTCTGGATGGGCTGGCCCGTCCTGTCCTGTAGGGCGGTGAAGAGCCGTTCCAGGTCCGCGGCGCTGTCTGGGCGCACGGTGACGCTGCCGTCGGGCGCCGTGGCGAAGGTATCACCCGCATAGACCAGCAGCGGCTGGCCTCCGCGCTCCGCCAACTGGGCCGCCAGGGCCTGGCCAACGCCATTCTGATCGGCCAGGATGAGGAACGGAGCTGGGTTCACGGGTAGATTCCCATGGCCAGAGTCAGGGGCGCTGGCTTCGTTCGGGCGCCCCTCGCGCTGCCACTGAACCGTGTACAGCCAGTCCGCCGGATCCGTGTCAGGCTGGGTCTTCCCCGGAACAGCCATGGGTCTCATGGCTCCGCCCACCAATTCGGCCACCAGCCGGCCTTCCTCGTCATAGAGCATGGCGTCGCCCAACCAGGCGCCGTCTTGCGGCATGTTGGGGCGCAGGCGGACATGGCTCCATAGCGGTGTCGTTACCGGGCCATGGATGGTCACGCGTTCGAAGCGGATGGGGACGAAGGTACCGGGGGCTTTGGTCAGCACCAGGCCGATGAAGGCATGACAGGCGGCGTCGAGGACTGCCGGGTGCAGGTGATAGTCAGCGCGCCCCGAGAGGGTTTCCGCCTCGAGCGGCGTTTGGACCCGGCTGAGGGCCTGGTCGGCGCCCTGCCAGCACGCATCCACTAGGCGCAGGTCCTGTTCAAAGTGGTAGCCGCGGTCCCACAAGTTCTGGTACAGATCGGCTGGCGGGAGGGTCTGTGAGCACTCTCGCTGCACCGCATCCAGCGATACGACGGAGAGCGGTGCCGCGTCTGTGATCGGTTGGACGTAGCCATGGGCGTGTAGCGTCCACGGCGACAGATCTTCGCCCGCTGCGCGCGCGAAGATCTGGAAGCGCGCTTCATTCTCACCTGTCCGCTCCAGCACCAGTTGTACCCGGACGCTGCCCGCAGGGGGGAGTTGTACGGGCCGCACGATCTGGAAGTTGGTCAGGGAGAGAGGCGCCTCCCCGAATACCGCCCGCGCCGCTGTTGCTGAGAGCTCGACCATGGCCATACCCATCAAGATGGGCCTCTCGTGGATGCGGTGTGCGTCCAGGTAAGAGAGCTGGCCCAGGCCGACTTCGATCTCCCAGTAGCTCTTGTTGGGGCTATCCGCTGTCGTCAGGGACCGCTGCAACAATGGGTGATGGAGAGCCGTGGCGGCCGCTGCGTGCACAGGTGGGGTAGGCTGCGTCGGAAAGAGGTTGACCGACGTCTCCTGCCAGTACCGCTCACGCTGCCACGGATAGTGGGGAAGGCGCACCGGGCGCCCGTCGCCAGGCATCATGACCGACCAGTTGAGGGGGGCGCCCAGGGTGTAGAGCCTAGCGGCGGTCTGGCGTAGCGTCTGGGCGTTCGCCTCGTGGCGACGCAGGGAGGGCAGGGCTGTCGCCTCCTGCGCACAACGGCGAATGGCCCCGCACAAGACCGGGTGGGGGCTCAATTCCAGGAATACCGTGTGCCCGGCCGCCCCGGCGGCTTCCACCGCCTGGGCAAAGCGCACGGGATTACGCATCTGCTGGCACCAGTAGTCAGCGCTGAAATCGTCTGCGGTGGCTAGAGAACCGGTCAGTGTTGAGAAGACGGGCAGTGCGGGCTGACGGGCCGTGATCCCGTCCAGGCGCATGCGCAGTTCTGCCTGGAATGGCTCCAGGCATGCGTGGTGGAAGGCGTAGTTGACGGGCAGCCACGTGCAGGTGATGCCCGCCACTTCGGCCGCCTGGGTCAGCTGCACCAGGTCTGTCTCGCTGCCGGCGACGACCGTGGCGGTGGGGGAGTTGATGGCGGCAATGGACAGATTCACAAAGTCGTGACTCGCCAATAGCTGTTGGACCTGGTCTGCCGGTGCTTCCAAGGAGACCATCTTGCCCAGACCTGTCGCCTGCTGCATCACGTGGGCCCGGTGGTAGATGAGGTGCAGGGCGTTCTTCAGGGAGAGAGCGCCGGACAGGTACGCCGCCGCCACTTCGCCCACGCTATGGCCGATGATGCACGACGGCTCTACGCCCCATGAGCGCCAGAGCGCGGCCAGGCCGATCTGCAGGGCAAAGAGGGCAGGTTGGGCGTAGGCGGTCTCCTGCAGGCGCGAGGTGGATTCGGTCGCACGTAACTCCGTCATGAGGGACCAGCCCGCGATGCCTTGGAATTGGGCGTCGCAGGTTTCCACCGTCTGACGGAAGACGGGCTCCGTATCCAGCAGGTCCCGGGCCATGCCCCACCACTGGGGGCCTTGGCCCGAACAGATGAAGGCGACCTTTAGTCGGCGGGCTGCCTTATGGGCATGGCTGACCACACCTGCTGTCGGTTCGCCGCGCAGGTGGGCGCCCAGCAGTTCACGGGCTTCCGCCGTAGAGCGGGCCACGACGGCCATACGGTAGTCGTGATGGGTACGGCGCTGACTGGCCGTGTAGGCTACGCTGGGCAGTGAGTGCTCGCCCGCCAGATAGTCGTGGAAGCGCTCGGACAAGGCCTGCCGCGCGGCGACGGATCGTGCGGACAAGGGCAACACGCACCAACGATCGTCGGGCGCTGGCGGCCTGGCTGGCACGTCGATAGGAGCCACGTACTCTTCGAGGACGATGTGGCCGTTGGTGCCGCCAAAGCCGAAGGCGCTGACCCCCGCCAAGGCGGATCCTTCGGTCTGCGGCCACGGCATCAACTGGCGGGGGACCTCAATGGGTAGGCGGGAGAAGTCGATGTAGGGGTTGGGCGCATCAAAGTGGGCATTGGGCGGCACCATGCGGTGCTTGAGCATCAGCGCCACCTTGATAATGCCGGCCATGCCGGCGGCAGACTCCGCGTGACCAATGTTGGGCTTTACCGAACCGACCAGGCACCGGTTACCCGGTGGACGGTCGGTGGCCATCACGGCGCCCAGCGCGTTGGCCTCGATGGGGTCGCCCAGCAGGGTGCCTGTACCATGGGCTTCCACGTACTGGACCTGGCCCGGCGAGACGCCAGCCTGGCGGTAGGCCTCGCGCAGGACTCGCTCTTGGGACCAGCGGTTTGGCGCCATCAGGCCGTTGGTGCGGCCGTCTTGGTTGATGGCACTGCCGCGGATCACGGCATAGATGGTATCGCCATCGGCCTCGGCCTGGGCCAAGGGTTTGAGCACAACAACGCCGGCGCCCTCGGCTCGGCTAAAGCCGCTGCCGCCCGCATCGAACGTGCGGGTCGGGCCGTCTTTGGAGATGACGCCCGCCTTGCTGAAGAAGATGGTGCCTGCAGGCCACAGGATTAGATTGACCCCGCCAGCGAGGGCCACCGGGCCACACTCGCCGTTCCGTAAGCTTTGGCAAGCCAGATGGATGGCGACCAAAGAGGAGGAGCAGGCGGTATCGATCGTCATGGTCATGCCACGAAGATCGAAGGTGTAGGCGAGGCGGCTGGCGGTGATGCCCATGGAGACCCCCGGCCCGCTATAGGCATCCAGGCGTTCATAGTCGCCGAGATGCAAGTGGCTATAGTCGTTGTTCATCGCACCGATGAAGACGCCAACGGGCTTGCCGGCTAGCTGTTCAGGCACCTGCCCAGCATCCTCCAGCGCCTCCCAGGCCACTTCCAGCAGCAGACGCTGCTGCGGATCCATCTTGACCGCTTCGCGGGGTGAAATGCCAAAGAAGTGGCAGTCAAAGCCTGCCACGTCCTTCAGAAAGCCCCCCCAGCGGTTGGTGGACTTGCCTGGTCTCTTGTCGTCTGGGTCGTAGAAGGCCCGGCCGTCCCAGCGGTCGGGGGGGACCTCCGAGACGGCGTCCGTGCCGGTGCACAGGAGGTCCCAGTAAGCGTCCGGCCCCGACGCGCCGGGCCAGCGGCATCCGAGACCAATAATCGCGATGGGCTCCATTGTCACACCCCTGTTTCGGCTCGCTGTTCAGAGATCACCCAACTGAATTGAGGCTGGCGGCTTCTGCTGCCAGGTACCGTGCGAGGTCCTCGATGGTGGGGTAGTCCCAGAAAAGCGTGGCCGGCAGGGGGTTTTCGAGCCAGGATTCCAGGTTCGCCACCAGGGTGACGGACGAGAGGGAGTCCAGTCCATAGCGGGAGAAGGGTTCGAGGATATCGATCTCCGTCGGATCCACCTTGGCGTGCGAAGCCACTTGCAATACGAGCCAAGACTGAATGGTCTCTACGCTAGCGGAGCGCGATGGCAACTGCATTGGGGTACCTCCGTTTGAATATCAGCTGACTGGTTTGGCTGCTAACTGCACGGGTGTCACGGAGAATAGGCGGTCGTGCTCGTGGAGCGAGACTAGCGCATCTAGCACGGGCTTCACCCAAGGGCTAGTCCGCCGCACGGCGCTCGGGCGTAACTGCGCCAACACACGCTGCAGGCCAAGGGCCAGCCACTGACCACCGGCCATGAAGGCGTCCAGGTTGCGGCGGCTGTGCAGCCACAGGGCTAGCGCGGCCGCACCGGCGTGAATCAAAGCGAACCGTCGGGCGAGATCAAAGGCTTCCGCCGACCTCTCGCCAGGGTTGGCGCAGGCATCGACATCCTGCTTGAGGGCGCCCAGCTCCGCCTGTAGGGCTCGGGCGTGCGCCAGCAGGTCTTGCAGGCATGCCGGTTCGACGGATGGATCGCCGTTCAGCGCGGCCAGCGCCTCTTCCAGATGGCCCAAGCTAGCGATGGCGCTGTCGTGGCCGTGGGCCGTAAGGTCTAAGCGCGACAACTGCAGGCCAGGGAGTGGTGCGGACAGGTCGAAGATCGGGGTAGCGTCTACGGGCGCCTTCCGGCCGGACAGCAGCTGGCGCAGCTGGACGGCCAGGGCGTGTAGTTGCACGACCGTACTGCCTTCAAAGACGCTGACGATGCCGCTGTCGCGATAGGTCTTCTGGAAGATGCCTTCCCAATGGGTATCGCGCAGGAAGTAGCGCGCACCCAGGACGACGGAGAGCCGGCGGATGGTCTCCTCGACCGTGACGGGGACCAGATACTTGACGATGGCGGACCAGACCGACAGCTGAT
Organism: Symbiobacteriaceae bacterium; assembly: GCA_035298385.1. Classification (GTDB taxonomy): domain Bacteria; phylum Bacillota; class Sulfobacillia; order Symbiobacteriales; family Symbiobacteriaceae; genus DATGYC01. Next base: position 30,961 of record DATGYC010000069.1, on the reverse strand, counting down.
CGGGCACCACGTGCAGAGCCCGGGCGCCGGTGATCGTCACGCATTCGGCGATCAGCAGATCGGCAAAGGCCTCGGCCAAGGTCGACTGCACATGGGGAATCGCCAAGACCGGGCTACCGTACAGGCGGCGTGTTAGAGCGAAGTCGGTGACAACCCGTAGCGCCGTGTCGCCGGCGCCCATGGCCAGGCCGCCACACATCGTGCGGCTCAGTTGGAGGCCCTTGAGCGCCAACTCGATGCCAGCACCTAGAGGGCCGATGAGGGCGGAATCGGGGACGAAACAACGGTCGAAGGCGATGCCGCTCACGTCACTGGCGCGCATACCGAGGGTGGGGATCTTCGGCAGTGGACGCCACGTTTGGGGATCGATCGTCTCCTTATCGACCAGGAAGAGGGAGAAGCCGCGGGGACCTCCGCGCTCGTCGGTGCGAGCATAGACCGTCATGGCCGAGCTCTGAGTGGCGTCGCCGATGGGCCACTTTTCGCCGGTCAGCAGCCAGCCCCCGTCCACCTTCTCGGCACAGAGTCGGTTGGCTACTAAATCACTCCCATGGTTCTGCTCGGTGAGCCCGAAGGAGATGTGCTTGCCTTGAGCGATCCACTGGGCGACCCGCTCCTTCTGCTCGGCTGTACCGGCTACCCAGGTCGTAACGCCACCCAGGAGCGTGATGTTTGCGGCCACGGCGGTAGAGAGGTCGCGCCCGGCCAACAGGCGTACCAGCATCATGAACTCGTCGTAGGCGGCCAGCTTGCCGCCGTGAGCAACCGGGATGTGGTACTGCTGGAACCCCCACTCCTTCAGGAACGATAGGGGAGCGCGTGGGTAGGTCTCCCCCTCGTCAAGGGCCATCACCTGTTGGAAGGAGAGGGGGCGGGCGCCCTCAAGCGGGTGCCCCATCGCGAGGTCAAAGGCCTCGGCGGCGGCGAACTGCGGCAACGCCGTGGCATGCGACTCTTCCGTCCTGGCTGTCTGCACGACTACTTCCACTCCCTACACTAGAGGTTCGACGACGGATTCCGCGGGCGTCACACGCGCGTTGCCTAACAGACCGTCCATGATGGGTAGCGTCTGATTGCGGTACATCGTTTTGGTAGCATGGCGCTGGACCTTACCGCTGGAGGTCTTGGGAATGGTGCGCGACTTCACCAGCAGGATGCCGAAGGCCGAAAGGGTATGGTTGTCGTACAAAGCCTGCCGGATGGCGGCGATCACCTCGTTGACGCCAGCGGGCTCGAGCCGATCGGTCTCGACCACCAGGATCAGTTGTTCCTCACCCGTGCCATCGTCAGAGAAGGCAGCGGTACCGCCGGGCCGAATGGCCGGATGGCAGGTCTGAACGGTCCACTCGATATCTTCGGGGTAGTGGTTCTGGCCACGGATGATGATGAGGTCTTTGATCCGGCCGACGATGTAGACCTCGTCGTCACGGAGCAGGCCAAGGTCGCCCGTACGCATAAAGGGACCTTCACCGGTGGCCGTATAGGCGCCGAAGGTATGGCTGGTGGCATCGGGCAGTTGCCAGTAGCCTTGAGCCACGTTGGGGCCGGCGATCCAGACCTCGCCAACCTGGTCCGCGGCGCAGGCGGTGCGGGTCTCCGGGTTGACGATGGTGATCTGCACACCAGACGGAGCCATGCCGCAACTGACTAGCGGGCGGACGGATGGGTCGTCGGGGGCGACCTCCCGCACCTGACGGCCCTCCAGGGCGCCCCGGTCCAGGTGCCATACACGCGGGGTTGCTTGGCGATTGCCTCCCGCCGCAAAGACGGTCGCCTCGGCCAGGCCGAAGCATGGATGCAGCGCCTCCGGCCGGAAGCCAGCAGGCGCAAAGGTCTGGGCAAAGCGCGCCAAGGTTTCGGGGCGCACCGGTTCAGCGGCGTTGACGGCTCGCTGCCAACGGCTCAGGTCGAGGCGCGCAACGTGCTCAGGGGTGGAGCGGGTGATGCATAGTTCGTAGGCAAAGTTTGGTCCAGCGCTGAAGACCGCGCCATACCGGGAGATCGCCTCCAGCCAGCGCATGGGCTTCACCAGGAAGGCCAGGGGCGCCATCAGCACGCACGTAGAACCAAGGTAGAGCGATTGCAGCACGTTGCCGATGAGGCCCAGGTCATGGTAGAGCGGGACCCAGCCGCAGATGACCGAGTTCTCATCGAGCCCCATCGCCTCGGCGATCTGCCGCTCGTTATGCATCAGGTTCGTATGGCTGATCATGACGCCCTTGGGATTAGAGGTCGAACCAGAGGTGTACTGCAAGAAGGCGATTGCGTTGGGGTCTGGCGATAGCGGCTCCCACTGATCGCCCGTGGACAGGTCCAACTGATCGGTGGCGACCCAATGAAGAGCGCTCCAGGCGTGCGCCTTCGCAGCGGGGGAGGTCACGACTGCGGCGATATCCGTCGTTGTCAGCGCCGCAATGGGGTTGGCATTGGCCATGACCGCGTCGAACCGCGGATCCGGCCGCTTCGGATGCGGCGGGTAGATGGGCACCGCCACCGTGCCGGCATACAGGCAACCCATGAAGGCGGCCACATAGTCCAAGCCAGGGGGGAAGACGAGCAACGCCCGCTGGCCTTGGGCGCCCATAGCCTGCAGGTGGGCCGCTACCGTGCGGGCGCGACGGTCCAGCTCGCTATAGGTCCAGACCGCTTCTTCTTCCTCGCCGTTACGCAGGAATATGAAGGCCCGTTTGTCAGGCTGGTTGGTCGCACGCCATCGTAGTACGTCGACAAGCGTGCTGTAGTTGGGGTCAAACAGGGTCACGACGGATCCCTCCATTTCGCCGGGCTGGACCTTAAAATAGCGATCGCACCGTACGTACAACATTCACGAAACTAGTAGGATTATATTTGATAAGTGGAATTATTGGATAGTAGTGCAAACGCCCTATGAACTGGTGGCAGCTGTCTGTAGTGCGTTATCCCTAGGCGGCATCTGGCGATCAGCAGGGCCTTTCCGCGTAGCGGTATCGGTCTGAACAATTTGTCAAGTCGTAGTTGACATAGCTATGGGCATTGGATAATCTCAGGTGCAAGTCAGGGCCAACACAGCGGCCCTCATGGCGTTGGCGAATGTCAGGAGGTCAAATGAGTGGAGACCGTGATGCAACGTAGGGATTTGAAGCCGAATCCTTGGCTGGCGTATACGCAGCCCAACCCTCGCGCACAGCTGCGTCTGTTCTGCTTCCCATACGCAGGCGGTAGCGCTGGGATCTATCGCAAGTGGGCGAGTGATGCCCCGCCCGGGGTGGAGATCTGTCCGGTGCAGTTGCCAGGACGGGAAAGTCGTCTCATGGAGACGCCCTACAAGTCGATGTCCGACCTGGTAGAGGCTACGCTCGCCGGACTGGCGCAGGAGCTGGTCGGCCCCTTCGCCTTTCTTGGGCACAGCATGGGCGCCGTGCTCAGCTTCGAACTGACCCGCCGGCTTCGCCAACAAGGCGGCCCCCTGCCGGTCCACCTGTTCGTCTCCGGTTGCCGGGCGCCCCACACGATCTCGGTTCGGCGGCCCATTTACCACCTGCCCGACGACGAGTTCATCGCGGGATTGCGGCGACTGAACGGGACACCTGAGGCGGTCTTGCAGAACCCTGAATTGATGCAGCTGGTCCTGCCCGCCTTACGGGCGGATTTCTCAGCGATTGAACAGTATACATACCGGGCTGAAGAGCCTCTGGACTCTCCCATCACCGCATTCCACGGCTTGGACGACATCGACGTGCCAACGGAGCACGTCGAAGCCTGGCGGGAACTGACTGGCGGCCGCTTCGCCCGTCACTCCTTTGCGGGGGATCACTTCTTCATTCACCACGTCAAGGACGCTATGTTGCGCCAGGTGGCCCTGAACGTGGGCTGACGGAGGGTTGGTATAGCGGTAGCGCTGTCGGTGCGTTCGAATAGCAGGGGCTAGGGAGAAATCCCTAGCCCTCGTTGTTTGCTTAGCGGGATTTTGCACTATTGCTTGAAAATTTTATGACACGTACAGTTCTAGTATGGGATAGTGGGATAGTTCAGGAAGGATGAAGGTGAAGATGTCAAGTCGTGTAACAAACCGTCTGGCGGACCTCTCAGCTGAACAGCGGGCCCGGGCACTGGCACTGCGCGAACAACGGCTACAGGGTGCATCGGCGTCCGGGGAGAAGACCGCTCGTCGGATCTCCCCCGCAGCACGGGATGGTGCGATCCCGCTGTCCTCAGCCCAGCAACGCATGTGGTTCTTGGAGCTCATGAACCCCGGCAGTCCGGCGTACAACGTCTTCTCTGCCGTCAGCATGACCGGTCACCTAGATGTCGGGGCGCTCGAGCAGGCGATCCACCAGGTCGTCTCGCGGCATGAGGTGCTTCGGACGACCTATGCCTCCGTCGGTGGCCGGCCGGTGCAGGTCATCGCCCCGGCGCTGCAGGTCCCTGTAGTGCGTGTCGACCTACAGGCCATGGAGCCCGCAGCGCAAGAGGAGGCGGTTCGCCGCCTGGCCGCCGAGGCCGCCCGGCACACCTATGACCTCATGAACGGCCCGCTGTTCCGCGGCAAGATCCTGGTCTTGGCGCCCGATCGCCATGTGCTCCTGATGGTCATGCACCACAGTGTGGCTGACGGTTGGTCGATTGGCGTATTGGTCCGTGAACTGGCCACGCTCTACAGCCGGATTGCGGCCGCAAACGACAAGGATCTGGATGAGTTGCCGGAGTTGCCGGTCCAATACGCCGATTACGCCGTCTGGCAGCAGCAGTGGCTGGAAGGCGAAGGACATGCTGCGCAGATGGCTTACTGGAAGAAGCAGCTAGCGGGCGCCCACGGGATCCTGGCGATGCCCACAGATCGACCGCGCCCCCCCGTGCAGAGCCTGCGCGGGGCCAATCGTCCCGTCATGCTACCCGCGCAACTTAGCGATGCGGTACGCCAACTCAGCCTGCGCGAGGGCGTTACCCCATTCATGACCCTGCTGGCGGCCTTTAATCTCCTGTTGGCTCGTTATACCGGTCAGACCGATCTCCTGGTCGGCTCGCCCATCGCTAATCGCGGCACCAGCGAACTGGAGCCGCTCATCGGCCTGTTCGCTAACACCGTGGTGCTACGCAACGACGTCTCAGGCAATCCCACTGTGCGCGACCTGTTGCAGCGCGTCCGGCAGGTAGCCTTGGAGGCCTATGCCCACCAGGACGTACCCTTTGAGAAGCTGGTCGAGGAGCTCGCGCCACAGCGTGACCTGAGCACATCTCCCTTGGTGCAGGCCGTCTTTGTGCTCCAGAATGCACCCACGCCGCCGCTAGAACTGCCCGGTGTCACCATGGCATTGATGCCCGTGGAGAACGACACGGCCAAGTTTGATATCACCCTGGCCCTGCACGAGACGGCGGAGGGCCTCGCCGGCTATGTCGAGTACAGCACCGACCTGTTTGACGCGGCCACCATCGACCGGCTGATCGGGCACTACCAGACCTTGCTGTCCGGCATGGTCGCTAACCCCGATGCGCCCGTTGAGACGCTCCCCCTGCTAACGGAGGCGGAGCACCGCGACGTTCAGGCACGTGTCCGTGACGTGCGCACGTTCGCGGCGGAGACCTGCCTGCCGCAGCGCTTTGAGGAGCAGGCAGCCCGCACGCCCAATGCCGTGGCCGTGGTTCTGGACGACCAAGGCGAGCGTCAAACCCTGACCTATGGCGAGTTGAACCAGCGGGCCAATCAGGTGGCCCACGCCCTTCGGAAAGAAGGGGTGGGGCCGGAGGTGCGGGTGGCCATCTACCTTCCGCGCTCGTTGGAGATGGTCGTGGCCATCTTGGCGGTGCTGAAGGCGGGAGGGGCTTATGTACCGCTAGACTCCTCCTATCCGCAGGAGCGGTTGGCCTACATCTTGGCTGACGCCCAGGTAGGGGCACTCGTGACGATGACGCCATGGGACGGCGCCTCGCCTTTGGTGCAGGCGGACGGCCGGGCAGTGCCTGTCCTGTACCTGGACAAGCAGGCGGCGGAGATCGCCGCCGAAAGCACCGAGAACCCGGTGGTGGACTTGGCGCCTGATCACTTGGCCTATGTGATCTACACCTCGGGCTCCACAGGCCGGCCGAAGGGCGTGCTGGTCGAGCATCGTCAGGTCATGCGTCTCCTGGCTGCTACCGAGGCTTGGTATGGCTTTGGGGCCGATGACGTTTGGACGCTCTTCCACTCCTACGCCTTTGACTTCTCGGTCTGGGAGATCTGGGGGGCGCTTCTGTACGGTGGACGGTTGGTGGTCGTGCCCTATATGGTCAGCCGCTCACCGGAGGCCTTCTACCAGCTCCTCAGCCAGGAACGCGTGACCGTCTTGAACCAGACGCCGTCCGCCTTCCGGCAGTTGATCGCGGCGGAGCAGGAGGTGGCGGCACAGGGCCACGGACTGCCCGAGTTGGCCTTGCGTTGGGTCATCTTCGGCGGCGAGGCGTTGGATCTGCAGAGCCTGCGGCCCTGGTTCGAGCGCCACGGCGACGTGCAGCCGCAGCTGGTCAACATGTACGGCATCACCGAGACCACCGTGCACGTCACCTATCGACCGCTGCGGATGGCTGATGTGACACAGGGCCTGGGTAGTGTGATCGGCGTGCCCATTCCTGACTTGCAGGTCCTGGTGGTCGACGCTCACGGGCAACCGGTGCCTCTTGGTGTGCCGGGCGAGATGATGGTGGGCGGCGCTGGTGTGGTACGCGGGTATCTCAACCGGCCGGACCTGACCGCCGAACGCTTCGTCACCAACCCGTTGGGGACGGCTGCGGGTGGGCGCTGGTATCGTTCGGGCGACCTGGCACGTTGGCTGCCGGGTGGTGATCTTGAGTACTTGGGCCGCATCGATAACCAGGTGAAGATTCGTGGGTTCCGCATTGAGCTAGGAGAGATTGAGGCCGCTCTGTCGGCTCACCCGGCCGTGCGGGAGAACCACGTGATGGCCTACGCGGACCCGCAGGCGGCGCCCTCTGAGTCAAAGCGGCTGGTCGCTTACGTGGTCCTGCAGCCAGAGAGTGGCGTCACAATCACGGACCTCCGCCACTACCTACAGGGCCGGCTACCCGAATATATGGTCCCGGCGCTCTTTGTCACGCTGGATAGCCTGCCGCTGACCCCCAACGGTAAGGTGGACCGCCGTGCCCTTCCGGCCCCGACCCATGACCGGTCTGGCGGCGCAGAGGCGTACGTGGCGCCCCGTACACCGGCGGAGGAGGTCTTGAGCCAGATCTTCGCCCAGGTGCTGGGTTTGGAGCAGGTGGGCGTGCATGACAACTTCTTCGCCCTGGGCGGCGACTCCATTCGTAGCGTGCGGGTGGTGGCGTTGGCTAAGGAGCGGGGCATCGGAATCTCCCTCCAGCAGGTGTTCCAACACCAGACGGTGGGAGAGCTGGCGGTTGCCGTGGCGCAGCGTGAGCCGGCCCACGCCTCTTCAGGGGCGTTGACCGTTGCCGGTGCGGAGCCCTTCAGCTTGGTGGCTGAGGCCGACCGTGCCAAGCTCCCCCCGGGACTGGAAGATGCCTACCCGCTGACCAAGCTGCAGGCAGGCATGCTCTTCCACATGAACTACTCGACCACCTCATCGGTTTACCACAACGTGACGGGGTTCCACGTGCGGGCGCCCTTTGATGCGACGTACTTCCAGGAGGCGGTGCGCCAGGTGGTTGCGCGGCACTCAATCCTGCGCACCTCGTTCGACCTGACCCACTACAGTGAACCGCTTCAGTTGGTCCACCCGACGGCTGACCTGCCCGTTGCCATCGAAGATCTGCGACACCTTTCGGGGTCGGAGCAGGATGAGGCGCTGGCAGCCTTCGTGCGGGATGAACAGGAGCGCCATTTCGATCTCGCCCAGCCGCCGCTTCTGCGGTTGACGATCCATCTGCGTGACGAGGCCACCTTCCAATTCACGGCCACGGAGAACCACGCCATCCTCGACGGTTGGAGCTTTACGTCGACCATCGGCGAGATCTTTGAGCGGTATACGGCGCTGCTGACGGGCAATCCGGTGCCGCCCCAGGAGCTGCCCGCCGCCCGCTTCCGCGACTTCGTCGCCCTCGAGCAGGCAACGATGGGTTCAGCCGAGAGCGAGCAGTTCTGGCTGGACCGTCTAAGCGGCTATGAGGCCGGCACGGTATGGCGGTGGCCCCGGAGGGAGGGGGCCGCACCTAGTGAGGCGGCGGCGCGCCACGGCGGCAATCGGGCGACGGTTAACCGGCTGGTGGTGCCCGTATCGCCGGAGATCTACCGGGGCCTGAAGTCCTTGGCTCGCAGTGCGGCGGTGCCCTTCAAGAGCGTGCTGCTGGCAGCCCACGTCAAGGTCGCAAGCATGGTCACCGGGCGGACCGATCTGGTGACGGGCTTGGTCTGTAACGGGCGCCCCGAAGAGGCAGGGGGGGACCAGGTTCGGGGTCTCTTCCTGAACACCGTCCCCTTCCGGCAGCAGGTGACGCCGGGCTCCTGGGAGCAGCTGGTCAAACAGGTCTTTGAGTCGGAGTGGAGCTTGCTCCCCCACCGACGCTTCCCCCTGATGGAGCTGCAGAAGCGGCTCGATACGCGCCAGGCGCTCTTCGAGACGTCCTTTAACTACGTGCACTTCTACTCACTCGGTCAGATCGAGATCCTGGACCTGAAGGAGTTTGCGGAGACCAACTTCCCGCTGCTCATAACGGCCAGCGTGACGCCCGATTCAGGGCAACTGCGCCTAATCCTGGACTATGATGGGCGCGAGATTCCTGCCGAACAGGCTGGGGCGGTCATGAGCTATTACGTCCGGGTGTTGACCCAGATGGCGACCCAGCCGGGTGGTCGTCACGAATTGGCCCCGGTGCTTTCGGCCAAGGACTTGGCCATGGTGGGCGATGGTGAGATGAGGTCTGCCGACCCATCGTCCATGGGCACCATCCACCAGGCCTTTGCGGCGCAAGCCCGCCGTACCCCTGATGCCGTGGCGGTCACGGCCTTCGACGGAGCCGAAGAAGGGGCGGGTCAGGCGATCGCCGTGACCTATGACGCCCTCAACCGCCGTGCCAACCAGGTGGCGCATGCCCTGCGCAAGCTTGGGGTAGGGCCGGAAGAGCGAGTCGGGCTCTGTGTCGAGCGCTCCCTACACGCGGTGCTGGGCGCCCTGGGGATTCTGAAGGCCGGTGGGGCCTATGTGCCGCTGGATCCGGCCCTGCCCTCAGATCGCTTGGACTTCATGATGGAAGACGCTGGCGTCAAGGTGATCGTCGCCCAACAGGCGACCCTTGACCGGCTACCGGAGCGTCCAGGCGTTCAGGTGCTCTGCATTGACGACCTTGATGCCATCGGCAGCGAGAGCGACGCAGACCCGGCAGAGGTGACGACCGGTGGTCATTTGGCCTACGTCATCTACACATCGGGTTCGACCGGCCGCCCCAAGGGCGTGCTGGTGGAGCACCGGCAGGTGATGCGGCTCTTCACCGAGACCGAGGCGTGGTATGAATTTAACCAGCAGGATGTCTGGACGTTGTTCCACTCCTACGCCTTTGACTTCTCCGTCTGGGAGATCTGGGGCGCCCTGCTCTACGGCGGTCGCCTGGTTGTGGTGCCCTATTGGGTCAGCCGTTCGCCGGCCAGCTTCTATCAGTTGCTGCGCCAGGAAGGCGTCACGGTTCTCAACCAGACGCCCTCGGCCTTCCGCCAACTGATTGCGGCTGAAGAGGCTACGCTTGCCGAAGGTAAGGCGCTCGGCCTGGCCCCCTTGGCGCTGCGCTACGTCATCTTCGGTGGCGAGGCGCTGGAACTGCAGAGCTTGCGGCCCTGGTTCGAGCGGCACGGCGACAGCCAGCCGCAGTTGGTCAATATGTACGGCATTACGGAGACCACGGTTCACGTGACCTACCGGCCCATCGGCCTGGCTGACTTGGCGGGCGCCCCGGGTAGCGTGATTGGGGTGCCTATTCCCGACCTGCGCGTCTACGTGCTGGATCGTTACATGCAGCCAGTCCCGACGGGCGTTCCAGGTGAGATGTTTGTAGGCGGCGCCGGTGTGGCCCGTGGATACCTGAACCGGCCCGACCTGGCGGCCGACCGCTTTGTGCCCAATCCGTTTACATCAGACCCCAACGCCCGCCTGTACAAGACCGGAGATTTGGCCCGCTGGCTGCCCGATGGCGACCTGGAGTATCTGGGGCGCATCGACAATCAGGTCAAGATTCGCGGCTTCCGCATTGAACTGGGTGAGATTGAGTCGATCCTATCTCAGCATCCAGGGCTCCGGGAGAGTGCGGTCCTGGTGCGTGAAGACCAACCCGGTGACAAGCGCTTGGTCGGCTATCTCTCCTGCCGCCAGGGCGCCACGGTTACCGTAGACGACCTGCGCAAGTGGGTTCAGGAACGCTTGCCCGACTACATGGTCCCGGCCGCCTTCGTCGTGTTGGAGACGCTGCCGCTGAACAACAACGGCAAGGTGGACCGGAAGGCCCTGCCAGCGCCTAGCGCCCACCGTCCGCAGTTGGCGGAAGCGTATGCCTCGCCCCGCACACCGGCCGAAGAGGTGCTTGCCCAGATCTGGGCTGACATCTTGGGGCTGGCCCAGGTCGGGATCCATGACAACTTCTTCGCCATTGGCGGCGATTCGATCATGGCCATGCGCATTGTGGCCAAGGCACACCAGCGAGGCTTCATCATCACGCCGAAGCAGATCTTTGAGGGGCAGACAGTGGCGCAGGTGGCGCTGGTTGCCGGCGTGGCGGCGCCCAGTGAGCAGCACCTGACAGGTCCTGCCCAAGGCGTGGCCACCGGTCCAGTCCCCCTGACCCCCATTCAGCACTGGTTCTTCCAACAGGAGATGGCCGAACCGCACCATTTCAATCAGGCCATGATGTTTGAGGTGGAGCCGAATGTAGCGACGGTCGCACTGGCCCAGGCCGTCCAGCAGGTGGCGACACATCACGACGCCCTGCGGCTGCGGTTTACCATGGCTGATGGCGTTGTGGACCAAGCGTATGCCGACCCGCAGTCGGGTCAGCACACGGCCGATACCGCCGCATTTGCGGAACTGGACCTCTCCGCGGTGCCCGCTGCGGAGCAAGCGGCAGCCGTTGAAGCAGCCGCAGCGTCGTTGCAGACCAGCTTTAACCTCGAGCGCGGTCCCTTGATGCGGGTGACCCTGATCCACCTGGGGCAGGGGAAGCCAGCCCGCCTGTGGCTTGGCATCCACCACTTGGTTGTGGACGCCGTCTCCTGGCGCATCTTGCTCGATGACCTGGGGGTGGCCTATGACCAGGCCATCCGTGGCGCGCTGATCGAGTTGCCGCCCAAGACTACCTCCTTCCAGCAGTGGGCTCAGCGCCTGGTCGAGTACAGCCAGTCGGCGGAGCTGCGCCGGGAGATCGAGTATTGGCAGGAGCAGTCCTGGTCGGCGGCTGTGGCCGTGCCCGTGGACCGATCCGACGCCCGGAATGACGAGGAGTCTGCAGCCACTATCACCGTTCGGCTGACGGTCGATGAGACCCGGGCTCTACTTCAGGAGGTCCCGAAGGCCTACGGCACACAGGTGCACGAGGCGCTCTTGGCGGCGCTGGCCTATGGCTTCGCCCGCTGGACGAGCGATCGAGTCCTGCTGGTAGACGTGGAAGGACATGGCCGCGAACAGTTGTGGGACGACGTGGACCTCACCCGGACGGTGGGGTGGTTTACCTCGCTCTTCCCGATGCTCTTCGACCTGCGCAAGACCTACGGGGTAGCCGAGGAACTGAAGGCGGTCAAGGAGGCTGTGCGCCGGATCCCCAACAAGGGGTTTGGCTATGGGGTGCTGCGCTACCTGGCAGAGCCCGCTGTCCGGACCGAGTTGGCGGCGATGCCCAGGGCTCAGGTGGCCTTCAACTACCTGGGGCAGTTCCAGACGGAGACCTCCCAGCCGCCCATCTTGCGGCTGGCGCCTGAATCGGTTGGACCCAGCCGTAGCCAGCGTGGCCAGCGACCGTATCTGCTCCAGGTGGATGCCAGCGTCATGGGTGGCCGCTTGGAAGTGCAGTGGGGGTACAGCCGGGAGATTCACCGAGTATCGACCATTGAGAATCTGGCCCAGGCCTTTATGGACCGCCTGCGTCAGATCATTGCACACTGCACGTCGCCAGAGGCCGGGGGCTATACGCCGTCTGACTTCCCGGAGGCTCGCCTGAGCCAGACGCAGATGGATGATTTCTTCGCGAAATTGATGAAGTCGGGGGGCGAATAGGCATGAGGCCGGATCAGATCGAGGAGCTCTACGAGTTATCGCCCATGCAGCAGGGGCTGTTGTTTCACACCCTGCAGGCCCCCGAGTCGGAGGTCTACGTCGTTCAGGTGAGCTATGCCTTCGACGGCGGTTTTCACCCGGTAGCTTTCAGGGACGCGTGGGAGAAGGTCATGGAGCGGTATGCCGTCTTCCGGACCTCGTTCCACTGGGAAGAGATCGACAAGCCGCTGCAGGCGGTGCACCGCCGACTCCCCCTGCCGTGGGAAGAGATCGACTGGCGCGGCATGCCGGCGGAGGAACAGCAGGTGCGGTTTGAGGCGTATCTGGAGGCGGAGCGCCGGCGGGGGTTTGACCCGCGCCGGCCACCCTTGATGCGGTTCGCCCTGATCCAGACGGATGAGACGGCCTACCGTTTCGTGTGGACCCACCACCATCTGCTCTTGGACGGGTGGTCCATGGCGTTGGTGCTCAAGGACTTGTTTACCGCCTATGAGGCGCTGGCCCGTGGCGAGTCCTATGTTTTGCCGTACACCCGGCCGTATCGGAGTTACATTGCCTGGCTGAGCCGCCAAGACATCGCCCAGGCGGAAGCCTTCTGGCGCCAGCAGTTACGCGGCTTTTCGGCGCCCACCCGGCTCCCGGTGGAACGACTGGTCAAGACCGACCTTGGGCCGTCGACTGGGGCGCGCAAGGTGGAGTGGCAGCTCACGCCGGAACTGACGGCGACACTGCAGTCCTTGGCACGCCAGCATCAGCTGACCATGAACACGCTGGTGCAGGGCGCCTGGGCGGTTCTCCTCAACCGCTACAGCGGGGAGGAGGATCTGGTCTACGGTTCGACGGTTGCCTGTCGACCCGTCGACCTACCAGACGTGGAGACCATGGTGGGCCTGTTCATCAACACCCTCCCGGTGCGGGTGCGGGTCCCCCATGATGCCAGCCTCATCCCCTGGCTGCAAGCGTTGCAGACAACACAGGTGGAACAGCGCCAGTTTGAATACACCCCGCTCGTCCAGGTTCAGGGCTGGAGCGATCTGCCGCGCGGCACCTCCTTGTTTGAGACGATCGTCGTCTTTGAGAACTACCCCGTCGACACGATGCTGACCAACGGGGAAGGCAACGTGAACATCTCGGACATCCGCTCGGTGGAGAAGAGCAGCTATCTGCTCAGCCTCACGGTGCGCCCGGGCACGCAGTTGTCGTTAGGGGCGATGTACGACGGCCAGCGGCTGGATGAGGAGACGGTCCATCGCCTTCTGGGGCACCTGACACAGATCCTGCAAGGCATGGCTGCCAATCCCGCTCAGCCCGTGGGGCACCTCCAGATCGTCACGGCAGCGGAGGAGTCGCAACTGGCCCGTTGGCGGGGCGCCAGCAGCCCCTACCCGCGGCAGGCCTCTCTCGCGGCCCTGTTTGAGCAGCAGGCGGCGCAGGCGCCGAGCAAGGTGGCTCTTGCCTTGGGCGCCCAGCAGATGACCTATGGCGAACTGGACCAGCGGGCGAACCAACTCGCCCACACCCTGCAGAGACAGGGGGTCAGCACCGATACGCCGGTCGGCCTCTGTCTGGAGCGCTCCTTTGACCAGGTGGTGGCGCTGCTCGGCATCTTGAAGGCAGGCGGCGCCTATGTCCCCTTGGATCCGGCGTATCCGGCCGAGCGGCTCAGCTTCATGATTCAGGATACAGGCGTGCCTGTGCTGATCACCGGGCGGGGCCTGGGCACCAAGTTGCCACCGCACACGGCGGTGGTGGTCGATCTGGATCAGGACCGGGCTACGCTGGCGCAGGAATCCACCACGCCACCGCCGTGCCCGGCCGCAGGCGACAGCTTGGCCTACATTATGTACACCTCGGGCTCCACCGGCCAGCCCAAGGGCATCGCCATCCCGCAGCGAGCCGTCGTGCGGTTGGTCAAGGGGACTGACTTCGTGGATTTTGGCTCCGATCAGGTCTGGCTCCAGTACGCGCCCATCTCGTTTGACGCCTCCACCCTTGAGATCTGGGGCGCCCTGCTGAACGGGGCCACCCTCGCAATCTGCCCGCCCGGGCAGGCCTCCCTGGGTGACTTGGGCCGCACGATCGCCCAGCACCAGGTGACGTCCATGTGGCTCACGGCCGGCCTGTTCCAGGAGATGGTGGACGGCAACCTCGAGGGCCTGCAGCCCGTGCGTCAACTGCTGGCTGGCGGCGACGTGCTCTCGGCGCCCCACGTCGAGCGGGTGCTGACCAAGCTCCCCCATTGCCGGCTGATCAACGGCTACGGCCCGACCGAGAACACCACCTTCACCTGCTGCCACACCATCACGACGGTGGTGCCAGGGCGCTCCATCCCCATCGGCAAGCCGATCACCAACACCCAGGTCTGGATCCTGGACGCCCAGCAACGCCAAGTGCCCGTGGGTGTGCCTGGCGAGCTTTATGCCGGCGGCGAGGGCTTGGCCCGCGGTTACTGGAAGCGACCGGATCTGACCGATGATCGTTTTGTACCCAACCCCTTCGGTTCGGCCGGTAGCCGCCTCTACCGAACGGGCGACCTGACCCGCTGGCTGCCTGACGGCACCGTGGAGTTCCTGGGCCGCCGTGACTTCCAGGTGAAGATCCGCGGCTTCCGCATCGAACTGGGCGAGATTGAATCGGCCCTAGTCCACCACCCGCTCGTGCGCGAGGCGGTTGTCGTCACGCAGGGCGGGGAAGGCGGGGCCACGCAGCGGCTGGTCGCCTACCTGGTGCCGGCCGACGGCGATGTAGCCTCACCGGGACTGGAGCCGGCGGCCCTTAGCCGCTTCCTGCAGCGGCATCTACCCCAGCACATGATCCCGTCGACCTTCGTCACCCTGGCGCAGCTCCCCCTGAACCCCAACGGCAAGGTGGACCGCAAGGCGCTGCCGGCGCCCGAGGCACGAGTGGCCGCCGCTGAGGCGGTTCTGCCCCAGTCGGCGCTCGAGCAGGCTATCGCTGCCGTCTGGCAGTCGGTGCTTGAGGTCGAGAACCTGGGCCGACACGACAACTTCTTCGACCTGGGTGGCAACTCGCTCCTCATGGTGCGGGCGCATACCCAGCTGCAGCAAAGGGTGGGCCGAGAGTTCCCGTTGGTGGAGATGTTCCACCACCCGACGCTGCTCTCCCTCGCCCAATACCTGGGCGACGCACACGACCAGGCATCCAGACAGGACTCGTTCCAGGAGACTGCCGACCGGGCAGCGAGCCGCCGGGCCCGGCTAGAGAATCAGTGGCGAACGCGCAAGGCCACCCGCTAAGGAGAGGGAACACGTAATGACGACACTGTCCGAGGAGCAGCTCAGTGGCATCGCGGTCATCGGCATGGCAGGCCGATTTCCCAAGGCCGACAACGTAGATGCCTTCTGGCGCAACATCCGGGATGGCGTGGAGTGCATTACCTTTTTCACCGATGATGAGTTGGCGGCTGCCGGCGTCGATGCCCAGCTCCTTCAAAACCCCCACTACGTCAAGGGGGGCGCGGTGTTAGGCGATGTCGAGACGTTTGATGCCGCGTTCTTCGGCATCAATCCCCGGGAAGCAGAGTTGATGGACCCGCAGCAGCGCCTCTTTCTGGAGACTGCATGGGTCTCCCTGGAGCATTCAGGGGTGAACCCTGCGGATTTTGCCGGTCGCATTGGCGTTTTTGGCGGCACGGGGTCGGGTAGCTACTTCCTGCAGAACCTGCTACCCAACAGGCAACTGATGGAGCTGGTGGGCGGCTTCCAGGCCGGGCTACTCAACGACAAGGATTTCCTCTGCACCCGTGTTGCTTACAAATTGAACCTGACCGGTCCCACGGTGACGGTGCAGACAGCCTGCTCCAGCTCGCTGGTGGCCGTGCACCTGGCGTGTCAGAGTCTGCTAAGCGGCGAGTGCGACATGGCTCTGGCGGGCGGTGTCTCAGTTCGTGTGCCCCAAAAGACGGGCTACCTGTACAGCGAGGGCGGCATTGCGTCGCCAGACGGCCACTGCCGGGCCTTTGATGCAGATGCCCGCGGAACGGTCTTCGGCAACGGGGTCGGTGTGGTGGCCCTGAAGCGGCTGGACCGGGCTGTGGCTGACGGTGACCATGTTTATGCCGTGATCAAGGGATCGGCCTGCAACAACGACGGCTCGGGGAAGGTCGGCTACACGGCGCCCAGTGTCGATGGTCAGGCTGAGGTGATCGCCGAGGCCCTAGCCATGGCCGACTTCCATCCGGATACGGTGACCTACATCGAGACGCATGGGACAGGGACGAACCTGGGCGATCCCATCGAGGTTGCAGCCCTAACGCGGGCCTTCACCGCCCACACGGATCGCAAGGGGTACTGTGCCATCGGATCGCTGAAGACCAATATCGGCCACCTGGATACGGCGGCCGGTGTAGCCGGACTGATCAAGGCGGTGCTGGCTGTCTATCATCGGCAGTTGCCCCCCAGTCTGCATTACCGGGCGCCCAACCCGCACATTGACTTCGCCAACAGCCCCTTCTACGTCAACGCGGCGTTGCAGTCCTGGGAGCCCGGTGACCTGCCCAGGCGAGCGGGTGTCAGCGCCTTCGGCATCGGCGGCACCAATGTCCACGTGGTCTTGGAGGAGGCGCCCGTGCTGACGGATGACGTGCCACCGAAACACTGGCACGTGCTGCCGCTTTCGGCCCGGAGCCCTGAAGCGCTGCAGGCAGCCACCGACAACCTAGCGCGCCACCTGAAAGAGAACCCGGGCCTAGACTTGGGGCAGGTGGCTGTCACCCTGCAAACAGGGCGCAAGGCCATGGTTCACCGGCGGGTGCTCGTGGCCAGTGACGTAGCGGAAGCCGTGCACGCGTGCGCCGTGGCGGATGGGAGCAAGGGGGAGGCGCCGGATGCTCCGGCGACGGTCGCTTTCCTCTTCCCCGGCCAAGGGGCGCAGTATGTGGGAATGGGCCGCCAGTTGTACGGGGCCGAAGCGGTCTTCCGCCAGGCGTTGGATCGCTGTGCCGATCTCTTGTACCCCCATCTGGGTCTCGATATCCGAACGGTCCTGTTCGCCCCTGACGGTGACGCTGAGGCGGCAGCGGATCGCCTGCGCCAGACGACTTTGACTCAACCCGCCCTGTTTGCCGTGGAGTACGCATTGGCCCAGCAATGGCTGGCCTGGGGCATCAAACCCACGGCTATGATGGGGCACAGCATCGGTGAATACGTCGCCGCCTGTCTAGCCGGCGTCCTCTCCTTGGAGGACGCCTTGGGCCTTGTGGCCGCCCGCGGGCGCCTGATGCAGTCGCTACCACCGGGTGAGATGCTGGCCGTATCGCTGTCGGAGGCCGACGCGGTGACGTTCTTGAACGATGAGCTCTCCCTGGCCGCCGTGAACGCCCCGAAGTCCTGCGTGATCGCCGGCACGGCTGACGCGTTGGAGCGGCTGGAGACGCAGTTGGCCGAAAGGGGCGTGGTAGCCCGTCGGCTCCACACCTCCCACGCCTTCCATTCCCACATGACGGAGCCGATCCTTGGCCAGTTCACACGCTTGGTGGAGCAGGTCACCCTGCGCCCACCGCAGATTCCCTTCATCTCTAATGTAACGGGCGACTGGATCACGGCTGCCGAAGCCACCGACCCGCACTATTGGGCCCGTCACCTGCGGCAGACGGTCCGGTTTGCCGACGGCGTCGATCATCTTCTGGCCCAGGCCAACCAGGTATTGCTGGAGGTAGGTCCGGGTCAGACGCTCTGCGGGCTAACCCGTCGGCACCCGCGGTACGCCCGTGGGCGCTGGCTGATGCCTTCCCTGCCAGCGGCTAACGACTTGCAGGAGGATGGCGCACTCTGCCATCTGGCGCTAGGCAAGCTGTGGGTGGCCGGCGTGGCCGTGGATTGGACGCGACTGTACAGGAACGGTCTCCCGCGCCGGATCCCGCTTCCCACCTATCCCTTTGAGCGGCGCCGCTACTGGGTGGATCTGGTGGCCCCGGAGGCCAAGCAGGAGAGTGGGCATCGCTCTCTGGACAAGAAGAGCGATCCGGCTGACTGGTTCTACGTTCCGTCCTGGCGGCGTTCGGCGCCCCTGCTGGCGCCCAACGCTGAGGCGCTAGCCAAGGCCGGGCGCGCCACCTGGGTCGTCTTGGCTGATCAGGCTGGTCTGAGCGAGGCCTTGATCCAGCGCATCTCCGAGGCCGGTGGCGACGTGGTCCGGGTCGTGGAGGGGCAGGGGTTTGGCCGTCTAGCCGATGGGACCTTTACCCTGAACCCTGCCACTACCAGCGACTACGAGGCTCTCTGGCTGGCCCTAACCCAGCAGGGAACGGTGCCTCAGCACGTGGTCCACTGCTGGACCGTCACCGATGAGCCGTCGGGATCGGCGCTCACTGGTGACGTGACGGGCTTTGCCAGCCTGCTGTCCCTCACGCAGTCGCTAGGTAATGCGTACCCGAATCAGGCGCTCTCCCTGACCGTCGTCTCCAATCACACGCAGCGGGTGCTGGGTGACGAGACCCTTGTGCCGAGCAAGGTCATGGTGCTCGGGCCGTGTCTTACCATTCCCCAGGAGTTCCCCCACGTGGCCTGCCGTCACGTGGATGTGACCCGGGCGCCCTCGCCGCAGCCGTCCTGGGAGCGGTTGGCGGGCCAACTGTGGGCCGAGCTGTTGTCGCCTGCGCCAGCGGCGCCCGTGGCCTACCGCGGTGCGCACCGCTGGGTGCAGGACTCGGAACCGGTGCGCTTGGCGGCGCCCCTCGCCTCAGACCTACCGCTGAAGGAGGCTGGGGTCTACCTGATCACCGGTGGCCTGGGGGGCGTCGGTCTCGCCCTGGCCAGCTACCTGGCGCAGAACTACAAAGCCCGGCTGATCCTGGTCGGCCGCTCATCCTTCCCGGCCCGCCACGAATGGAGTGGCTGGCTGGCTAGCCACGGCGAAGCGGACCCAGTCAGCCGTAAGATCACGCAGATCATGACGATGGAGGGCTGGGGCGCCCAGGTGTTGGTGGCCCAGGCCGACGTGGCCGCTACGGCGGCGATGCAGGCAGTGGTCGACCAGGCGCGAGTCACCTTTGGCGCCATTCATGGCGTCATCCATACCGCCGGTGTTGCGGGCGGCGGCATCATGCAGTTCAAGACCATGGAACAGGCACAGCAGGTCATGGCCGCTAAGGTTCAGGGCACCGTGGTGCTAGACAGCCTCTTTGCGCACCAGCCCTTGGACTTCATGGTGCTCTGCTCCTCGTTGCGCTCGGTCTTGGGCAAGTTCGGCCAAAGCGACTACTCGGCCGCCAATCTCTTCTTGGATGCTTACGCGGCCTGTGCCAACGAGCCTACCCGACGGGTGGTGGCCATGAACTGGCCCACCTGGAGCGAGGCGGGCATGGCGCTCGACTCCCTGGCCACGATGGACTCGCCGGAGTGGCAGGCCGAGATTCGTGAGGAGATCCGCCATGCGGGCATCACGCACGCTGAGGGTGCGGACGCCTTCTGCCGGGCCCTGGTCAGCGGCGAATGCCAGGTCATCGTCTCGCCGCAGGACCTGGTGGCGCTCCGCGAAGCTAGCGATGCGGCGACAGCCCAGGCCTTGCTGGAGCGGCGGGAGGAGGCCCAGCACGGCCAGGCTGCCCACGCCCGGCCCGCAGTCCGTACCGACTATGTGGCGCCCCGCAACGAGACCGAAGAGACGATCGCCGGCGTTTGGCGGCAGTTGCTCGGCATCGATGCGGTGGGGATTCACGACAACTTCTTTGAACTGGGCGGTGACTCCCTGGTCGCCCTGCAGGTGATGGCCCGGCTCAACAAGGCCAGCATCCGGCTGACCTCCAAGCAACTCTTTGAGTACCCGACGGTGGCTGAACTGGCGAACCTGGCAGCGACAGGTGCCGCCTTGGTGGCCGACCAAGGGGTGGTGGAAGGCCCTGTGCCCCTGACCCCTGTACAGCACTGGTTTGTCGCCCAGGACAGACCAGAACGCAACCACTGGAACCAGGCGATCCTTCTGGAGACGCCGCCCGAGATCAACGTGGGAGCCATGGAGGAGGCGGTACGCCATCTTCTGCGCCACCATGATGCCCTGCGCCTGCGCCTCCAACGCGTGGGGGAGACCTGGACGCAATGGAACGCCGGTCTTGCTGATGACGTGTACAGCAACCTCTTCACCCGCATCGATCTGAGAGCGGTGCCCAGAGAGGAGCAGTCCAAGGCGGTCGAGACCTTGTCCGACCAGATGCAACGGCAACTAGACCTGGCGCATGGCCCTTTGATGCGGCTGGCCCACTTTGACTTGGGCGCCGAACGCCCAGGTCGGTTGCTCTTGGTGGTTCACCACTGGGTCGTGGAAGCCGTCTCCTGGCAGATCCTGCTTGAGGACTTGGCCACCTTGTATCAACAGCTCAACCAGGGGCAGCAGCCGTCGCTCCCGGCCAAGACAACATCGTTCAAGCAGTGGGCGGAAGTGCTGACCGAATACGCAAAGTCGCCCGCCCTCGCAGCCGAGCAGGACTACTGGCTGGAGCCGAATCGTGCCCAGGTGGCCCCTCTGCCGTTGAACCGGCCCGACGCCTTCAATAGCGAGGCATCGGCACAGGTCATTACGGTGGGCCTGGCGGAAGGTGAGACCGAGGCGCTCCTGCGGGAGGTACCCAAGGCCTACCATACCCAGCTCAACGAGGTGCTACTGGCTGCCTTGGCGCAAGCCTTGTCGACGTGGACGGGCGCCCCCCGCCATCTGGTCGACATCGAAGGCCACGGGCGCGACCCCATCCTGGATAACGTGGACGTATCGCGGACGGTAGGGTGGTTCACCGCCGTCTACCCGTTGCTGCTCACGGTGCCCCAGGGTGGACTGGGCGAGTTGCTGAAGGCTGTAAAGGAGTATGTCCGGCAGGTGCCCAACCGGGGCATGGGCTACGGTCTCCTCCGCTACCTGCGAGGGGACGAAGCGCTCTCCCGGCAACTGGCGGCGCTGCCGCAAGCCCCGATCAGCTTCCTGCTTCTGGGTCAGACGAATCAGGAGGGTGCCGTGGAGGGTGTGTTCCGCCGGGCGCCGGAATCGGCAGGAGCCCACCACCATCCCGAGGGGCCGCGCAAGTATCTGTTAGATGTAGACGCTGGCGTTCATGATGGACGCCTGGTGGTGAACTTCACGTACAGTGCGCAGGTTCATCGTGCCGAGACTATTGAGGCCTTGGCCCTGAACTTCGTGCAGGTGCTGACGGCGATGATCCGCCATTGCCTCTCCCCTGAGGCAGGTGGGTACACACCGTCGGACTTCCCCGAAGCGGGTCTGGACCAGGGCGCCCTTGATGATATCCTGGCCGAATTGGCTGAGGCTGAGGAGGTTGAAACCCGTGTCAACGCCCAACGTCGCTGATATCTATCCGCTCGCCCCCCTTCAAGAAGGCATCTTGTTCCACACCGTGCTCGATCCTGCTTCGGGCACCTACGTCGTGCAGCTCACCTGCCTGGTCGATGGGCGGCTTGATGTGGATGCCTTCCGCACCGCATGGCAGCGGGTGGTGGACCGCCACCCGGCCTTACGCACCCTCTTCCTGTGGGAGAAGCGGGAGAAGCCGGTTCAGGTCGTGCGCCAGGAGGCAGAGGTGCCGTGGGAGCTACTGGACTGGTCGGACGCCTCTGCGGCGGAGCAATCCCAGCGGCTGGAGGCGTTCCTGGTCAGCGAGCGCCAGCGGGGATTCGACCTGACCCGTGCGCCGCTGATGCGGCTGGCCCTCATCCGCACGGGTGACGAGACCCATCAGTTCGTCTGGAGCGTCCATCACCTGCTGATCGACGGCTGGTCGGTCGGGGTGGTCCTCCAAGAAGTCTTTGCGCTGTACAACGCCATCTGCCAGGGAGACCCGGTGAATCTGCCGACTTACAGGCCTTACCGCGAGTACATTGGCTGGCTGCAGCGCCAGGACATGGCGCGTGCTGAGGCCTACTGGCGGCAGGCGCTGGCGGGTCTTACGGCTCCGACCAGTCTGGGGCTGGCCGGTGGCGGGGATCAGCGGCCGGCGGATTCGTCAGCAGGCGCTTCCGCTGATGCACACGACGAGGTCCACGTGCGCCTGCCCGAGGAGGCCACCGCCAGCCTAACTCGTCTGGCCCGGACCCACGGGCTTACGATCAACACGCTGGTGCAGGGCGCCTGGGCGCTACTGCTCAGCCGGTACAGCGGTGAAGAGGACGTCATCTTCGGTGCGACTGTGGCCGGGCGCCCCGCCGAACTGCCCGACGTGGAATCCATCGTCGGCGTCTTCATTAACACATTGCCCGTGCGCCTGCGGATCCCAACCGCTACCCGACTGATCGACTGGCTGCAGCAGGTGCAGGCCCAGCAGGCAGAGTTGCGCCAGTTTGAGTACACCCCGTTGGTACAGGTGCAGGGCTGGAGCCAAGTACCGCGCAGCCAGCCGTTGTTTGAAAGCCTGCTCCTGGTGGAGAACTACCCGATGCCGTCTGGCCGGGCCGGCCAGAGCGATGTGCAGTTGCAAAACGTCCGCACCGTCGAGCGAACCAACTACCCGCTGACCGTGATGATCGTGCCAGGGACCCAGCTTTGGGTGCGCCTGATCTACGACCGCCACCGGTATGCAGCGACAGCCATCGGGCAGTTGGCCCGCCACCTGGAGTCGATTCTGCAGGCGATGGCCACGAATCCCGAGCAGTCGGTGATGGACGTAGCGCTCCTGTCCGACGCCGAGGCGCAACAGGTGCTTCAGCACTGGAATGAGACGCGGCGGGAGGTCCCTGCTTGCGGCCTGCACCAGTTGGTCGAAGCGACGGTCATGCAGCAGCCCGACGCGTTAGCGGTCGTTGCGGCCGTGTCAGATGGCAGCGCTACACCGTCCCTGACCTACGGCCAGCTCAATGGACAGGCCAATCGACTGGCCCGCTACCTGCAGGCACAGGGCGTTGGCGCTGAGACGCCGGTAGGCATCTACCTGGACCGCACGCCTGAGATGGTGGTGGCCGTCCTGGCTGTGCTCAAGGCTGGCGGCACCTACTTGCCGCTGGACCCACACTACCCGCACGACCGGGTCGCCTTCATGCTCCGTGACGCTGAGGCGCCGGTCGTCATCAGTACCAGTGACTTGGCCCGCTCTCTGCAAGGTGCAATCTCGGCCCGGTGGGTCTGCCTCGATACCGATGGGCCTGAGATCGCTCCGTGCAGTGAGACCAACCTGACAGCCGAGGGTGAGGGTGGTCCGTTCGCCGCAGACCGTCTCGCCTACATCATCTATACCTCCGGTTCAACCGGAAAGCCCAAGGGTGTGGAAGTCTCCCACCGCAATGCCGTCAACTTGATGACCGCCATGGCCCAAGAGCCTGGGCTCACTGCCAAGGATGTGCTGTTGGCTGTCACCAGTCTTAGTTTTGACATCGCTGGCTTGGAACTCTTCCTCCCACTGATCACGGGCGCCCGGCTGGTGGTTGCGAGCCGGGATGTGACCGGCGACGGCGAAGCGCTGGCCCAGCAGATGGCGGTCCATGGCGTGACAGCGATGCAGGCCACGCCTGCTACCTGGAACCTGCTCTTGCAGACAGGGTGGCAGGGAGACCCGAACCTGAAGGTGCTATGCGGCGGTGAGGCGATGACCCGGGACTTAGCCACCCAGCTACTGGCCCGCTGCGGGTCGCTCTGGAACGTCTACGGTCCGACTGAGACCACGATCTGGTCTACCTGTGAGCGCGTAACCCCCGGTACCGGTCCCGTGAGTGTTGGGCGCCCCATTGCCAACACGCAGGCCTACATCCTTGATGGCGGGCTGCATCCCGTGCCGCCGGGCATCCGGGGCGAGCTCTACATCGGCGGCGCCGGTGTGGCGCGCGGCTATCGCGGCCGCCCCGACTTGACCGCCGAACGCTTTATCCGTGACCCGTGGGGAGAGGCACCGGGCGCCCGGCTGTATCGAACGGGCGATGTGGCCTCCTGGCTCCCCGACGGCCGCATCGCGCTACACGGTCGGGCCGATTACCAGGTGAAGGTGCGCGGTTTCCGCATCGAGCCGGGGGAGATCGAAGAGGCGCTACACCACCACCCCCAGATTCGTGAGGCGGTGGTCACGGTCGCACCGGGACCGTCCTCCTTCCTGGTCGGGTATGTGGTGGCCCAGGAGGGGCGCCCGGATGACGAGGCGATGCGCCAGTTCCTGAAGAGATCGCTTCCCGACTACATGATCCCCACCCTCTTTGTCTGGCTGGATGCCCTCCCCCGCACGCCGAACGGCAAGGTGGATCGCCGTGCCCTGCCCGTGCCACAGGTCGGGGCCAGCAGCGGCAAGGCATTCGTGAGCCCACGCACCCCGGTGGAGATGGTACTAGCCCGCCTGTGGGCACAGACCCTGCAGGTGGAGCGCGTCGGCATCCACGACACCTTCTTCGACCTGGGCGGCCACTCGTTGCTAGCCGCTCGGCTCATCGCGCAAGTTCGCCAGACCTTCCAGACTCAGTTACCCGTACGAGTCCTGTTTGAAGCCACGACCGTAGCCCAGATGGCCGAGGTGCTGATCAAGAACGAGCCGAAGCCGGGTCAGGCTATGGCGGTTGCGGCGTTGGTCGAGAAGCTCAAAGACCTTTCGCCGGAACAGCGGCAACGGCTCTTGGGTGAAAAACGACAGGAAAGGGCGGCCCAGAGCGCTGCCGGCAATGAGGTGAACGGAAAGTGACGCCAGGAGAGATCAAGGTAGCCCCGGGGCAAGAGGCCGTGCTGCTTTCCGTAACGCAGCAGCGTTTCTGGTTCCTCGAGCAGTATGACAGCGGTAATCCATCCCACATGGTGGCAGCGGCTTACCGCCTGCAGGGCCATCTCAACACGGCGATGCTGGCGAACAGCCTGCAGGACTTGATTCAGCGGCATCCGCTGCTCCGGGCAACGTTCCCCGCCGCTGACGGGCAGCCCGTCGTGAAGGTGGCGGAATCTGAGGTCGGGGTTGGCCCTACGTTCCTTGACCTCAGCGGTCAAGTTGGAGCTGAGGGGGAAGCTTCACTGGGTCAGACGCTGACGCAGTGGGCCCAGCAGCCGTTTGACTTGGCCACGGGGCCACTATGGCGGGCGGTTCTGGTACGGGTGGCGGCAGACCACCACGTGCTGATGTTCGCCCTGCACCGGATCGTGGGCGATGAAGCATCCCTCGATCTTCTGGCTGGTGACCTGGCTGAGCTGTACAGTAGCGCCAGCCAAGAGGGCGCCGCAGCGCTGCCCGACTTGACCGCTTCCTTTGGCCGCTGGCTGGAACGGGAGCAGGTCCTTCTGGCTGCGCCCGACGCCGAGCTGCATCTGAAGGCCGTTCAACAGCGGCTCGCCGGCGCCCCCACGGTCGTCGATCTCGACACAGACCAGTCGCCTCCGCCCGTTCGCAGCGGGCGGAGCGGCCAGGTGGTGCTACCCGTGCCGGGCGACATCGCCCAGCAGGCGGCGGCTTATGCCCACGCAGCGGAGGTGGATTTGGCATCCGTCTGGCTTGCTGGCTTGGCTGCCTTCCTCTATCGCTACACCGGCCAAGAGGACCTGCTGGTCGGGGAAGAGATCTCTGGCCGTGACGGCGACTGGGCTGGTGTGGTGGGGCCGCTTGGCAACACGCGTATTCTGCGGGCAGGCATGACCTACCGGACTGCCGGACGCGCCCTCGTGGAGCAGCTCTTCCGCCAGCGGCAAGCGGCCATGGGCGAGGGGAACCTGCCCTTCGGGACCATTGTCGAGACGCTCAAGATTCAGCGAGACCCCAGCCGCCCGCCGCTTGTGCAGGTGGCCCTGGAGGTCCAGCCGGAGGCGCCGGCGCGGCGGCTGTCGGGCCTGACCATGGCGCCCATGGCCTGGCACAACGGAGCGAGCGAGTATGATCTGAAGCTGGTCTTGCGGGAGACGACCACCGGCCAGCAGGCGCACTGGATCTACAACACCGACCTGTTCCACGAGTCGACCGTCTCGGCTATGGCCACCCACGTACACGAGCTACTGCGATCGATCACGGGTCAACCTGATCAGTTGATCAGCAATCTCCCGATGCTGACAGCGGAAGAGCAGCGCCAGGTAGTGGTGGAGTGGAACGACACCCACACCGTCGTCCCGCCCCAGCGCTGCATGCACCAGTACTTCGAGGCCCAGGTCCAACGCACACCAATGGCTACGGCGGCCCTGTGGGACGAGGTTGTCTTCCAGCCGACGGAGCAACGCACGAGCCGTGCCATCACCTATGCGGAGTTGGACGAGAAGGCTAACCGGCTCGCTCGCCACCTGGTGACCATGGGCGTCGGGCCAGAGGTTACCGTTGGCCTGTGCGTTCCCCGGACCGTCCACATGCTGTTGGGCATGCTGGCCATTCTGAAGGCCGGCGGTACCTATGTGCCCCTAGATCCGGCCTACCCGCAGGAACGGATCCAGTTGATCCTGGATGACTCCCAGGCCTCCATCATCCTCACCTTGGAGGCTCAGCGGGAGGTACTGCCGGCCCATGGGGCGACCGTCGTCTGCCTTGATGCTGACTGGCCGATCATCGCCCAGCAGGAGGCCACGACACCGTCCACGTCCGTGGATCCGCAGAACATCGCCTACCTGATTTACACATCGGGTTCGACGGGCCGGCCGAAGGGTGTGGCCATTACCCACTACAGTGCGGCGGTCTTCATGGAGTGGTCCATGAAGGTGTTTTCGCCTGCAGAGATGGCGGGTGTTCTGGCGGGGTCCTCCATGTGCTTTGACCTGTCCGTCTTTGAGATCTTTGTGCCCCTTGCCTGTGGCGGGACCGTCATACTGGCTGAGAACCTGCTGGAACTCCCGTCACTCACCGTGCGTGAGCAGGTAACGCTGATCAACTCGGTGCCGTCGGTGATGGCGGCGCTGATGAGCATAGGCGGGGTCCCCAGTTCGGTGCAGGTGGTGAATCTGGCGGGCGAAGCGCTGAAGAACGAACTGGTGCAGGAGATCTATCAGCGCACCACTGTTCGTGACGTCTACAACCTGTACGGCCCGTCCGAGGATACGACCTACTCCACCTTCACCCGCGTGGAGCGCGGCGTCAACGTCACCATTGGCGGCCCCATCGCCAACACCGGCATCTACCTGGTGGACGCCAATCTCAACCCGGTACCGGTTGGGGTGAAGGGCGAGATCTGCATTGGTGGCCACGGGCTGGCCCGCGGTTACCTGAATCGCCCCGACCTGACCGCCGAGAAGTTTGTGCCCAATCCCTTTTCACTGGTGCCTGGTGCGCGGATGTACCGGACGGGCGATTTGGGCCGCTATCAGCCGGATGGCAGCCTCCTCTACTTGGGGCGCGTCGACTACCAGATCAAGATTCGCGGGTTCCGCATTGAGCCGGGCGAGATCGAGGCCGTGCTTATGGGCCACCCGGGTGTGTTCGATGTGGTCGTCATGGCCCGGAATACGCCAGACGATCAGTCCAAGCGCCTGGTGGCCTACGCCGTGGCCCAGCCGGGTTACCCGCTTTCGCTGACCGAACTGCGCAGCTTCCTGGCGGCTCGCTTGCCCGGTTACCTGGTACCGTCGGCTTGGATGATGCTAGACGCCATGCCCAAGGGTGCCACTGGGAAGGTGGACCGCAAGGCCTTGCCGGAGCCTGACCCTATGGCCTACGGGACCTCAGCCGCCTTTGTGGCGCCCCGCAATGCGGTGGAAGAGGTCATCGCCAGCGTGTGTGCCGAGGTACTCCATCTGCCCCGGATCAGCGTTCACGGCAACTTCTTTGACATGGGTGGCCAATCACTCAGTGCCGTGCAGGTAATCTCCCGCCTTCGTAAGATTCTGCAGGTGGATCTGACCGTCAAGCACCTGTTTGAATCACCGACTGTCGATCAACTGGCGGTCCTGGCCCGAGCGCGCGAGCCCCAGCCTGGCCAGGTGGAGAAGGCGGCAGCTGTCTGGAGACGGGTGAAGAGCCTGTCCAGTGCCGACCTCAAGGCGAACTTGGCCCAACTACGTCGCGAAAGGGGCAGCGGGCAATGAACTCGACCGATGACCTTGGCGCGGAGGGGTTATCTCCCGAAGAACTGGAGCTACTGACCTATCTTCTGGAGGAAGAGGGCATTGCGGTGGCTGCCAATGCGCGGGTGGTACCGCGGGCCGCTAGGGAAGAGTATCCCCTCAGCTTCTCCCAGCAGCGCATGTGGTTTGTCGACCAGTGGGAGCCGGGAAGCGCTGCCTACAATATCCCCAACGCCCTGCGCGTACGGGGGAAGTTGGATGTAGCCGTGCTGGAGCGCAGCCTGGCCGAGATCCTGCGGCGGCACGAGTCGCTGAGGGCGACGTTCCCGGAGGTGAATGGTCGTCCAGTCCAGGTGATCCAGCCTGAGTTGACGCCCCTGATCACGTGGGCGGACATCAGCCATATGGCCCCCGCAGCGATCGAGGACGAGGCGATTCGCTTGATCACCGCCGACGCCGCCCGCCCCTTTGATCTGGCGGCCGGGCCGCTCTGGCGCGCACAGGTGATCCGTCTCGGGCCGGAGGAGCACATCTTCCTCCTGACGATTCACCATATCGTCTTTGACGGCTGGTCGATGGGGGTTCTGATCGGCGAGATGGCGCAGATCTATGAGGCCTTTGCCCAGGGGCGCCCCTCGCCCCTCGCCGAGCCGGCGTTACAATACGCAGACTTTGCCGCTTGGCAGCGGGAGTGGCTCCAAGGCGAGGTGCTGACAGAGCAGCTTGACTACTGGCGCCAGCAGTTGGAGGGAGTACCCGTCCTGCAACTGCCCTTGGATCACCCTCGCCCCAGCGTCTACAAGTCACGCGGATCCGCTCTGACGGTGGAGTACCCGAAGCAGTTGGGCGAGCAGCTGTCGGCGCTGAGCCAGCGGGAGGGTGCGACGCTGTTCATGACCCTCCTGGCAGCCTTTAAGCTGCTGTTGGCTCGCTACTCTGGCCAGGATGACATCGTGGTCGGGTCCCCCATTGCCAACCGCGATCAGCCGGAGATCGAAGAGCTGATCGGCTACTTCGTCAATACCCTGGTGCTCCGTACGTCTCTGGAAGGGAACCCAACCTTCCGCGACCTGCTGGGACGGGTCCGCGATGTCACCCTCGGGGCCTATGCCCACCAGAACATCCCTTTCGAGCAACTCGTGCAGGTACTCCGTCCCGATCGGGATATGAGCTACTCCCCGATGTTCCAGGTCATGTTTATCCTGCAAAATGCCCCCGGTGGCGACGAGCAGGTGCAGGGCCTGACCTTGAGCGTCGTTGAGATTGACAACCAGACCGCCAAGTTCGACCTTACCGTGGCTGTCTCCGAACTACCGCATGCCCTCTGTGTACGGGTGGAGTACAATACCGAGCTGTTCGAAGAGGCGACCGTGCGGCGGATGGCGGCGCACTTCCAGGCGCTCTTGGAGGCGATTGCGGCCGACCCGGGCCGGACGCTGGGGGAGTATTCGTTCCTCACGCCCGCCGAACGCACGCTGGTCCTCGATCAGTGGAGCCAGGGCGAGTCTGTGACCGTGGTCGACGACTGCGTCCACCGTCTCTTTGCGGCCCAGGCGGCGCGGACGCCCGATGCCTGTGCCGTGACTGTTGGTGCGACGGGCGAGTCCCTTACCTACGGCGAACTGGATCGGCGGTCCAACCAACTGGCGCACTACTTGCGGCGCCAGGGGGTAGGCCCTGACACCCTGGTCGGCGTAAGCATGGAACGGTCGCTAGACTTGTTGGTGGGTGTTCTTAGCGTCCTGAAGGCGGGTGGCGCCTACGTGCCGCTGGACCCGACCTATCCCGCCGAGCGGCTGCAACTGATCGTCAACGATGCAAGACCGACGGTGCTCCTGACCCAGGAGCGGCTGCAATCTGTACTGGATTTCGGGATCCCAACCGTCTGTATCGATGCGCAGTGGCCGGTCATCAACCAGGAACCGGCAGGACCTGTCAACATCGCAGTGACGGGCGACCATCTGGCCTACGTCATCTACACGTCGGGTTCCACAGGCAAGCCCAAGGGGGTCATGATCCGCCATGCGGGTCTGGCTACCTATGCCCAGTGGGCGTGCCAGGCTTATAGCATATCCGCAGCCGACCGGGTCTTGCAGTTCGCCTCCATCAGTTTTGATGCCAGTGCGGAGGAGATCTACCCTTGCCTCATCCGTGGCGGTCAACTGGTGTTGCGCAGTGATGAGATGATCGAAAGCCCGGACCGGTTCCTCCGTTTGGTGGACCAAGTCGGCATCACCATACTCGACCTGCCGACAGCCTATTGGCACGAACTGACCGCTGCGCTGGCCGCTGGCGGTCTGGCAGTCCCAGAGTCGGTCCGGTTGGTGATTATCGGCGGTGAGCGGGCCCTGCCCGATCGCGTGGCGGCATGGCGCGACCATGCACGGCCCGACGTTCGGTTGGTCAATACCTACGGCCCCACGGAGACCACGATTGTGGCTACCATGGGACAGTTGGCGGGGCCGGGAGCGAACCTACCGGTGGATACGGAGGTCTCCATTGGCCGGCCGGTGGGGGGCGCCCAGGTCTACATTCTGGACGGCAACATGGAGCCGGTGCCGCCGGGAGTACCCGGTGAACTTTACATCGGCGGCTCCGGCCTAGCTCGCGGCTACCTGCACCGGCCAGACCTGACCGTGGAGCGCTTTGTCTCTCATCTGTGGAGCGATGCGCCGGGCGCCCGGCTCTACCGAACCGGGGACCTGGTCCGTTACCTCCCGGACGGGAACATTCAATTCCTCGGCCGGGTAGATGATCAGGTGAAGATCCGCGGCTTCCGCATCGAACTGGGCGAGATTGAGACGACGCTGCATCATCACCCCGGGGTGCTGGAGGCGGCTGTGCTCGCACGGGAGGACGTCGCCGGGGATCGCAAGCTCGTCGCGTACGTCGTGCCCAAG
>DATGYC010000068.1:0-34471 GCA_035298385.1 Symbiobacteriaceae bacterium | reverse complement strand
CCCGCGACATCCTCAAAGGTCACTTTCTTCCGATCATCTGTGTGTAGTCGCGCTCGACTCTTGCCGAACTGCATCACGCGATTCCCGGATCCTTGGGTCTGCTGCATGATGAAGAAGAAGGCGACGACGACCAGGACGAGGGGGAGGACTGCATTCAGGAGAATGGTCCAAACCGCTCCACTGGAGTCACGTTCGTTCTTCAACACAAAGTTGGGGTCCGCCTTCACACGGGCCGTCAACGTCGCAAAAAGCTCGTCCTGCGCCTGCGGCTCTGGCAGGTTCACGGTGAACTTTCCGCCGTCCTTCAGCTCGCCTTCCGCCCTGGTGCCGTTGATTGTGACCGATTTGACCGTGCCACTCTCAACAGACTGGATGAACTTGGAGTAGTCATAGGACTGCACCCGACCGGTGGGACTGCCCAGCTGCAACGCCACGGCCACGCAAATGACCACGAGCAGCATGTAGAACGCAAGGCTTCGTAGCTGTTTGTTCAAGGTACCCGAGACCCTCCTTCCGCGCCGGCAGAATGCCGAGAGAGAAGACTCTTCCTCATCGTTAAGTCGCCCACGGGACCAGCAAAGATACTCGTGGTAGTGTAGCATATTGTATGAACACCCTCAACCGGACGAGGAGTCTAGAAACCGCACTGCAGGCCGTTCCGCTCGCTCGGAGCGGCTATTTGACCGAAATCCAGAGTTTTTCAACGGTCTGCTCTGACGTTTGAAAACGGCGGTCAAGTCGGTCTGGTAAGAGCCAGAGCAACTCATCACCGGCTGCGATCAACGGCAAGCGATCCCGCAGGCGCCGTGGGACCTTGGCATCAACGAGGATATCTTGCAGTTTCTTGGACCCGGTCATTCCGACCGGGTAGAGGCGGTCCCCCGGGCGCCGGGTCCGCACCGCCAGCGGCCCCGGCAAGAGTCCCGCATCAAAGACCGCTAGCCGCTCATGCGGGGCAAGGGGGCGCCCCGGGCCGTCGCCGTGCCCCACCTCCACCACCAGGTTCAGCTCGGGAATGGCCTGCGGGCCCGCCAGCGCTAGCGGCCACTCGCCGCCGCCCCACTCCCCTAGACTCTCCTCGCGGGCGATCCGGAGCCGATCATACTCCCGCAGCGCCCAAAGTCGCGGGCCCAACGGGACCTGGCGGGCGCCCCCGGACCGGGTCAGCAGGTCCAGCACCCGCTCGACGCTGGCCAAGCTGCAACCCTCACCGGAGCCGTTCAACTCCTGAACCGCCAGTCGAACGATCCGCCGTTGGAGCGGTACGGGAACTCGTGTCAGCGCCTCCACCGTCAGTTCAACCTGGTTGGCGGCCGACGGTAGCCGGGCTGCCTGGAGTTGGGCGGAGGCCAGTTCGTCCAGCCAGAGATCCTCCTCACGCAGGACTGTCGCCATCTGGCTGAGCGTCCGCCGAATGGCGGGATTGTAGGTCTCCGCGAGGTGCGGCAAGAGCTCCTGTCGGAGTTGATTCCGCAAGTAATCGGTGTGCAGATTTGAGGAATCGATCCGAAAGGCCAGTCCGAACTGGCGGCAGTACGCCTCAATCGCCGACCGCGGGACCTCAAGCAGGGGCCGGAGCAACGGGATACCGGCCCGAACGGTGATCGCCGCAATTCCGGCCAGGCCATGGGCGCCCGCCCCGCGCAGGAAGCGCATCAGGACTGTCTCTGCCTGATCATCCTGGTTGTGGCCCGTCGCGATCCCCGCCGCTCCAAGGCGGTGGGCAAGGCGAACCAGTTCGTCGTAGCGACGGCTCCGCGCCGCCTCCTGTGTTGAGCCGCCCATCCGGTCCAGTTCGCCGGGCGCCAGCCCGACCAGGGTAGCGGACCAGCCTAGCGCCGCGGCCTGCTCCAGAACGAAACGCGCATCCGTCGCAGACTCGTCCCCGCGCAGACCATGATCCATATGGAAGACGTGCAATACCCGGCCATAGGTTCGCGCCCAGCCGGTCAAAAGGTGCAAAAGGGTGATGGAATCTGGCCCACCGGAGACCGCCACCACGAGTGGCCCATCGGCCAGCCTCGCCCCGGCAAGGAAGCTGTCTACCCGTTGCTGGAGCATTGAAACGCCTCCTTGTACAAAGACCCGGCCCTCGTCGAAGGGGTTCGACGGAGGCCGGGCTTTCCCTTTACCGCCAGGGCTGCCAGGCGATCAGACCGAGCAGCAACAGGAAACAAGAGAGGCTCAACAGCAAGAGGACGGGGCGGGGGAGCTCTTCAACCTCTTGCCAGACCGCGCGGAGGCCGCCGCCTGAGTCAGGGCGCCAAGCCTTCGGCGCTGACGGGGCGCCCGCTGCATACAGGATACCCATCTCCTGCAAAGCAGTTGCGACGCTACTAGGAAGCGCAGGGGCCGCGGGGGAGGCTGCGTGCCGACGGCTCGCCCTCGCTGGCAGGCCGGAACGCCGCCCCCGGCTGTACGGCCGCATCAGGATCCCCCCGTCGGCGTGTTGCGGCGAACCGTCCGGATATTGGCCACACGCACCGGCACCCAGGTCGAGCTCTCCGCCGAGGTCACCGGTTCCGCGGCCGGCGTCTGCTCCACTGCCGTGGGCGGCGGCGCCACAGCCAGGTCCTCCTGCTGATCATCCTTCGCCGTCTTACGCGTCCGCTGCGGCTTGACCACGTCCAAGGTGGGCGAGGGCTCTTCCTGCTCCTTGCGCTCAGCCTTGGCCGCCGTCCGCCGGGGGCGCTTCACCGTCACCCGCCGTTGGCCGGGCATCGCCTCCACCCGAACCACCAGAACCGAGCGATCATCCCGCGGCTCCCCGACCGACTCCTCAACCCGAGCGAGGAGCGCCTCAACCAGCTCGGACGGATCCTCCGTCGGGACCGCCCGTAAGAAGACCTCCACCCAGTCGGGACCTTCCTGCGTGGCCACGGCCTCCCAGAGGCCATCCGTCAGGAAGACCAGGAGGTCGCCCCCCCGCAGCACCCGCCCAACCGTCTCGACAGGCGCCTCCGGCAGGATCCCGACCGGCAACGACTCCCCCCGGACCACCGAGACGAGCTCCCCACGCTTAATGAAGGTAGGGGCCGCCCCACTCTTGGCGAACCGGCACCGCCCGTCTGTCAGGTCAACCAGGGCAACATCAAGCGTGGTGAAGCGCTCCTCCTTCGCCTGCAGGAGCAGGAGGGCGTTCAAGGTCCGGACAGCCGGTGCGAGGTCCATACCGGCCGCCAACAGGTCATGCAACATGGCGGCCGCTGTGCTACTGACCTGGGCGGCGGTCGAACCAACACCCATGCCATCCCCCAGGAGGAGCAGATGTCGACCATCCGCCAGCGGCTCAGAGAGGTAGATGTCACCAGAGACTGACCCCGGCATCTGCGGCCGGGCGGCAGCACTAACCGAAAGGCTGAAGACGGGGGGCCGCTTCTCTCGAACGCCGGGTAGCTTCTCCCCCTCCATCACCCCCTCAAGCAGGGTGGCGACCTCCTTCAGCCAACCGACCGCCATCTGGCGATGCTCGCTCAACTGCTGTACCAGCTGCCGGCGGGAGAGCCCCTGCTCCCAGGCAAGGTTGAGCAGGCTAACGACCTGATCGGGATAGATGCAGATATCCGTCAGGGGGGCGGGCAAGGGGGCGAGCGGCAGGCGCCCCTCCTCCTCCAGTTCGCTCCAGAGCTCCGTCAGGATCAGCCCCGTCCGCTCCGGGAACTGCCGCCAGCACTCGTCCCGCATCCCGCAACCCTCACAGAGTTGCTCGTAGATCGTGCGGAGTGCCCCGTCTGCCCGCTCCACCGGCTCAGCCTGCAGCGGTTCGGCCACGGCAGCCATCTCCTGCGCTGACTGTCCCGCCTGGCGCAGCACCCGCACTAAGCCTTCCAAGCGGGTGACCAGGCCACTCATGTCGGCGGGCGGGGCGCCCGCCTCCCCCTGCCGGGTCAACCCACGCCCGATCCGCTTCACCCAAGACGGGGGCAGGAGCCAGAAGAGCCCGACAGAGATCGCGCCAGCGATCAAGGCCGCCTGCATGAGGGCAGGGTCCGTGCTAAGGGCCAGGATCATGAGCAGCATGCCACCCAGTCCGGCCAGGCCCGCCCCGATCCGGCCATACCAGACCCGGAAGGTCCCGGCCAGGACGCCTGCCGCTACATAACCCATGCCGTGGGTCAGCCCTTCCATCAGGCCGGTCTGCATCGTGACGGCCATCTGCCACGGCATCTTGACGTCCTGGGCGGGGAAGAGGATCACCATCATGGCGAAGACGCCGCCGTAGAGGGCGCCAAGGGAAGGGCCGCTGGAGAATGCCGCCAGGAGCACGACCAGAAGAGCCGCAACGTCCCGCAAGGAGGGCCAGCCTAGCGGCAGCAGGAGATGAAGGGAGGTCATGATGGCGGAGAGGAGGATCAAGTTAGCCATGGGCTGGTCGGCCTCTGTCGCCCGCAGCCACTGGCCGGTCTGAATCTCTACCAGCGCATAGCTGAAGAGCAGGGCCAGACAGCCGGCGATCGCTGTCCAGAGCAGGTTGGACAGCAGGGGGGTCGTGAGCTGCCCCGTGTTCAAACCAGAGAGCCCAATTCCAGCGGCTCCAGCGATACCGACGGGCAGGGCGCCCAGGATCACCGCCAACAAGGGCGCTGTCTGCCCAGGAGCCAGCTTCAGCTTTGCGGAGATACTAAAGGCCAGAAGGAGCCCCAGGAACAGGGCGATCAGGACCTGTAGGTCCTTCGGGTAGAGCTCCAGGGCGCCCCCAGCCAGAACCGACAGTCCAACTAGCCCGGTCGAGAGGGGCGAGAAGCCTGCACCGCGCACCGCGCCAAAGAAGGCCAACCCTACCGGTGCAAGGCCGCTGCTCGGGAACATCCGCCCCAGAAGGAAGCCGACCAGCATGCAGGCCAGTTGGAAGGGCTGCCACAGAAGGGCCAACCTGCGACCAAGCTGAAGACCGCTGGTCAGCCACGGGCGCGGAGGCGCCCCTTCGGGAGGAAACCTCCTGCGGGGCTCAAATCGCATTGTCCTCGAAGGTTTCCCCCCGACCTGATTCATACGCATATCCGTCACCATCCTGCCTTTGGTTTCTCTCCCAGATTAACCCAATGGCAGGGGCGATTACTGTCGAAATTTGGTGCTGTTTTCGCCGATCGTTCGACAAAAACAGCGAACGGAGAGGCAAATGCCTCTCCGTTCGCTTCGTGTGGTGGACCGCGTAGGACTCGAACCTACAACCTGTCGATTAAGAGTCGAATGCTCTACCATTGAGCTAGCGGTCCGTCTCGCCCCCACAGCTGCGGGGGACGTTTTTTATTATAGCGGATGGCGGCCTTCCGTCAACGGGTCCGCCCAATGATCTGCAGTTCAGAAAGGCCCGTCGCTTACTTAGCGCCGGTCTCGTCGCCCTTCTTCTCAGACTCCTCCTTGGCCTCTTCACCCTTCATGGAGCGCTTGAACTCCCGAAGCGATTCGCCCACGGAGCGACCGAGTTGCGGCAGCTTGGAAGGGCCGAAGATCAGGAGAGCCACGGCCAAGATCAGAAGGATCTCCATCGGACCCAGTCGGCTAAACAATCGTATCCCTCCTCGACACCTCATGATTCATTTTGCCCCTCCCATTCTAAACGGGAACGGCCTGCGGGACAATCGGCTCCGGAAGGGATTCCGTCATGAGCGAGTAGCAACGAAAGCGGTCAGCCACGCTAAGGGCGGAGGTGTATCAAATGTCGAAGAAGAGCCATCGCAATGAAAACCATCAGTCCGGGAAGCCGGAGAAGGCCAACAACGGCGGCTACCTGCCCTCAGTGCCGCCGGAGCAAGAGCAGAACCCAGCCTCATTTGTGGGGGCTGGCGTGGAGATTGAGAACCGATTTGGCATGGAGCCCTATACCAAGCCCGGTAACGGTGACAGCCACCTCGACCGCAACAATCGTGTGCATAGCTAGGGACCGTTGACCGCCGAATCGCTCGGCGCCTAGACTCCGGCGTATCACTTCTCCCCCCGTTGCATTGAATGGGGGGAGAGGTGAACGCTCTTGTATATCACTGTGGTACAGCCGGGTGAATCACTGGCGCAGGTTGCGGCGCGCACGCGCGTAGCACCCGCCAGCATTGTGAGTCTGAACGGGCTCCGTTCGGAGGCGGTGACGACCGGCCAGGCGCTTCTGATCCAGTCCAACGCCTACTATGTGCAGGCGGGCGATACCCTCGAGTCGATCAGTCAAGCAACAGGGCTCTCCGTGCAACAGCTTGAGCGGGCGAACGTCGGCGCCGCACGCAGCCTCTACCAAGGCCGCCGATTGATCCTGCCCCGGCCTCAGAAGCTCCAGGGTGAGGGTACCGCCTACATGCCCATCACCGACCCGACCGTCAAGGTTGAGTCCCTCCGCAGTTGGGAAGGCGCACTCAATTGGGTACCGATCTTCTCCTACAACGTGGCTGCGGATGGCACGATTGAAGAGCCGGAAGACGAACTGGCCCTGCGGAACACGTGGTCGATCAATGCCGCCCCGCTTCTCTGCATCACCAATTACGGAGAGGGCGGCGTCTTCAACCCGCAGACTGCGCGGCAACTGCTGACCGACACAAACTTCCGTACCCGCGCCATCAATACCATCGTTGCCAAGATGAAGGAGAAGCAATACGCTGGCGTCGACTCGGACATTGAGATGGTGCCCGAGGATCTGGCGGCAGCCTATGTAACCTTCCTGCGCGAGCTAAAGGCAGCCATGGGCGCAGGCAAACTGCTCTCCGCCGCCATCGCCCCCAGCTACGGCGACCGAACCCTCGCCGCCAGTCTGGGCCACGATTACAAGGGCATTGGCGCGGTCTGCGACCGCGTCTTCCTGATGAACTACGACTTCAACTGGGTGGGCGGCCCACCCGGCCCGCACATCACCATCAATCAGGAACGGCGGGTCCTGCAACATGCCCTGAATACGATTCCCGACTACAAGATCATCAATGGCATTGAGACCACGGCCTATAACTGGACCCTGCCCGATACCGCTGAGAACATGGCCGTGCCGCTCAGTGACGACGACGCAGTCGCCCTGGCCATGCAGCGTCGTGCCACCATTACCTATGATCAAGAGGCTGAGGCCCCCTCATTCCGCTACGGGGATGATCAGGGGCAGCAACACGTGGTCTGGTTTGAAGACGCCCGCTCGATTCTGGCCAAGATCAACCTGATGCGGACGCTGGGCGTGCTGAACATTGGTTACTGGATGGCCGGCCACGTCAACACCCAGGCGATCCGCCTGACCAACTACTTCTTCACCCTGCCGCGCGCCTAGCTTCCGGTCCCGGTGTAGTAGCGGGCGCCCCAGGTCCACGCCCGGTAGGCGACCGCTACGGCCGCGACCCCTACCAGCGGGGTCAGCCAAGCCAGGACCGGGTAGTTCAACTCAGCAACCCGGTCCAGTAGGACATGCGCGGGGAAGTAGTTGACGAAGGCGAACGGAAAGACGAACGTCAGGACGAGTCGCAGCCCCCAGTGATAGATCGAGATGGGGTAGTTGATCAGCTGCCGGGCGGGGTAGACGAGCGACCAGTAGAAGACATAGCTGCGCACCGTCCAGAAGGTCAAGGTGGCGACGCCAATCATCGCCGAGCCTAGGATCAGCCCACCACCAAGGGCGGTCAGGACAAGGTAGACAAGCTTCACCCACGTCATCGGCACGCCCGCTTGGATGATGGCGATGATGAAAGCCCCGATCGAGAAGACGAACTGGCCGACGCCCGAGATCGGTGAGTTGCTACCCAGGACATGCAGGAGCGGGTTCATCGGTCGCAGGAGCGCCCGGTCAAACGTGCCCTTGCGCACGATATCTTCGAAGGCCTGAAGCCCAAAGAAGGCCGAGACACAGACCCCCCAGGCCAAGATGGCCAGGGCATAGAGGAGGATGATCTCCTCAAAGCGCCAGCCACCCACCGTATTGAACCGCTGCGTCAGCCAGAAGAGGGCGATGAATTGTCCCGAGTAGGTGATCACCATTGACAGGATCTGGGTCAGGAAGTTGACCCGATATTGCATCTGCGATCGCGCCATGGCGCTCGCCATCCGGACGTAGCAGGAGAACGAATGCATCACAACGCTACCCTCCCTGAATCGTCAACTTGCGCCCGCCGGCCCGCCACATCAGGCCTAGCACGGCGCACAGGATGAACGCCCACCCTGCCTGAAGCGCGAGCGCCTGCACCAGGGCGCCCCCCTGCAAGGTACCGGAGAGGATGGCCGACGGGGTGTAATAGATGCCGCTGAACGGCAAGACCCGCGCCACGTTGGCCGCCCAGTCCGGCAGGTAGTGGAGCGGCACCAGTTGACCGCTAAAGAGGATCACCAGCGTCGACCAGAGATTATCCGCCTCGTCAAACTGAACCGTCCAGAGAGCGATCATTGACAGGGCGATCAGCCCGCTCGACGTGATCAGGTGCGAAAAGATGGCCGAGAGGGCGAAGAGCAGGGTGCGATCCCACGCGGGAGCCGGCAGGCGCAGAAGGATCCAGCCGAGCACAAAGACCGGCAGTGCCCGGATGGTGCGAAAGAGTGCCGCACCGAAGTACCCCGCCATCGTGCGTACCGGCAGGGAGACCGGCTTGATCAGTTCCAGCGCCACGTCGCCCTGGCGGAACTTCTCACCGAGTTCCCATGTCGGGACCAGGTTTAGTTCGCTGAGCGTCCGCATGCCAATGACGTAGATCAACTGGGCCTGCAGGGCGGCAGGATCCCCGCTCAACAGGGCGCTCCAGATCCCCACGAAGAGCGTAAGCCAAATAATCGTCGAGCCAATTCCGATGAATCCCTCAACCTTGTAGGCCATCTGTTGGCGCATACCCTGGGCTACAAATGCGTAGAGCGCCCGCAAAAACGGTCGCCCCCTTTCAAAGGATTTCCCGACCTTAACGAGGAATTTTCTCAGACAAAACTACTACAGGTGGTCTGCGTCAATCATGAACGCCGATATTCTTAACGCGTTTCTCCGAGCCACAGCCAATATTGTGTCTCGCGAGGCCAAGGTTTCGGTCCGGCGCTCGGGCCTCCTGCTTGATCCAACGGATCAGGTGACGGATGAGGTGACGGTCTACGTCGCCCTCGTCGGCACGACGCGTGGCATGACCCTTCTGGGGATGGCGACCAACACGGCCCGGCAGATCGCCAGCGCCATGATTGGCGAACCGCAGTCTGAACTGAACGAGATGGGCCTCAGTGCACTGGCCGAGCTTGGCAACCTGATCGCTGGTGGCGCAACCGTGGAGTTGGAGCGCCTCGGGCTGCAGACCGACATCACCCCACCGACGATCATGATCGGGCAGAAGGCTCGCCTCTCCACCCTTGCATTGCCGCGCTTCGTCATCCCGCTGAACAGCCCGTACGGGCCGCTTCACCTGCACGTCGCCGTCGACGTGATGCGGTAGGCCAATACGAACAGTTTCGACAAACACCCCCCTGAAGCTCCTGCTTCGGGGGGGTGTTCTTTTCGCCCTTGCGTTTATCGCAGCCGGAATCGACAGATCGCCTCGGCTAGGACCCGGGCGCCCAGGACCAAGTCTGCTGTCTCCGTGAACTCCGCTGGGTTATGGGAGATGCCGCCCGGACTCGGAACGAAGAGCATGGCTGACGGAGCGACCCGCGCAAGGTACATCGCATCATGGCCGGCCCGGCTGAACATCGGGCGGAAGGGGAGGTCCAGCGCCTCGCAGGCCGTCTCCAGGGCGCCCACCGCCCGCTCGTCCAGGACGACCGGGGACTCGTCGCCCAGGATCTCTGCCGTCAGGCTCAGGCCACGCTGTTGCCTGATCTGCTCCAGCAGGCTTCGGAAAGCGTCTACGGCCCGGTCCTTGGCGCCCGGGTCTACCGAGCGGATGTCGACGCCCAGTTCGACCCGGCCTGGGATCACGTTGATCGAGACCGGGTCGACCTTGAAGATCGTCGCCGTAGCGACCGTCAGGTCGGGCTCAGCCCGGCCGATCGCCTCCACGCCAAGGATAAGGTCGGCCGCGGCGGTCAGGGCGTCCTTTCTGCGGCCCATCAGGGTGGTCCCGGAGTGGTTCGCCTCCCCCTGCACGGTGATCCGGAAGCGGGTCGGGGCCGCGATCCGACTGACGACGCCAAGGCGCTCGCCAGCCTCCCAGAGCTCGGGGCCCTGCTCGACGTGGAGCTCGAGGAATCCCCCGATCGGGCCGAAGGCCTGTGGATCACTGGCTCCGACCAGATCATGACCAGCGTTCGCCGCCACTGCCTCGCCAAAGCTGACCCCATCCCGATCCTTCAGGGCGAGCAACTCCTCGGCCGACCGGGCGCCCGACAGCCCCTTCGAGCCCATCGTCGCTACGCCCCACCGGGACGACTCCTCGGCTGTCCAGTTGACCACCCCAACCGGCCAGTCCGGCAGGCGCCCCTCCTCCTGCAGCGACCGGACCGCCTCGAGGGCGGTGATCACCCCAGCCACCCCATCAAAGCGCCCCCCGCTGGGGACCGAGTCCAGGTGCGAACCGACCAGCAGCGCCGGGCAGTCCCAGGCGCCCAACACCCCCGCCATATTGCCAAAGCGATCGATTCGGACCGTCAGCCCCAACTCCCGGCAGCGCTCGATAAACCAGCGACGCGCCTCATGATCTGCCGGGGAGAGGGCCAGGCGAGTCACCGCCCCGGGGCCGCTCCCACCAATCGCAGCGAGTTCGTTCAAGTCCCGTTCAATTCGTGCAAGCTGAATGGACATGATCCCGGCCTCCTCATCGCCTGGGCGGACGCTGCCGCCCGGCCTCGCGTTATCTGTTCGCGGGCGCCCTGTCGTATCCTGTCAGGTCGATGACCCATCGTACCTAGGTACGATCCAAAAGCATTCCCCTGTCCGATGTGACGGCCTAACCCGTTTGATAGGATGAAGACAGGTAGTTACGACATCTGGAGGAATGAAACATGGGCCGCACTTACCATATGGGTTCCAACTTTGTCGGTCTGATTCTGGTCGCACTCGGCGCCGTCTTCCTGCTCGGCAGCGTGATCGGCGTGACCGTCTTCGTCATCGGCAAGCTCATCTGGCCGGTCGCCATGCTCCTGATCGGTGCAGCCTTCCTAGAGAAGCAGTACCGCAAGTATCAGGTGACCCGGCGCTTAGACTTCCCTTGGCCGGTCTTCCTGCTCCTGATGGGCGCCAACGGCCTGCTCAAGCTGGTCGGCATCTCACTGTTCGGCCTCTTCTTCTGGCCGGTCATCTTGATCCTCGTCGGGGTTTGGCTGTTGATCAATCGTCGCTAAGACAGACGAGCGGGCGCCTCAAGGGCGCCCGCTCGCTTCTCTTTTCCCGCTAGGCGAGGCCCGCCCAAGACCAGGAACGACTGTGCGCCGTCCAGTCCGTGCCAGATGCCGCCACGGCCGCCAGATACTCGTCAGCAACGGCCAGGTTACGCACGGTCAAGCCGCTACCGGGCTGGTCGTGATCGGTCCACCCCACCTCCCAGCGCCGCAGCGAGCTAGTGAGGCCTAGACCGTCCGCCTTGGCACAGGCCTCCTTGCGCGTCCAGCACTGGAAGAAGGCGCTGACCCGCTCCGCCTCGGCAAGGGCCTGGAAGGCGGCCAGTTCTGCGGGGGTGAGGATCCGCTCAGCCACCCGTTCCATGCTGTTCCGGCGCTGACGGTACTCGATATCCACCCCGACGGGGCGCCCCAGGGCGACTGCACAGAGCGCCCAGTCACCGGAGTGCGCCAGATTAAAGGAGAGCCCGTCCCGCCAGCCGCCCAGCGGCGGTAGGACGGGCTTTCCATGTGGGCCGTATGCATACGGCCGCTGGCCAAGGGCGCCCTCCAGGTACTCATTCAGAATCAGGCGCATAGCGGCATGCCCCACCAGGAAGCGGTGACGTTCCAGCGACCGTTCGAGCCGATCAGCCTTGGCTCGTTCCGGAGTAGAGAGCACCGACCATAGCCGGTCGACCTCCGGGGCCGACTCCGCCAGACGTACCGCCCAGAGATGGACTTCATTCGCCATGGCTCTGGGCGCTAACTCAGCCACGAAACACCCTCCCCTCCCTCGCAGGATGCTACCAAGCCCGCGCCAGCGTACTCAGGACCTTGGTAAACTTCTCGATCACCTGATCACACCGTTCCCGGGTGAAGATGAGCGCCGGGGCCATCACCACAGCGTTGCTCCCCGCGGCGTGGACCAGGAGGCCCTCCCGGTTCAGGAAGGTGCCGACCAGCGTGGCGGGCGGATATTCGGCGGTCCATTTGGTCTTTCCGGTCCAATCCGCCAGGCGGATGCCCAGCATCAGGCCCTTGCCCTGCACATCCACAACAAAGGGGAAGCGGCGGAGCTCCTGCAGACGCTCCAGCAGGTAGGCGCCCACCTCGGCCGACTGCGCGACCAGCCCCTCCTCCTCGATCACGTCAATATTCGCCAGCGCCGCGGCACAGGCGACGGGATGTCCGCTGGTGGTGAAGCCATGCATCAGCTCTCGCCCCGTATGGATCGGGCCTAGGAATTCCGCAAAGATCGGCCCGGTCACCAGGACGGCGCCCAGGGGGATGTACCCGCTGCTGATCCCCTTGGCCAGGACCATCAGATCCGGCCAGAGGCCCGTATGTTCGGCGGCGAACCAGCGGCCGGTTCGGCCAAAGCCCGTGGCGACCTCATCACTGATCCAGAGGATACCGTGCTGATCGCAGAGGCGCCGGACATGGTGCCAATAGGCATCCGGGATGACCCGAACGCCGGCTGAACCCTGCACCGGCTCTGCAATGAAGGCGGCGACCGTCTCCGGTCCCTCCCGCTGGATCAGGTCTGCCAGGGCTTGGGCGCACGCCTCCACCCATTCGGCCTGGGTCAGGTGGGCTGGGCACATGAACGGATCCGGGACCGGCACCTGCTGGAAGCCCGGCAGCAGGGGGCCAAAGGCACGCTTCTCATA
Organism: Symbiobacteriaceae bacterium; assembly: GCA_035298385.1. Taxonomy (GTDB): domain Bacteria; phylum Bacillota; class Sulfobacillia; order Symbiobacteriales; family Symbiobacteriaceae; genus DATGYC01. The sequence continues at coordinate 21,626 of DATGYC010000068.1, read as the reverse complement.
AGGGATGCCGCAGGCGCTGATCGCACCGAGCGTGCTGCCGTGGTAGGCGCCCTCCAGGCTGATCACCTTGTAGCGCTCCGGCTGCCCCTTGTTGTAGAAGTACTGCCGGACGATCTTGATTGCGGTGTCGGTCGCCTCCGAACCACTGTTGGTGTAGAAGACGTGGCCGAAGCGCCCGCCGGTCAGGCCGAGCAACCGCTTCGCTAGTCGAACGGATGGACCGTTCGTGGAGACCAAGAGCGGGGAGTGCTCCAACGACTGCAACTGGGCGGTGATCGCGGCGATCACCTTTGGATTCCCGTGACCGATGTTGACATTCCAGAGCGAGGAGTTCGCATCGAGGTAGACCTTGTCATCCTGGTCCCGCATCTCCACCTCGGAAGCGCTCTCCATCACGTTGACGTTCAGCTTCAGGTACATCTCCATCTGCGTCCAGCAGTGCCAGACCTTCGCCACGTCTTCCCGATCGAGTTTGGTCTGTGTCATGGCCCTCTTCCCCTCCTTCTTTACCGAGCGGTGTAGCCGCCATCCGCCAGGACCGTTGCCCCATTCATGGCCGCGGCACGCTCAGAGGCCAGGAAGAGCGCCACCTCAGCGATCTGCTCGGGTCGCTCGATCGGTTTGGGCATGGCTCGCAGCAGCACGCTCCATTCCCGCGAGGCGCCCAGTTGTGCGAAGACATCCTGGAGCATCCTGGTCTCCGTCATGCCGGGACACAGACAGTTCGCCCGGATGTTGTACGCCTCATAGTCCAGGGCCATGGACCGGGTCAGTTGGACGACGCCACCCTTGGCCGCGCAGTAAGCTGCCAGGCGGGGCGCCGCCACCAGCCCGTACTGGGAGGCGAAGGTGACGATCGATCCGGCCCGCTGCGCAACCATGGTGGGCAAGACTGCCTGACACGTCAGGAAGAGTCCCGTCAGGTTGATCCCGATTACGCGGGACCAGGCCTCTGCCGTGGTCTCGACCAGACTGCCGGCGTGGATCACCCCCGCACAGGCGATCAGATGATCGACCCGGCCGGTCTGGTCGAGCGCCAGCCGGACGGCCCGGTCCAGGTCAGCCGAACTGGTTACATCGCCGACGCAGGCGATAGCCTGGGCGCCCAACTCGGCCGCCAGGTCATGGACCTGCTCAGAGCGATCAACGAGCAGCAACTGGGCGCCCGCCGCCGCAAAGAGCCGGGCGCAGGCGGCGCCCAGTCCACCCGCCGCCCCGGTAATAAAGGTGGTCCGTCCTGTTAGTTGCATGCGCTAGGCCAGGACCCCGCCGTCCACCACCAGCGTCTGCCCAACAATGTAGCTCGCCTCCGGCGAAGCCAGGAAGGCGACGACGCTGGCGATCTCGTCCGGCGTAGCAAACCGGCGGACCGGCACCTTTGTCACGTACTCCTCCAGCAACTTGGGCGGCACCTTGTGGAGCATATCCGTCTCCACGAACCCGGGCGCCACGGCGTTCACCCGGATATTCTTGGCCGCCAACTCCAGGGCGAGCGACCGGGTGAAGGCGATGATGCCCGCCTTCGCCGCCGTGTAGTTGGTCTGCCCGGGTGTCCCGCTCATGCCACCTATAGAGGTGATGTTGATGATCGCCCCACTGCGCTGGCGCAGCATGATCGGCACCACCGGCTTGCACATGTGATAGAGGCTGTTCAGGTTCGTGTCGATCACCTTCTGCCAGGAGTTCTTCGACATCATCATTAAGTAAGCGTCCGCCGTCACCCCTGCCGAGTTGACCAGGATATCCACCCGGTCAAAGTCGGCGAGGACGGCCTCATACAAGGTCCGGACCTGCTCCTCATCCGTCACGTCGACCTGGTAGGCCTTCGCCCTCCCCCCGGCTGCCGTGATGGCGGCGACCGCCGCTTCAGCCGCGTCGGGCTTGCTGACGTAGGTCAGCGCGACCTGGGCGCCCTCTTGGGCCAGGCGTTCTGCCACGCCCCTACCGATTCCCCGCGATCCGCCCGTAACTAGCGCAACCTTTCCCGTAAACCTCACGGCACCGCCGCCACCTTTCCGCAGGGGTTGGCCCTGGATTAGATCTCAGTCGGCACCTTGAGCAGAATCGCCGCCACGTTCCCACCAATGTCGTAGCTGCTTACCAAGACATGTTGGAACAGACCGACCAGCGGCTCCGGCGCTGTCACGTTCAGCTTGAGCGCCTCATCCGGGGTCTGGTAGCCGGCCGTCGGCGGTAAGGTCTGACTGGCTACCACCAGGGCGCCCGTCAGCACGCCAAAGGTCGCCGCCGAACCGAAGGTATCGCCCAAGAGGCCTTTGTAGGCCGTGACGGGAAGCGTGGCGCCCCGTTCACCAAAGACGGTGTGGACGGCCTGCGCCTCAGCCAGGTCACCCCAGACCGATCCGCCCGCCGCCATCACGATGGCGTCCACCTCACCAGGCTGAACCCCGGCGTCGGCCAGTGCGGTACGCATGGCCGCGGCAAAGGGATCGCTGCTGATTGGCTCCTTGGCCCGCTCGGGGCTGACTGGGGCGAAGGCCCCCCCATAGCCGACCACCTCAGCCACGATGCGCGCATCCCGTTGAAGGGCATGGCCGAGCTCCTCCAGGAAGAGCATGGCGACGCCCTCCCGGATCTTGATCCCCTGGCGCTCTTTGTCCAGCGGGCGGCTCTCGGTTTCAGCCACCACGCCTTTCTTGCGATAGGCGGTCTCGATGGGCGCGTGATACTCGTCCATACCGCCCGCCAGCAGCCCGTCCGCCCAGCCCGCGCGGATCAGGTCGAAGCCGTAGCCCACGGCGCTGCTGCTCATCAGCATGGTGCTGGGGCCCTTCAGCCCAAGGGCGACGGTGGTGTGCCCCAGGGCGGCGTTGGAGACCGTGTTCGAAAAGACTGTGGGGCTCGTAAAGTCCGGCCCGGCCGTCAGCAGCTTGTTCAGGAACTGCATGTTGCTGCTCAGTGCGCCACACGTGGTGGTGAAGACACACCCGATTCGCTCCATGTTCGGTTGGGCGCTCAAAATCCGACTGTCGTCGAGCGCAAACTTCGCACCCGTCACCGTCAGAATGCCGAATCGGTCCATCCGCCGGGCCGATCCCGGGCTCAGGACTTGGGGAACCTCCACCTGCTCGGAGCGGGAGCCCAGCCCTTCCCCACCAGCCAGCAAGCTCTCCCAGTAAGCGCCTGGGGTATTGCCAACCGTGGAGAGCAATCCAATGCCTGTGATGACCACGCGCTTCATGACAATCCTCCCATCATGGGGCGATCGCATAGGAGATCACACCCGTTGCTGCCAGTTCGCCGTTGACCCGGGCCTCACACTCCACCTTGGCCAGGTGGCCCACGCGGGCCACCAGCTTCGCCTCGACCCGGATGGTGTCACCGGGGATGACCAGGCGAAGGAACTTCACCTTGTCGACACCGCTCAGATACCGCCGGGAGGGGGCGCCCTCCCCCTGGCCACGTGGGAAGATGAAGGCCCCAATCTGGGCCATCGTTTCGATCATCAGGACCCCTGGAAAGACGGGCTCGCCGGGAAAGTGCCCATCCGTCCAGAACTCGTTCGCTGTCACGTTCTTGTAGCCAACCGCCCGTTCGTACTCCACCGCCTCCTCAATCCGATCCGGCATGAGGAAGCCGAAGCGGTGTGGAAGCTGGGCCATGATCTCCTTCATCCCTAACATCTAGCGCCTTCCTTCCCCACCGGCAAAGCGGTCTCCAGAATGGCCATCCCTTGGTGCTCCAGGAACACGAGTTCCTCGAGTAGGCTGTCGACTGCAGGGTCCGGGGCGAAGATGCCAGCGTTCGGATCCGACGCCCCCTCTTCAAAGAGCCGGGCGATCTCGCGCCAGCGCCGGAAGAGGTCCATGTAGAGCTGGGCGCCCTGCTCCAGCGCGGGATTGCCGGTTCGCTTAGCCGCCTCCGCCAGGAAGCGAGCGTAGATCCGCCGGAAGTTACCGCCGCCCGTGCCCACGCGTTCAAAGAGGACGAAGGCCATGTAGGCGTTCTCCATGCGAACGGCCTCGGACTGGACGGTACGCCAGCGGCGCACCTCCTTGGCGAACGGCTTGAGGCCTGGCAATCCCACCTTGAAGCCGAACGGCTCCCGCATGCGATGGCAGTTGCGGCGAATCGCCTCATGGATCGCGAGACCGATCTCCCGTTCCTGCGCGGGCGGGATCAGGGTCTTCCAGGCGTTCTCAGGCCGGACTGGACCATCCTGCGAGTTGCGGGCCGCTCGGAGTTGGGCGAACGAGACCACCTGCACCTCATTCCAGAGGTAGTCCAGCAGGTAGATCTCATCCTTGGACTCGTCATAGCCGACCAGGATCGCATTGTGGAGGCCGAAGTGGTAGGGCCGATCCAGCTTGTTCCGCTCGACGAGGAAGGGCAGGTACATGCGATCCAGGTCCAGCACAACCGGAATACCAGCGTCGATCATCTGCTTGACCTGCTGCCACCCCGCGTCTGGATTATCGGTCCGACCGTACTCGAGCCGGGCGCCCAGCGCCTGCGCCACGTTCTCCAGCAGGCTGTCGCTGCGGCCGGTAAAGAAGTAGGAGCCGGTCTCCTCATACTTGCGGTAGACGAAGCCCAACCCGCTGCCGAGCCCGAAGCAGAGATCCTCGGAGTAGGGCAGGCCCCAGCCGTTCAGGACGGTCCGGACCATCGTGGACCCACAGTGTGAGCCGCTCCGGTGCACCTCGATGAAGTTGGTCAATCGTCTCATCGCCCGCCACCCGTGCTTTGTGGCATACGGTTAGCCCTGGGCAGATGCCTGGAGGAGCAGCGCGGCGTGGCGCTCCTGGGCAGCGATCTCCCGAACCATCTCGATCACCACGGACGACTGCAGGGTCTCAGCCGGATTTGTGACCCCAGCCAACAGGAGCGTTGCGAACCGGCGCCACTGGCGAGCCAGTCCGTAATAGGCCTGTGCCGCCTGCATCATGCGGTCATCCTGGAGCAGGTCAGCCGCCTCGTGCAGGAATCGGCCATAGAGTCGGCGGTACATGCCCCCACCACTGGCCTTTTCGGACAGATAGTAGAGCAGGCAGAGCGTGTTCTGGACCACATCCAAGGGGTAGCGCTCCGGCCAGTGCTGCATCTCTCCGGCCAACCGCTCCAGCCCCGCCACGCCATCACCAGGGGCGGTGCTGTGCAGCATGCGGTGAGCCGTCGTGGCGATCGCCTTGCGAATCGCCGGCTCAAGCGGCGGCAGTTGCTCGGGCGCCCGCACGACGCTGAAGCGCCCCCGGGGGTGAAGCGGCAGGTCTTCCGGGGGATTGGAGGCGTGCTTCAGGACGTCCAGCGGGACGGTCTGAACCCGCGAGAGGTTGTTCTCAATCACATAGGCCTTGTTCGCCGCCTCGTCCAGCCCGACCACGACGACCACGTGCGTTCCAGCCACCCGCTTCAGGCGGCTGAAGAAGCTGTCCCAGTCGGAGACAAAGCGCTCCCGCTCCTCCGCCTTGGGGCTCTCGTCGCCGGGGAGCGAGGCGCCCTCTAGGTAGTGCATGTACTTCGCGAGGACGACCTCCAGCATGACAGGGCGCCCCTCTTCCAACTGGCGCCGAATCCGCTGCCAATGGCTCGCCTCGTCCGACGGGAGGTACTCATAGCAGTCCAGCGCTAGGTTGGCGATCAGGTCGTGAACCCCCCGATGCCACAGGCCCGTCAGCATCAGGTAATCCGTAACCTCACTGGTCTCATGGGGCAACCTGTAGGTGAAGCCCAGCGAATTAGAGAGACCAAAGATCATCGTCTCCGTCAGGTCATGGCCCTGGGCATGGAGGACGTCTCGGATGTTACCGGACCGGCAGGTGCGACTCTGTCGATGTGGATACTCGTGTAGCAGGACCGCGGGCTTCACCGCCAACGCCATGGACATGCAACTCCTTTCGCAAACGACGGGCCGCGCTCTCCTCCAAGCTCGCAATCGCAGTTACCTGGCGGGCTGCTTCCCGGAAGAGCGCCGGGCCCCTAGGCTCAGGGTCAACAAACAGATGGGTCAGGCGGCTCCATGCCTCGGCTAGTTGCTCGTAGTGCTCGGCTACCGCGGCCAGTTCACAGCCCAAGATGGGTGCGGCCTCCCGCAAGCCCTCCGCCCACAGGCGGCGCCCCCAGTCCGGCCCAAACTCACCCTGAACGACCGTACGCAGCCGCTGCCGAAGCGCTTCAGCCTCAATGCCCACTGCGCCGTCCGCTAGCCGCTGAAGGTCTGCGCTCCAGTGACGGAAGGCCGCCAAGCCTGTCTGGCCGGGCGCCCCGCCTAGATCGCGGCCATACAGGAACCGGTGGGTCCAACCGTGGAGCGCGGTGGTCAAGCTCCACTCGATCGGCGGCAGGACTGGCTTGATGGGCGATGGGCTGTTCAAGAGCATCCACCGCCAGCCGCGCCGCCCCTCCCGCAGGGGTAGGGCCGACGGCTCTTGGCCAGCCGCCTCCAGCCGCGCCCGACTTAGCTGCACATACTCCTGTCGGTCTGGGTGAAGGAGTACCAGTTCCTTCAGATCAGCGGAGCGCCCGGTGACGAGCAGGAGCAGGTCCGGGACCACCGGCGCTGTCGGCTCATCGAGCCACTGCGCGGAGAGCTCAATCATCGGTAACCAATAGAGCGAGAGGGTCTTATGGATCTCCTCATAGAGGCGGTCCAGCCGCTCCGTGTGAAAGTCCTCCAGGTAGAGCCCCAGGGCGCCCGCCAGATTCTGTAGAAGCTGTGGGCTCTTCGCTGACAGGTTCCAACAACCATCGACGGGGGCAGACCGGTAGTAGAGATCGATCCCCTGGCTGAGCAGGAGCAGGAGAGGCTCCGAGAACCGGTACCCCTCGGCCGCCAGTTTTGTGCGGACCGCATTCAGCCAAAGCAATGAGGCCGGCTCCTGGAACTGGAGTAACCGGGGGAACAGAACTCGTCGCTCTCCCACATCCAACGCCCCTTACTCCTGGATCGCCCCGTCACGCAGGCGGACCAAGCGGCTCGCCGCCTCCATCATCTCGGGATCGTGCGTCGTGAACAGGAAGGTCACCTGCTGCTCCTTGCAGAGCCGCTGCATCAGCGCCAGAATCGAACGGCCCGCCTCCTGGTCCAGATGGGCGGTTGGCTCATCAGCCAGGATCAGCTTCGGCGTGGTCACCAGGGCTCGGGCGATCGCCACCCGCTGTTGCTGGCCGCCGCTCAACTCGGCCGGCCGCTTGTGCATGTGCTCCGCCAGCCCAACGGCCTCTAGCGCCTTGGCGGCTCGCTCCCGGCGCTGGCGGGCGCCCACCCCCTTGCGCAGGGTCAACGGGTACTCGACGTTCTCCAAGGCCGTCAGCACGGGGAGCAGATTGAAGTTCTGAAAGACGAACCCGAGCTTCTCCCGCCGCACCTTGGCTAGGTGGACCGGCTTCAGCTCGCTGACATCGACCCCATCGATCACGGTCGATCCACCATCCGGCGAATCCAGGCAGCCGATCAGGTTGAGGAGCGTCGTCTTCCCGGATCCCGAAGGACCGGCCAGCGCAACCAACTCCCCGGCCTCTACGGCCAAATTGATCCCCTTCAGCACAGGCTGGCTACTCGAACCGATGCGGAACGTCTTGGTCACGTTGGTCACATGCAGAATCGGTGACACCAGCACCACCCTCTCTCCCTACTCCTTGCGGACAAGCTCATCCGGATGTGTATCAGCGACCTCTGCCACGGCCTGTAAGAACCAGTCCGGATGCTTGAGTAGCAGCGTTCCATCCGGCCGGATATAGACGTGCGAGGTCGAGGCGATCGCGTGCACGACCTTCGTCTGAGCGTTACGGACCCGGTACTCAAAGCCAAACTTGGCCGCCTTGTGGACCACCAGCTTTAACTCGATTTGAAGCTTGTCCCCATAGTGAACAGCGCTCCGGTGTTGGCAGGCACTGGTCAGCACCACGACCTGCACGTTCTCGGCGTTGAGGCGGTCCAACGTCCAGCCCAGGCGCTCCTTGGCGAAGGCGAACCGGGCCTCCTCCAGCCACTGGTAGTACATGCTGTGATGCACGATTCCATAGGCATCGGTATCCGAGAATCGGGGCGCACAGTGAAACGTGAACCATTCGCTCATCTCTCTCACCTCATACCAATCCACGGAGCGCCCGGATGGGCGACCATGACGAAGCCTTCACAGCCGGATAGAGCGTTGCCAAGACGATCGTCCCAAGGACGACCGCCAGCGCGACCCCAAAGTGACTGCCCGTAAAGGCCAGGAAGATCTTGGTGCCACCAACGGTGTAGCTGAGTGCATCGACATGCAGATCGATGCCGTGCACGGCGAACCACGCGCCACCACCGTAGGCGATTAGGCCCCCGGCCCCGATCGCCATCAGCCCCAGCAGCATCGCCTCTAGGACCACCAGCAGAGCGACCCGCCAGCGTGGCGTTCCAACGGCCAGGAGCGTACCGATCTCCTGCGTTCGCTCAAGGGTGGCCATCAGCATCATGTTGGTGAGGCCCATGGCGACGACGATGAACAGGATGCCGACGTTGACGATCATGAGCGCCTTGAACCCCAAGATCGCCCCGGCGTAGAACCCGCCGATCTCGTTGACGGTGGAGACCTGCAGAGCGGGATCCTTCGCGGTGAGGGCGCCCAGCGCTGCCTGGACCTGATCTGGCTTCGCCCCGGGCGCCAGGTAGACCAACCACTCCATGCTCTGGTCTCCCAGCCCCAGCACCTGCTGTGCCTGGCCAAGCGGCAGATAGACCCGGTTGGTCAGCCAGGGCGCCCGGGCCTCAAAGAGCCCTTGAACCGTCAGGGAGAGCTGCGCCATCTGACCGTTAGCCGCCCGGGTGTAGAGCGTCACCTGATCGCCAGGCTTGACGCCCGTCTCCTCACTCATCGACTGGGGCAGAAAGAGTCCCTGCCCGCTCCCGCTCGTGCGCGTGGCGCCAATCAGCTCCGCGAGCGGTTCGCCCTGCAGGCTGGCCATCCCGATCGCATTCACTTGAGTCGTGCCGTCCGCGTGGACGAGCGATCCCGTGAACTGAATCTGCTCCCGCACCTCACGAATGCCTGGGATCGCCGTAAGCTCGGATCCAAATTCATCGGCGGTTAGGGCCTTCGAAAAGTCGTTGTTCGGCCGGACCAAGGGCGAGAGATCGACCACATGCGCCCGGTTGTGTAGCACGAAGTTCCCCGCTTGCTGGACCAAAAGGTTCTGGAAGAGCTGTTGCTGGAAGGCCTCCACAAAGGCGAGACCCAGCAGCAGGACCACGACGCCGAAGGCAACGCTTAGCCCAAGGAGCAGGGAGCGTCGCCTTTGGCGAAAGACGTTGCGAAACGCCATTTGCAGCAGCGTTCTCATCGCTGTTCCCCTCGTTCCTTAGGTAAGTTCACGCAGGGCCTCAACGGGCTTCAGCCGCAAGATGGAGAGACCCGCCAGCAGGGTAGCCAGCACGGAGACACCCCCTACGATGAGGAAGGCCAGCAGCAGATAGGCCGGGTGGAGAATCAGTCGCAGCCGCTCACCGCCAAAGGCGAACTGCAGCGCCGCATTCGACGCCGGAATGCCGATCTGACCCAGCCAGGTGATCAGGCCGAACCCGACCGCTGATGCGACCAGGACCGCGGCCTCCGTCAAGCAGAACTGCTCGATCACCAACAGGCCCAGAATGCGTCGCGCCGATGTGCCCATCGCCATCAGGGCGCCAATCTCACCCGTCCGTTCCTTGATGATCATCACCACGGCGTTGACCAGACCGATCAGGATCGCAACGAAGAGGATGCCGACCATCCCCCCTAGCGAGACGGCGTTGCCTAAGACCAGCCCCGTAAAGAAGCCCGCCTTCGCCTGCCAGGGGTAGACCGCAACCGTCGGCGCCGCAGCCGCGACCACAGCCTCTAGCCGTGCTTGTGTCTCGGCCAGGGCGCCCCGACTCCGGAGGAGCACGAGTACCTCTTGCGCCTGGTCACCCGTCAACCCCAGCAGCTCCTGCGTCAGGGCGAGGGTGCCGTAGATGGTACTACCGGCATATGGATTCGCCCGGTAGATGCCACGCACGGTAAGCCGTCTCTCCTGGGCATGCCCGGTGCGGTCGCTGGAGACCCAAGTCACCGCACTACCGACCTGCAGGCTCAGTTCCGTCGCCGTCTTCTCTGAGACCAAAATGCCCGTGGGATCCTGGTCGCTCAGTGCCTCACCTTGCCGGATGGCCATCTGCTTGTTGAACGTGGCCTCAACCGAGGGGACCATGCCGACCAGGATCGCTCCCTGATCCAGGGAGGCGGCCTGCAGCAGTCCGCCAAGACGGTTATGCGGCGAGACCGCCAGCACGTTTTGATCCTCGGCCAGTTTGGCCTGCAGGGCGCCCGTCGACTGGATCACGGGGCTGGTCGGCTTGCCTGGCTTGAAGACGTCGTAGGCCACTCGGTCCGTCGGCAACAGGAGCAGGTCTCCCGTAAAGCTCTGGACGACCATCTCTGTCATCTGACCGGCGACGCCACGGTTGTAGCCGATCGCGGCCAACATCATCAGAACCCCGACTCCCACAGTCAGCGCCAGGAGCAGGCTTCGACTCTTCCGCCGGGTCACGTTCCGCAGCGCAATGGCTGCCAACACGTTGATTCCCTCCCCGATGCCGTTCGTCACGCTAGGCGTGCACAGCCTGATGCTTTTCAAAGAGTGGGGTCGCAAACCGCTGCTCAAACTGCCACAGGTCGTCGCGACCGTCAGCCCGGAGGATCTGGTCCGTGGCCGTAAACGCCTCCTGCATGGTCGCACAGGCGCCGCCGCCCATGCTCTTGCTGCAGTGGAAGAGTCCCTTTACATAGCCCACGCTGGTCGGGTGATCCTTGTCCATCAGGCTTTGGGGAGTCAGTGCGAAGCCCAGATAGGCCCCGCCCTGGTGGCGCCCGTAGCGCTCATAGGTGAGCGGTGTCCCCACCTCCATCACCTGAATGTGATCCCGCAGGTTCGGCATCACCAGTTCTGCCGTATCGATCAGACGTTGCCCGAGACGCAGCTTCGTCTCCCGGTAGGCCTGCCCGCGCAGGCCGGATTCATCAACACCCCAGCCGTTCTCGAACTGGCTCGCCACCGGGATGCCCAGGATCACTTGGGAGCGCCCGGCCGGCGTCATGGTCGGATCCAGGGTAGACGCCGTGTTGATGCCGCAGCCGGCATCAGCAGGTAGAACCCCACCGTCGCGCACCAGGTCACTGGCCATCTCGATCAACCGGTCGTAGGTGCGGTAGTAGGTGACGTTCTCACCCTGCATGCCCAGCTCATCAAGCTCACAGTCCAGCCCTAGCCAGACCGAGAGGCAGGAGCAGGTCGGGGTCCAGCGGTTCAGCAGCTTCTCCATGATGCGGGGCGGGGTATGTTCGGGACCGACCAGGTCGCGGTAGGTCCGGCGGAGGTCGGCATTCGTCACGACATAGCGGCTTAGGTAGGTCTGATCGTTCACCTGAACCCCGACCGTTCGGCCGTCCTCTACCAGGATCTTGGTGACCGGCGAGCGCATCTGGACAACGCCGCCGCTCTTCTGCACCCGGTCGATCAGGCTGTCAACGACGGTATCCATGCCGCCGATCGGGAGGTAGGCCGGTCCTTCGTTGATCTTCAGCCAGATCACACCGCGCACGGCGGCGTGGTAGGGCGCCCCGTCGCCAACGCCCCAGGCGTAGACCGCCGCTTTCAACTGGGGGTCCTGGAAGTAGCCGTCCAGCAACTGGCCAAAGGTGATCTGGTTGAAGCGGATCAGGTTCCGGATCTTGGTCCACTCCAGGCGGCTTGGCTCCGCCTGCATCCGCATCGCGTAGATCAGCTCGTTCGCCACGATATCCACGTCGCGCATAAAGCGGGCAATGTTCTCCGCCTCATGGGGGAAGTAGTCGGCCAGGATCTCCACCTTGTTGCGGGCGCCGTTCTTCACCCGGAACGACGACCCAATCTGCAGGAACTGGTCGAAACAGTGCCAGGAGAGCGGTTCTGCCCCCAACTGGCTCAGCATCGCATCCAGGGTCTCCTTCAGAATGTCACCGCCCAGCTTGTGGACAGAGGTGATGAACCGGTAATCCTTGCGGGTAAAGGACTGGCAGTAGCCGCCGGCCCGGTGCCCCGCCTCAAGGACCATCACCTTGTACCCCTTCTGCCCTAGGGCTGCGGCGGCAGTCAGGCCGCCAATGCCAGCACCGATCACAATCACATCGCAGTCGTGTTGCACGTCCCTACCCCCTCGCCCTCATAGCGCTTCAGAATGATGCTGGCCACGTTGCCGCCAAAGGCGAACGAGTTGGACATGACCACCCCAAGTTCGGCCTGTGCGGCTTGATTCATGACCAGGTTGATGTGGCCATGACCCTGCTCCGGCTCCACCAGCCCTGCGGTTGGTGGACAGAAGGAGCGGGTGAGCGCCAGCACGGAGACGACCATCTCCAGGCTGCCCGATGCACCCAGGCAGTGCCCGGTGATCGACTTCGTCGAGGAGATCGCCATCTGCGCCGCATGCTCACCAAAGACCTGGCCGATCGCCCGTAGCTCCATCGTGTCGTTGACCAGGGTCGACGTTCCGTGGGCGTTCAGGTAGTCGATCGCCTGCGGCTCGACGCCCGCATCCTGGAGCGCCATTCGCATGGCGCGCACCGCACCGCCGCCCTCCGGATCCGGGCTGGTGGCGTGGTAGGCGTCGTTGCTGATGCCGTAGCCCAGGATCTCCGCGTAGATGCGGGCGCCCCGGGCCACCGCATGCTCCAGCCGCTCCACCACCAGGAAGGCGGCGCCCTCACCAAGGACCAGGCCCTCACGCCGCTGGTCGAACGGCTTCATCCGGCCTGACGGACTCAGCGCCTTCATGGCATGGAAGCCACCCACGCAGAGTTCGATCAACGCCTCCGAACCGCCCATGACGACCAGATCGGCTCGCCCCCAGCGGATCATGTCCAGGGCGATACCGCCCACACCCGTACCGGCCGCACAGGCCGAGACGTTGGTCAAGCACGGCCCCGCAACGCCAGCCTTGGCGGCCAGGTGCGCGGCACACCCATGCAGGTCAAAGAGCCAGTCCGGATCCGGCTCCCGATCCGCCAACTCAGCCTGGACGTGCGCCATCACCCGGGAGGCGCCGCCGCGGGAGGTGGCAAAGGCGAACCCCGCCCGACTTCCCACAGAGGCGATCGCCGCCGCCGTCCAGCCAGCATCCGCCAGCGCTTGATCCAGCGCTCCCTCAGCCAGCAGGATCGTCCGGTCAACCTCGGCCCCTACGGGCAGGTCAACCTGGCCTGCCACCGCCGCCCGGTAGCCGGTGACGTCAAAGGCTGAGATCGGTCCGATTCCCGATCTTCCCGTCTGCAGCGTGTGGCAGAAGGACTCCGCATCCAGCCCATTCGCAGCCACAACCCCAATACCCGTGATCACTGCGCGCCCTCCACGGGCCCTTCCCGGCGGCCTAGCCGCGCTTGCCAACGACGACGCCATAAAAGAAGTCCATCGGGATCTCCTTCGCCCAGATCTCTGGGTTCGGCCAGATCTCGGTCTCATCAAAGCCGTAGCGGGCCAGCCCAATCGCTGTCTCCTGCGGCGGCATGATGCCAAAGCCCGGCCGGATATCCGGGATGGTGGCAAGGTCCCAGTACGCAGCGAAGGGCGCCCCCGCCAGCTCAATATGAATGGGCAACTCCACCTGCTTGCGCAGCACGCCCACAATGCTCAGGAAGCCGCCCGGCCGCAGCAGGTCACGCAAGATCGGAAACTGGGTGCGCCAGTCCGACATGTAGTGCATGGAGTTCATCCCGAAGATGATGTCCATGGTACCTGGCTCCAGCCCTTGATCCGCGAGCTCTCCGTTCATGTCAAACTTGTAGAAGGTAAACTCCGGCCGTGGCCCAAAGGCCGCCTCGACCGCCTTCCGTGAGGAGTCCACGAAGGGTTCGGCCAAGTCGGTGATGTGAAACGCCTCAACTCGGTGTAGCTCCCCCTTCGCACGGAGGAACTCATAGAGAATCCGGGAGGCCACGGCTGAGCCCGCCCCAAGCTCCATGATCCGTACCGGTCGGTCGAACCGCTGTAACTCCCGGTAGATGTAGAGCGCGTTGAAGAGGGCTGGCACCTGCATGGCCGGGTGGGCAAAGTAGCCCTCCCAGTCAGAGATCGTCTCCGGTGCGTAGAGTTGCAGATCGCTCCCCTCACCCCGGAAGATGGGCGGTGAGACGTCGACAACGCGGCGGATCAACCGGCAGGCTGCCCAGCACCGCTGGGCGATCGGGTGCCGGTCCAACTCGTCCAGGTCCGGGACGGGTAAGGCCCGCTCGGGCGTATAGGAGAGCACGCCATCGCACTCCGTCTTCTGCAAGAAGCCACGCGACGCCAGCCACATGCACATGAAGGCCAGCGGCACCGCCGTTGCTGGTGCATGAAGCCCACCTGCCGCGATCGCCTGTTCCACGCTCAAGGCCTCACCGGGCTTTTGATAGAGCCCGAGCGTTGCAAATAAGCGACAGATGACCCGCGTGCAGTAGATATCCAAGAACCGGAGACCTGAGTTGATGTCACGCATGCGCGCTGCTGATACGTACTCCTCAAACTCAGCGGTTGCTGCGGTTGCCCCGGTCATGCGCTAACAGCCCCTTTCGACCTTTGACCCTGTTTGCAGCGGATTGATGGAGAGGGGCGGCAAAGATGCCGCCCCTGGTCTTTACTGGTATTGCCGGAAGGCAATGCAGGCCGTGTTGCCGGCAAAGGCAAAGGAGTTCGAGAGTGCAACCTTCACCGTTGCCCGCCGCCCCTGGGTCTTGATCAGATTCAATCCCTCAGCCCCTGCCTCTGGCTCCGCCAAGGTCGCCGTCGGTGGTAGGAAGCCCCGGTCGATGGCGAGCAGGCAGACAGCCGCCTCCACGCTCCCCGCTGCCCCTAGACAGTGCCCGGTCATCGACTTGGTCGACGAGATGGCCACCTGGCCTGCCCGATCGCCCAGTAACCGATGGATCGCCTTCGCCTCCATCGTGTCGTTGGCCGGCGTGGCGGTGCCGTGGGCGTTGATGTAATCGATCTCCGATACCTGTAGGCCTGCATCAGCCAGCGCCATCTCCATGGCACGCAGGGCGCCCCCGCCCTCTGGATCTGGGCTGGTGGCATGGTAGGCATCATTACTCAGCCCATACCCGGCAATCTCCGCGTAGATGTGGGCGCCCCGGGCCAGGGCCTGGTCCAGGCGCTCCACGATCATCATGGCGGCGCCCTCACCAATAATCAGCCCATCACGGTTCTTGTCAAAGGGCTTGGGGACACCCGTCGGGCTCAGGGCCTTCATGATGTGGAAGCCGCCATAGGAGATCTCCATCAGTGGATCTGAACCGCCCCAAACCATGAGGTCGGCTCGACCTGATCGGATCATGTCGATGGCGAACCCGACCGAGGCCGTCCCCGCCGCACAAGCGGAAGAGGTCGTAGAGCAGGGGCCCTGAATGCCTGCGGCCAGGGCGACCCGGTTGGTGAAGTAGCTGTGCTCAAAGAGCCAGTCCGGCGTTGGCTCGGTCTGGTCAAGCTCCTGCTTGATGTGCTCCATTACATAGGCCGTCCCCCCATGGGAGGTGGAGAAGGCCAGACCGGCACGCGGCCCCAGGGTTGCGATCTGCTCCGCGGTCAGACCCGCATCGGCCAGCGCCTCATTTAGCGCCCGCACCGCCAGGGAGACGGTGCCGCCAAACTGATTGTCCCGGGGCGTCACCTTCGGCACCTCTACCTCGACCTGGCCGGCGACGGGCGTCCGGAACTGGGAGACGTCGAAGCGTGTAACAGGGCGGATACCGGTCTTCCCTTCGTAGATGGCCTCGCAAAAAGCCTCGCGGTCGACCCCGTTTCCGGCGACCACCCCAAGCCCTGTCACGACGATGCGGTCTCTGTCGGCCCGCATGCCTACTACTCCCCCCGCTGCTCGCGGATGAAGTCGGCGATCGTACGAACGCTGCGGAAGATGCTCATATCCTCATCGCTCACCTTGACGCCGAACGACTCGTTCAGTGCCACCACCAGTTCCAGGGCGTCGATCGAGTCCAGGTTCAAGCCCTCGCCGAACGAAGCGAAGATCGGGGAGTCAACGTCCACGCTCTCCGGATCGATCTCTAGACCAAGGCGGGTAACGATCATCTGTCTGACTTCCTGTTCCAGGACGAGCATCTCTTCCATGTACAAGGTCCCTCCTAGTTCGTGTGCGGGTATCCCGCAGATGGTTTTCGGGGTGAGCCCCGACTAACTCCCCAACAGATCAGCGAAGACCTGCTGCAACACCTGATCCGGCCGGCGCCCTGCGTGCAATTCGAGCAAGACCACGTATCGATCAGCTGGCCAAAGGCTATCCATCGTGACATCGACCCCTTCCAGGCTACAAAGGACCCCCACTAGGTCGCTCCACTCCACCTGGTCGTGCTCGATCGTCAAGATGATCTGCACCCGGCCGTCCGATCGTCGGACCTGGGTGGAGACGCCCTTCTCAGGCATCAACACCGTCACTGTTCGCGGCCTGGACCCTTGAACGGGCAAGGGGACGGGGGCCTGGGCGCCCCGCCAGCTCCGGAAGACGGCGCTGGTCAGCTCCCGCTTGAACAGGAGCACCCCTCGTTCCACAACGTCCAGTCCCAAACCGCGCTCCAGTTCCACCCGTACAACTTGATCACCCGTCGGCACCACCTGACACCGGATCTGGTCAGCCAGCTTGTCGATCACCTGATTCAACAACGGAAGTGGAAACAACCGGGTCGAGACCAGCACGCTGGTGTTCAAAGGTCACCCCCTCCGTTCAAGCGGCCCGTACCACCTACTGCGACTCGAACATGGTCGGACAGCTAACGCACGGGAGAGGATAGTCGTCCAACCCCGCTCCCACGACTAAGCAGAGCGCGAAGGCGGCGATCAGGGTGCGAATCAATCTCTGCCGCATCAAGATTCACCCCCTCAGAACGGAGTGTTCGTCCGTCTGTACTCAGTATCAGACTAAACATATAAATCATTCAAACCTTTGACGGCGTTCCATTTACTTTACATGTTTAGTGGAGACATCTTTATCAGTGTTGAATCTTCGGTCATATCGGTGCATAATTGGTACAACTATAGAAACTTTGTTACAAGGGGAGCTTCAGATGCTCGTTGATGGCAAACGCGTCCGGGAACGTCGCCTGGAGCTGGGGTTATCACAGCAACAACTGGCCGGCGATCTGCTTACCCGCTCCTTCATCAGCCTGGTCGAACAGAACAAGGCCCAACCTTCACGGCCGACCCTTGAGTTCATGGCCAAGCGGTTGGGCAGGCCCCCCGAATACTTCATGACCGATTCAAAAGATGACACCTTGGAAGCTGTCCTGCTCCTGGCGAAGGCGACCCAACAGCATATCGATGAGCATCGTTGGGGCGAGGCGCTTCAGCACGCCCAGACCGCGCTCCGCATGGGAGAACGCATGGGTCGCGCCGAGATTGAGATCCGGCTGCGGAAATTACTGGCCTATTGCCACCTCCACTCCGGCCACTATGACTTGGCCCTCGATCTCTACGAGCAACTCCTGGATCAGTGCCGGGCGCAGGATGACAAGGCATCACTCGTTGAGGTCTACTTTCGGATGGGCACCTGCTACCAAGTACAGGCGGACTATATGAATGCCCGTCGCTGCTACACGAACGCCGCCCGCCTGAGCGAAGAGAAGAAGAGCCTCCTTGAATATCACGTGAGCGCTCTGATCAATCTGGGCTCCTGTTACACCAACCGGGGTCAACTATCAGAGAGCCGGGAGGCGTACCTAGCAGCCATCCGTGCCATGTTGCCGACCGAGTACCCCCTTCTGTATGGCAGTGCCTGTCTTGGGTTGAGCGTCACGTTCCGGGTAGGACTGCAGTTTGACGAGGCCCTCTCCTATGCACGCATGGCACAAGAGGTCCTCGCGAAGATCGATCCGGCCCAAGCGACCAATGCCCGCTACTCGACGGCGGTCATCCAAGCGGAAGCGGGGCTTGTGGCCGATGCCATGCTCACCCTGCACAGTTGCCTCCAATCGTTCCGTGACATGGGCAATACCGTTGGACAGGCCCTTGTGTACTGCACACTCGCGTTGTGCCATCTCCAGCGGAACGATGCACCACGCGTACAGACCGCTTGCGAAGAGGCGCTCCACCTCCTAGACCTGCACGACGATGAGATGACACGCGGCATCACCTATCGACGGCTCGCCCAAGCTCACAGGGCCCAGGGGAACGAGCAACGGGCTCAGGACCTCTACCGCATGAGTCTGGACGTCTTGCGCCGGATTCGCGCGACCGTGGAGGCCGAAAAGACAGCCAGCCTGATGCAAGAGCCGACACCAACGTCACCGGTCGCTGCGGCGAGTTCACCCGCAACGAATGGTCCTCTGACCCATCGGGAGATGGAGGTGCTTACTCTCCTGGCGACTGGGGCAAGCAATCGCACGATCGCTGAGTCGCTTTTTGTCGGTGAGGAGACCGTGAAGACCCATGTCACACACATCATGCAGAAGTTGAACGCAATCTCCCGCACCCAGGCCGTGAGCAGGGGACGGGCGCTCGACCTCTTGTCCTGAATACAGAAGGAGCCCGGCACGTAGCCGGGCTCCTTCTGTATCTCGCCGACTCGGCATCCCCCATTTCGGGGACGTCAGCCCAAGACCGCTTTAGTAAAATCTTATATGTAAGTTTGGAGTTTCAACGTGGAGAGGAGAGGGCCCCATGCTGCAGGTCAGGGAGTTGGTCAAACGCTTTGGTGAACACGAGGCGGTCAGTGGCATCAGCTTTGACATCGCAAAGGGAGAGTGCTTCGGTCTGCTGGGACCAAATGGTGCCGGCAAGTCGACCTGTATCGCCATGATCTGTGGGCTACTCCGTCCCACCGCGGGAGAGGTCTCCGTGGGCGGCTTCATTGTCCAGAAGGAGCCCCAGGCGGCGAAGCGATTGATGGGCGTCGTTCCCCAAGAGATCGCCCTCTACCCAACGCTCTCAGCCAGAGAGAATCTGCGGTTCTGGGGCCTCCTCTACGGACTAGCCGGCAAAACGCTCCAGCTCCGGATCGACGAAGCCTTGGAGATTGTGGGCCTGACCGACCGACAGTCAGACCGTATCAGCACCTTTTCGGGCGGCATGAAACGGCGGATCAATATTGCTGCAGCGCTCATGCATCACCCGGAGTTGCTGATCATGGATGAGCCCACGGTGGGGATTGACCCGCAAAGCCGCAACCATATCCTCGAGACGGTCCAGCGCTTAAACACGGAACGGGCGATGACCGTGCTCTATACCAGCCACTACATGGCAGAGGTCGAGTTCCTCTGTCAGCGGCTGGCCATCATCGACCATGGGCGCCTTCTGGCGGCGGGCGCCCTAGACGAGATCCGCCGCCTCGCCAGCACCGAATCAGCGGCGTCCCCCACGGCCGAAGAGCCCACCTTGGAGTCGGTCTTCCTCCACCTGACGGGCCGAGCGCTCCGGGATTAGGGGAGGAAGCCATATGCGAAAGATCACCGGTATCGCACTGAATGGTCTGCTACTGATGGTGCGTGACCCCAAAGTCCTGGTCCTTTCCCTACTCATGCCGCTCTTACTGGTCGCGATCCTCGGCACGGCCCTTCGAGGGCTGATCGATCAGGGGCAGATCAGCCCCGGTACCGTCCTGGTCTTCAACGAAGACGTTGCGTCAAGCAGCTCGCGTTCGTTCGGCCAACTCCTGGTGACAGACGTGCTAGCGAACGATGCGGTCAAGACGCTCTTCGTCGTCACACCCGTCACAGATCTGCGGGCTGCCCAGACGGACCTGCAAGACGGCAAGGTCACCGCACTGATCCAGATACCGCCCACCTTCACCGCCGACGCCCTGGCCGGACGACCGGCGATGCTTCAACTCTACCGCAATCCGGCCGACCTGACCCGCGGCGAGATTCTGGTTCAGGTGCTTCAAGGCTTCACCAACCAGATCAAATCCCAGTTGCTGTCGGCCCAACTCACCGCTGAGACTTCCCCGACCTCGGTCGGGCTCCCGCCTAAACTGACGGTGGTCCCCGTCGGTAAGAAGTCCGTCAGTAGCTTCCAGTACTACGCCGTTGCCATGGCACTCATGTTCATAATCATGACCGCCTTTCAACGGGGCGCCAAGTTGCTCGACGAGCGAGCAACCGGTACCCTTCTACGCGCCCTCACGACCCCTACCAGCACCGGGACGATCGTTGCCGGGAATCTGGCTGGCTCCGCCCTTGTGACGATCACGCAGTTCATCGCTCTGATGGTGGGCGCCCGGATACTCTTCGGGGTGGATTGGGGCCCCTGGCCCAACGCCCTACTCCTAGGCGCCGCCTACTCCTTGGCCGCCGCCGGCCTTGGCACCGCGGCCGCCGTTCTACTCAAGCAGCCGAAGGCGATGGAGATCGCCAGCGGTGCCGCGAGCAACCTCCTCGGCTTGCTCTCCGGCGCCCTCTTCCCGATCTACAAGTTTCCGGGCGCCCTCCTGCTCGTCGCAAAGTTGACGCCCAACTACTGGGCGCTGCAGGGCTTCTTGGATCAGATGGCCGGGTTAGGCACCGCTCATCTTTGGCCGCCCGTGGCCGTTCTCCTAAGCATCGCCCTGGTGACTGGGTACGTGGGTAGTCGGTACGTAACTAGCTGAGAGGAGGGCGAACGCCGTGCAGCAGGTGATCGCGATCGCTGTGCTCCAGACCAGGTTGATCCTCAAGCAGCGAGGGATGCTGGTCCTGATGTGTGCCATGCCCCTCCTCCTGGTTGCCGCCTTCGCCTTCTTCGGCAACGCGCAGAGCAGCGCAAAGCCCGTGCCCATTACAGTGGTGGATGAAGATAACAGCTTCGCCTCCCACGCCCTGGTTACCGCACTCCAGACCGAGCCCGCCATCACCTTGTACAAAGGTGACGTCAAGGAGTTGTTGGCGAACCATAAGATCGTCGTCGGTCTGGTCATCCCCAGTGGGTTCGCGGAGCACCTCAACACACAGACTCAGCCGGAGATTCAGGTCCTGACTGCCCCAGATAGCGGTGCTCAGGCTGCCACTCTACCCGTCCTGACCCAAACCGCAGCGAACGTCGCGGCAGATTACCGCACAGCCATGCGGCTCTCCAGGAACGGAAGTACCCCCGCTGAACTGGCTCTGTCCTATGCGCAAGTCATTCAGGCAAGACAGGACCGCCAAATCGGATTGATCCAGACGAATGAGCCTTCGTACGCCCCCGCGCAACTGCGCGATCGTGCGATGGGCTTCACCGTCATGTTTGTGCTGATGACCGTCCTCATGCTGAATGGCGGTATCCTGCAGGAGCGCCAGGCCGGAATCTGGGGACGCATCATGACCACCCCTGTAGCTAGCGGGAGCGTCCTGTGGGGCTATCTGCTTAGCTACTGGCTCATTGGTGCCCTTCAGTTTGGCGTGCTGGTCTCCGTCTCTGCCCTCCTCTTCCATGTCGACTGGGGTCCAATTCTCCCCCTTACTGCCGTGGGTCTAGCAAGTGTCTTGTGCGCCACGGGAATCGGCCTCTGCTTGGCCAGTTTTGTCCGTACGGCAGACCAGCAGCGGCTCTTCGGGCTCTCCTTCGCAATCATTAGCTCCATGCTGGGCGGTGTCTACTGGCCACTGGATCTGCTGGGGGCGCCCATGCGGATGCTGGGCCATCTGACCCCGCAGGCCTGGGCACTGGATGGCCTGCACGCTGCGCTTCTGCCGATG
>DATGYC010000067.1:0-4650 GCA_035298385.1 Symbiobacteriaceae bacterium | reverse complement strand
GCTATCGATCCCTCACTCGTAGACAAGGCGTTACGGCGCCTTGGTAGAGACACCCGGGCCAATTCCCAGGCTTATACGAGCGACCTATCAAGTTGTTGAGTGTATCGTAGCATGCCGAACTATCCGGCGCAAGACTCGGCGATCATTCGGATTCGTTACATCCTTCCCCGTGGCGAATGCAGGCGCACGCCTTGGGCGCCCAGACGCCGGTGCAGTTCGGCCACCAAGGACGGGTCTTGCGCGATCGCATGGAAGGAGACACCTGCCCGCAGGGAGATGGCGGCGGCGACGCCGGCGCCCTGTGCGGCGGCCATGCCGACGGGCACCGTGCGGGCCGAGCCGTGTGCCTCTGGGGTGTAGCCGGCAGAGCGGGAGGCGACGGCCAAGTTGGGCATGGAGGCGGGGAGGAGGGCGCGCAGGGGAATGGCAAAACCAGTCGGCGTGCCCAGGATGCGGACGGGCTCCCCAGGGAAGCGAGGCTGAACGTCGACCGGATAGGAGCCCCAGGCGACGAGGTCCGGCTGGGCGCGGTTCTGGTTGACGTCATCGAGCGTCAACTGATAGAGCGGGTTCGCTAGGTGGCGGCTCTCCCGGATGTAGAGGGAGTCTGCCGTGCCGGCGAGGGTGGCCGACTCAAAGCCGGGGCAGACCTCCCGCAGGAAGGAGACGATCCGTGGCAACTCCGCCTGCGCGGCCAGCATGCCCCGCATCCGGCTGGACCTCTCGAGCGGGTCGACGCCGAAGACCAGCAGGCCGTTGATCAAGACCTGGTCCCCGTCTACCAGCCCGACGTTCAGGGCCCGCAGGCGGAGGTTCTGGTTGATCGGCTTATACTGGGCGGCCTCTGGATAGCCCCAGATGGAGTGCGTGGTCGCTCCCGTGGCGGGGTTCTCATCCGCCAGGGCGTGGGCGCGGGCGGTTCGCCAGTCGACGCCGCTCAGGCGGAAGACGAGGCCTGCGGCCTGCCCGGTCCGGCCGGCCCCCAGTGACTCCCAGCCCACGGTGAAGGGCACCCCCGCGGCAGCGGCCAGATCAGCATCCTCCGAGGCGTCGATCCAGCGGCGGGCGAGCAAGCGGGCGCCCCACAGACCGCGCCGGATCGGCACCGCGACAAGGAGGCCCTCCTTGACGACGGGCTCGCCCAGGTCGACATCATAGAGCACCTGGAGCGATCCGCCGGCTGCGCGGGCCTGGTTGCTGAAGGGTCGCGCGGGCGCCGTGTCGCCCAGGCGGGCCATCTGCTGCCGCTGAAGCCCCGCCTCAATCTCAGCCGCGATCAGCTTGCGAAAGGCGCGCTCAGCCGTCACCGGGTTGAACGAGTCCCCCTCAACCTGCTTGAACCATTCGGCGAAGAGCCCCTCGTTGAGCATCCGCCCCGTCGCATCGACCGACTGGTCCAAGGTGTTCAGTTCCGACTCGACGAGCACACCCCCCAGGTGTTCCCCATCGACGGCCAGAATCACGTGGGCGCCCTCACGGGCAGCCGCAATCGCTGCCGTCACGCCCTCCGGCGTGCCGCCCCAGACGACCACGTCCGCCTCCAGTGGCGGCGCGCTGATTGGGAAGGGCGCCAGGACCAGCAGCAACGCCAGAACCCAACTAAAACCGCGAACCCCCCTCAAGATAGACACCCCCTGGTGTGATATCTATGCCCAGCGGGTGCAGGATATTCTTGTTGGGTGAGCGAAACGTCCGGAAAAGATTTGAGAGGAGCACGCTGAATGCCACATGGCTCTGCTTGGGCGCCCCGCGTGCGCAGTTTGACCCGCGATCTGGTCCGCATTCCCTCCGTCACCGGGACCGAGGGCGAGGTCTATATCGCCTCGTACATAGAGGGGCTCGTGGCCGCCCTGCCCTACTTCCAGGCCCATCCCGAGCACCTGCGCCTCCTGAGCACCGGTGAGGGACGCAACTCCGTCGTCGCCCTCGTGCGGGGCGCCCAGGCCGAAGCACAGGCGCGAACCTTGATCCTGATGGGGCACATTGATACCGTCCCGTTCGCTGATTACGGCCCGCTGGCCAACATCGCCTGTGATCCCGACGCGCTTGCGGCCCGGCCGGGCGCCCCCGCAGGATTCATGGAGGGGCGTGGCTCCGTCGATATGAAGTCCGGCGTCGCCGCCAACCTCGCCATCCTCGAGCGCTTCGCCGCTGAGGCAGACGGGCAGCACGGCGCCCTGCTCTTCCTGGCCACCCCTGATGAGGAGGATACCAGCCAGGGGATCCTCTCCGTGCTGGCGGCGCTGCCGGCGCTAGCCACCGAGTGGTCCCTTGACCTGATCGGGGCGATCAACACCGACTACACCGCCCCACGCTTCCCCGGCGACACCGATCGATACATCTATGGCGGGACGATCGGCAAGCTGATGCCGACCGTCTGGGTCGTCGGGCAGGAGACGCACGCCGGGGAGCCCTGGCGGGGCTTCGATCCGAACCTGCTCATCGCTGAGGTGGTCCGGCGCGTCTCGCTCAACCCGGCCTTCTGCGAGGTCTGTTCGTCGGAAGTGACCCCGCCACCCGTGGCGCTGAAGGTGACCGATACAAAGGAGGCCTACAACGTCCAGATCGCCCTCTCCGCCTGGGCCTACTTCACCTGGTTCACCTTTACCCAGAGCGCCGAAGCGGTGTTGAACCGCTTTCGGGCCGAGGTCGAAGCGGCCTTCGCTAGCGTCCTGGCGCTGCAGGCAGAGCGAGCCCAGGCCTGGAGCGCTCTCGGCCTTGAGCAGGCGCCGCTGCCCGGTTGGTCGGTCCAGGTCCTCACCTTCGCCGAACTGGCCGCCCGGGTGGGTGAGTCGACCGTCCGCCACGAGGCGGCACGGCTGGCGCAGGAGGAGCGAGAGATGCGCCGCTTCGCCCTTGCTCTGACCGAGCGGCTCTGGGCCCTGGCAGGGCTGACGGCGCCCGCTGCCGTCGTCGGCTTCGCTGGCGTCTACTATCCACCCCTTGCCCTGTCGGTGGAGGCGCCCCTCGTGCAGGCGGCATCGGTAGCGGCAGCCGAGTTTAGCTCTGACTACCGCATTCAGACTCGGCGGTTCTTTCCTTATATATCCGACATCTCCTTTCTGGGGTGCCCCGACAGCCCATCAGCGCTGGCCGTGCTGCAGGCCAACTCCCCCGCCTGGGGGACGCTCTACCAGATCGATCACGCGGCCCACGCCAGACTGAACCTGCCGGTCATCAACATCGGACCGTGGGGCGAGGGCGCCCACACGCACCACGAGCGAGTCGAGGAGGCCTACTCCTTCGGCGTGGTGCCCGAGCTGATCTGGCAGACCGTACAGCAACTCTTCCGCTTATAGGAGGTCTCCCATGCACGAGGAGGTTCGCGACTCCCAAGAGAGGGCGTTCCTAGTCGCCCTTGAGCTACCCGACCAGAAGTCCCAGGGCTGGAAGGCCGGCGAATCGCTCGACGAGCTAGAGCGCCTCGTCGATACCGCGGGCGGCCTCGTCGTCGGCCGTGAGATCCAAGGGCGCCAACGGCCCGAATCCGCCACCTACATCGGCTCCGGCAAGGCCGAAGAGCTCGCCCGCCTCTACAGCGCCGAGCTCTTCGATATGGTGATCTTCG
The DNA here is from genome assembly GCA_035298385.1 of Symbiobacteriaceae bacterium. Classification (GTDB taxonomy): domain Bacteria; phylum Bacillota; class Sulfobacillia; order Symbiobacteriales; family Symbiobacteriaceae; genus DATGYC01. Next base: position 1,082 of record DATGYC010000067.1, on the reverse strand, counting down.
ACGCCGAGCTCTCGCCGATCCAGCAGCGCAACCTCGAGACAGAGCTTGGCTGCCCCGTCCTTGACCGGACGACCGTCATCCTGGATATCTTCGCCCAGCGGGCGCGCAGCCGGGAGGCGAAGCTCCAGGTTGAGCTCGCTCAGCTCCAGTACCGGCTCCCCCGCCTGACCGGCACCGGCACCTCACTCTCCCGCCTTGGCGGTGGCATCGGTACCCGTGGTCCCGGCGAGACGAAGCTGGAGGTGGACCGTCGGCGCATCCGTGATCGGGTGGCCGCCCTGAAGCAGGACCTGGCTGAGATCCAGGCCCATCGGGAGCGCCTCCGGCGTGATCGCTCGAAGTCGCCGGCCCCGGTTGTCGCCTTGACGGGCTACACCAACGCCGGCAAGTCGACGCTGCACCGGACGCTCTCGGGCTCGGACGTCCTGGCGGAGGACCGGCTCTTTGCCACGCTCGACGCCACCACCCGCCGGGTCGAGCCAGCCGATGCGGAGCCCTACCTGCTCGTCGATACCGTCGGCTTCATCCACAACCTGCCGACCTTCCTTGTCGCCGCTTTCCGCTCGACGCTCTCAGAGGTGAAGGAGGCGGACCTGCTCCTGCACGTGATCGACTCGGCACACCCAAAGCGGGCGGAGCAGATGGCGACGGTCGATCAGGTCCTGCTGGAGCTGAAGGCGAACGATGTGCCCTCCCTGCTGGTCTTCAATAAGGCCGAACTGCTCGATCCGCTGGAGCGGGAGGCGATCGCTCGTCGGCCGGACGCGGTCTGCATCTCGGCGCTGACGGGGGAGGGGCTGACGGAGCTGCAGGCCCGGGTGCAGTCGATGCTCGCCAACCGGCGGGAGGTGCTGGAGCTGGTCGTGCCCTATGCGAAGGGCGGCTGGGTCGCCTGGGCGCATGAGCGGGGGCGGATCATCGCGGAGGAGCACCGTGAGGAGGGGACCTACCTCAAGGTGGAGCTGGAGCGTGGGCTGGCCGGTCAGTTGCAGAAGGCTGTGCTTGGTTAGATCGAATCCACAGGAAGCCCCGCCACTGAATTGTAGGTGGCGGGGCTTCCGTGTGTATCGAGCGCTTCGCAT
>DATGYC010000066.1:0-1892 GCA_035298385.1 Symbiobacteriaceae bacterium | reverse complement strand
GGTCAGGGTGAAGGACCTCGACCCCGAGCAGGCGGTCAGGACCCGTGACTTGACGCTGAACGAGCGGATGGAAGCAGGCCGCCTGGTCCTGCTCCTCGGCACCCGGAACCTGACGGGGCGCCCCCAGCCCTACACGTGGGGCGACTCCACGACCGAGTCTCCGCTCCTAAACTCGATCGAGATCTGGCGGCTGATCAACACGACGGAGGACACCCACCCGATCCACCTGCACCTGGTCCGCTTCCAGATCCTTGACCGTCAGCCCTACGACGTGGATCGCTTCGTGACGACGGGCGAGTTGATCTTCACCGGACCGCCTGAGCCGCCGGCCGATTACGAGCGGGGGTTCAAGGATACGGTACGGGCCAACCCTGGCCAGGTGACCAGGATCATCGCCCGCTTCGGCGACTTCGCTGGCCCCTATGTCTGGCACTGCCACATCCTTGAGCACGAGGATAACGAGATGATGCGGCGCCTGGAGATTGTGCGGTGCGGCTGTCTGGAGTTCGAACCGGCGGCAAGCAGCGCACCTCTTCGCACGGTGCATGAGGGGGCGTGCCGATGTGAAGAGCTGGCGATCGAACCATGCCTGCCTTGCGACCACCGGGACCGCGCGGAGCGTCACGACAGGTGGATCGATGAAGAAGACCTGAGTGGGTCAGGGTCAGGGTCAGGGTCAGGGTCAGGGTCTGGGTCCTGGGATGAGAGCTGCTCAGGCGAATAGGTTGCCGTCAAGAGGCGGAGCCGGGCTTGTGACTGTACAGGCGTAGCGAGAACGGTCCACCAGACGCAGGTCGGTGGGCCGCTCTCGTTTTGAAGTAGATGGCCTATCCCAGCCTGCGCTCGAAATGGATCGCCTTCTGCTGCGTTCCATTCACGTCCAGGTGCTTCGGGCTCCCATCCGTCTCAGCAAACCCATTGCGTCGCAGAACGATCTGCGAGCCAACGTTGCCGCTGGTGGTCATCGCTGTCACGCGCGTGATGCCCCGGCTAGCCGCCGCCGTCAGGGCGAGCCGAACCGCCTCCGTGGCGTAGCCCTGCCCACCGTGCTTGGCGCCAATTCGGTAGCCGAGGCTGGCCGTCGTCCCCTGCACCTCGACCAGGTTGACGCGACCGACCAGCTCCCCTGAAGAGGAGCGGACCAGATAGAGGAAGCACTCCCCCCGAGCCTGCTCCGCCTCGATCTCGGCGAGGAAGCGCTCCATGTTGGCGGGGATGAAGTACGCATCCCCGCGGTCGGGGACGAACTGGGCGAAGAAGGTGCGGTTCTCCTGCTCAAAGGCAATGATCTCGGTGGCATGGGCGACTCGTAGGGCTTCGAGCGTGAGTCCAAACACAGTGGTGGCCTCCCGGTTCACCTAATAACCTCTTGTCCGATCGATCTCGCCGGTCAGGGGCGCCCCGCCCGTAAAGCGGGCGTAGTTCTGCATGAAGTAGTCCGCCACCTCCACCGGAACGCTCGGTCCGGCGATGTGCGGCGTGATGGTCACGCCAGGCTCTCGCCAGAGCGGATGCGTAGGCGGGAGGGGCTCCGTGGCAAAGACATCGAGGACCGCCCCGCCGAGGTGGCCCCCACGCAGGGCGCCGAGTAGCGCCTCCTCCTGGACGACACGGCCACGGCCGGCGTTGAGGACAAGGGCGCCCGGGTTCAGCGCCGCCAGCGCCTCCGCCCCGAAGAGTCCCTCCGTCTCGGGGGTCAACGGCAGGGTGATCGCCAAGAAGTCGAGGCCCCGGCAGAACTCCAGGAGTCGGTCAGGGGTGTAGGTGGCCTTGAAGAGCGAGCCGTCAGCCCGCCCACGCCGCCCCAAGCCCACCACGTGCAGCCCCAGCGCAGCGGCCCGCCTGGCCACGCCCTGCCCGATCGAGCCGATCCCGGCCACGCCGAGCCGCTT
>DATGYC010000065.1:0-12932 GCA_035298385.1 Symbiobacteriaceae bacterium | reverse complement strand
GAAGAGGAGCGCACGCTCCAGTAAGGGGTCGAAGTTCGTCGTAAAGGTCTGCCGGAAGAGCCCCGCCGCAACGAATTTAGTGATCGCCTCATGCGAAGCGGTCGGGCGCCGTCCAGAGAAGAACTGCTCCAGGTAGCGCTGTCGCCCCTCATTATCCGGTGCGATCAGTTCCAACGCATCCGAGTACAACGTAGTCGGCTCCTGCAGGAGCCCAGCCTGCGCTAGCCACCTATCCAGCTCATCCCGATGGGTCGGAAGGCGCAGGTTTCGCCGCAGGAAGAGATGCTCAGCTACCAGGGTCACTACAGACTTGATCTCCGGGTGATCACGCGTGGCCATTGGGACGCCTGCGTCGGCGGACATGCCCGCCCCTACCAGGAGGGCCGCCGCCGGACCCGGGCGCCCCAATCGCTCGATCACCGCATTCATGCTGACCTGCATGGCACACGACCCCCATTAGGCGTGCGAGCCGAACGGACTAGAAGTCGTCCTGAACCATCGGGTGCATCCGAATCTCATCGATCCGAACGTGCTTGGGCTGGACCGCCACGTAGCGAACCGCCTCCGCCAAGTCGTCGGCCTTCAGCCAGTCCGCCTTGAACTCGGCGCCCATCTCGCTCCCTGCAAAATAGGTATCGATCATGCCGGGATAGATGCCCGTGCACCGGATTCCCTTGGCGCGGTACTCCTTGTTGATCGTCTGGGTCAGGGCGCCCACCGCGTACTTCGCCGCCCCGTAGACCGAGCAGTTCGCGCTCGTCTTGTACGACAGATCAGAGCCGATGTTGATGATCAAGCCCTCGCCCTGCTCGAGCATCAGCTTGACCACCTCACGGGCGCAGAGGTAGGCGCCCTTGAGCGTAATCTCCATCACCCAGTCGAACTGCTCGGTCGTCGACTCGTGGAAGGGGCCGAAGACGCCCACGCCCGCATTGTTGACCAGGATGTCAACCCGACCGTAGGCCGCCTTCGCCTTCTCGTAGAGCCGGGCGACCTGGTACTCATCCGAGACGTCCGTAACGGCCACCAGGGCCGTCCCACCAGCCGCCTCAATCTCAGAGGCCACCTGGGCCAGTTCGCCCCCATTACGGGCCGCTAGGACGACCTTCGCTCCCTCTGCGGCTAGCGCCTTCGCAATGACGGGACCGATCCCGCGGGAAGCCCCCGTCACCACGACAACCTGGTTGGTCAACTTCATCAGTTCGTCTCTCCCATCCTCAGAATCCGGGCCCAAAGCTCTTCCGGTACCAGCATCCCCCAACAGAACTCCTCCGGCTCGGTCTTCAGCAGCCCGTATGCCATCGCTTAGCCTTCCTTACGAAGCACGACACCGGGGCGCCCCTGCATCCGCTTCCCATCCGCCACCGCCAGCTTGCCGTTGACCAGCACGTAGGCGATACCAGCCGGGTAAACCTGCGGTGCCAACCAGGTCGTCTTGTCCTCGATCGCCTTTGGATCGAAGATGACCACATCAGCGAAGTAGCCCACCTTCAGGTAGCCCCGCTCCTTTAGACCGAGACTGACCGCAACCGCCCCTGTCGCCTTCCGGACCGCCTGCTCCAGCGTCAGCCAATCCTGCTCTCGTACATAGTTTCCAAATAGTTGAGCATAAGCGCCATAGGATCGCCGATGGAAGTGATACGTCAAGAGCGCCTTATCTTGATCACCCAGGTCCGGCTGTGCCTCACCATCGGTCGAGATAACCGACCAAGGTGCCGCCAAGAACCGCTTCAGCGCCGCCTCCGAGGAGACGAGCGCCACGATCCGGGCGCCCGGATCGCCAGCCAGCACCTCGGCCTGCAGCGCCGCCGACGTCACGCCCTTCGCCTTGGCCGCCGCCGCCAGGGTCTGACCCACCAGCGCCGAATCCTTCGCCTTGACGAAGAGGACCGCCTCCGGCGGCAGCACCCCCGCCCACTCCGTGTAGGGCCGATTTACCCCGTAGTCCGGCGCCAGGTAGGGGTAGACGTCTGCGATGACCCGCTCCCCCTTCGCATGCGCCTCCTCTACCTTCTTGACTAGGCTATCAAGCTTGCCCCAGTTCTCTGGCCGGACGATCTTGAAGTGGGAGATGTTGACCGGAATCCCCGCCTCACGCCCGACCTGCAGCGCCTCATCTAGCGCCACCTCGATGGCGGCGCCCTCGCTCCGCATATGCGTCGAGTAGAGTCCGCCGTAGGGCTTGACCACCTTCGCCAGCTCGATGATCTCCGCCGTCTTAGCGAAGGAGCCCGGTTGATACTCCAGCCCCGTCGAAAGCCCAAAGGCCCCCGCCGCCATCCCGTCCTTGACGAGCGCCCGCATCCGCTCTAGCTCCGCCGGGGTCGCATCCCCCCGGGCCGAGCCCATCACCTCACCCCGGACAGAGCCCTGGCCAATGAAGGTCGCAAAGTTGACGCCCGTCCCCTTCGCCGCCAGCCCGTCCAGCCACGGCCCTAAGGGGACCGGCGAACGACCATCTACGCCGCCCACCTCTGTTGTAATCCCCTGCATAAGCGAGGCGGTCGCATCATACTCCTCAAACGGGTTGATAAAGTCGTGGGTGTGAGAGTGGGGGTTGATAAAACCCGGTGCCACCGCCAGCCCGGTTGCATCGATCGTGCGACCCGCTTCGTACGGCCCAAGCTTCCCCACAGCGACGATTCGGTCCCCCTGGATCGCGACGTCGCCCACGGCGCCCGGCGCCCCGGAGCCGTCCAGCAGCGTGCCACCTCGAATCACCACGTCATAGACCACCGGCGGGGTCGATGGCTCAGGTTGGGGGTGGGGTTCTGGAAGCGGTGCCGGCTTCGGGCGGCTACAACCCGCCAGCAGCAGCCCTGCGATTAGGAGGAAATGGGTCCAACGCTTCATTCGATCCCCTCCGATCCACCTATGTCCTAGCATACCATTCTTCTTCCATCCCCTGCGTTTGACCGATATCCAAATGCCTTGAATATGAGCTATAATACACCACTTTAGTTGGAATATCTTGCACGATCTGATGGAGACTGATAAACTAAATATCGCATCGCAGGCTGCACTGGTAACGTCTTTGGCTCCTAAGTTCCGTGCATCAGGCTGGCGAGAGCAATCCATGTGAGACAGGAGATCGAGAGTCATGGCGAAGACCCTGTACTTTGGCAACCTGCCGTGGGCCGTCACCAACGAGGACCTCACCAATGCGGTGACCCAGTACTGCGAGGTCGTCTCGGCCCGCATCGCTACCGATCGTGAGACCGGCCGTTCGCGCGGCTTTGGTTTCGTCGAGGTGCCGGAGGAGTCCGCCCAGGCCGTCATCGACGCCCTGAACGGCGCTGAGTGGGGTGGCCGTGCCCTAACCGTCAACGAGGCCAAGCCCCGCGAGGAGAAGTCGGTCGGCACGCCCTTCCGCCGCTAATCCGCCATCATAATAGAAGTGCACCGTTCCCTTGCGAGGGAACGGTGCCTTTTTGTAGGCTAACGTAAAGGGGAGTGTGAGCTCACATGGAGATGCGTCGGCTTGGCCGGACCGGACTGCAGGTCTCAGCGATCGGCCTCGGAACGATGATGTTTGGCGAGAAGACCGGAGCAGCGGAGGCCACCCGGATCATCGACGCCGGGATCGCTGCAGGCGTCAACCTGATCGACGTAGCGGATATCTACGCCGGCGGCGAGTCGGAGCGGATCGTCGGCGAGGCGCTGCAGGGGCGCCGCCACCAGGTGATCCTGGCGACGAAGGGCGGTCGCCCCACCCCGCTGGGCGCCGGCCTGAGTCGTCGCTACCTATACCAAGCGGTCGAAGCGAGCCTCACGCGGCTCCGAACGGACTGGATCGACCTCTACCAGGTCCACCGCTTCGACCCGGAGACGCCGCTTGCTGAGACCCTGGGCGCCCTGACCGACCTGGTCCACGCCGGGAAGATCCGCTATCTTGGCTGCTCCAACTTCGCCGCCTGGCAACTCTGCAAGGCCCTCTGGATCAGTGACAAGCGCCTGCTAGCCCGCTTTGACTCGGTTCAGCCGCGCTACAACCTGGTCTACCGGGACGCGGAGCAGGAGCTCTTCCCGCTCTGCCTGGACCAAGGCGTCGGTGTCCTGGCCTACTCGCCCCTAGCGGGTGGCATCCTGACTGGTAAGTACCTCACCGACGTGCCTGAGGGCGCCCGGGGCTACCAGAACCCGCAGTGGCAAGCTGCCCGGCTCACGGCGACGGCGCAGGTCGCCGCTAACCGCGTCACCGAGACTGCCATGGAGCTCGGCAAGACGCCCGGGCAAGTCAGCCTGCGCTGGTGCCTCGCCCACCCGGCGGTCTCTAGCGCCCTGGTCGGTCCCCGCACCGAGGCCCAGTGGACTGAGGCCCTGGCCGCCGCCGACTGGTCCCTCCCGCCCGAGGTCGCCAGCCAGCTCTCCACCTAGCAACTCGTTGTGGTTTTGTTTTTCGATCAGATTTTCCGGAACAATCAAACTCGTCTCCTCGTCTGAAGATGTGGCCCTCTGCTACGGGGCCTACTCCCTGATGAGGAGGCGACTCTGACCCATGCGTACCTTCTTGACCCGGACCCTACCGGTCCAACTGACCCGGCTCCTGCTCCCCCTGCTCCTCTGCCTGGCGGTGGCTCTCCCCGCAACGGCAGCCAGCACAAGCCCCTTTACACCTACCAGTGCAACGTTACTGCTAGAGGGACGCCTGACAGCGGGCGCCGAGCCCGCCACCTATAGCCTGGAGGGCTGGACGCTCCTCCACTCGAACCTAGATGCCTACGTCGGGCAGTCGGTCGCCGTCAGCGGCACCCCCGTCGCCCAGCCCAACATCTACATGCGTCCCACCCTGCAAGTCGATGCGATCCGGCCTCTCGACGGCTCCCTGCCTCCCGTCACCCTGCCAGCCTTTCCGGTCCTGAACGGCCCTTCGGTCCAGTGGGGCCGCGTGCGGGCAGGCGGTGCTCAGTTCTGGTTGGTCACCCCATCAGCCTCCCTCCCGCTCAGCGGACCCGGGCTGCAGAGTCTGGTCGATCGCCCTGCCGCGCTTCGACTAAACGAGCCAGATGGCTCAGGCAGCTATCCTGTGCTGGAGGCCATTGCCCTGGACCAGGATCTGCGTACGGTCCTTGGTCAGAGCCAGATCTTCCAGCGCCCTATCCCCGCCATCAACGTCAAGCTTTGGGGCAAGCCCCTCTCCCTGGAACATCCGCTGATTCTGGGCAACGGCCGCTCCCTGGCTGGCCTGCGCCAGATCAGCGAGACTGCAGGCGCTCAGGTCACCTGGAATGATGCGGCCAAGACGGCCACCTTCCAGACCGGAGAGCGAACCGTCAGTGTTACGATCGGCTCACCGGTCGCCCGGATCTGGGACGGCAAGGAGGAGCGCTCCTACCTGCTGGACGTCGCCCCGGTGATCGTGGAGGGCCGGACGATGCTCCCTGTCCGCTTCTTAGCAGAGGCGCTCGGTCTGACCGTCAATTGGGAGCCGGCGACCAGCACGATCGATCTCCGCTAGTCATTTCTTTGCGATGATCTTTTCACACAGCGCCAATAGGTGTATCCTTTCCGAAGGAAAGGGGTCGGCGCTGTGGCATTTGATCAATGGCTCCTGGGCGCCCTCTGGCGCCCTAGCACCACGTACCTAAACTTGAAAGAGCCGGGCACACCCACCCTTGGGTGGATCTTGCTGGCCATCTTTAGCCTGGAATCGGCGGGCGCTCTGTTCACACCGACAGCAGCAGATGGCCCGACCGCCTCGGTAGGCGCCCTGCTCACGACTGTCTTCCTGCTCCTCGCCCTCCTCCATCTCTACCAGTCGACGCTGCTCCTGGCGGCCGCTCGCTGGGCGGGCTGGTCATTGCCCTGGGCTGGGGCCAACCGATTGATCACCCTGAGTTGGTCGACCGTCCTGGTCGAAGACGTCGTGACACTTCCCCTGGCCTTAACCGGCCAGTGGTCCCTGGTAACCACCATCGGCATCCTCTGCTCGCTCTGGCAGCTGATCTCGCTGAGCCGCGGGATTTCGGCCCTCTCCGGCTGGGACCGCCGCAGATCCGTCGCTGTAGCGCTCTTTGCTGTAGTGCCCTACCGGCTCCTCCTCCTCCTGTTCTTCAGCTAGATTCGACAATGAGCAAGAGAGCGCACCTGGCGTACCGGTGCGCTTTTTCGCTGGCAGGGAGAACGGGTGGGGAACCATTCGACAAGAAGCGGGGATTGACAGGTTTTGGAAAAAGGAGTAGACTGGCTGTAGCCAGAATCATCTGCCAGCATCAGGAGGGGGCGATGACCGTGGACCCACAGGAGCTCCTGGATCGGCGTAAGGCCTTCCTGCAGCGGCTTGAAGCAGCCAACAAGGCGAATCAGGAGTCTAAGGTCATCCACCTCGCTGACAAGGGCCTTCAGCAGGCAGAGCTTGCGCCAATCTACCCTGATATCCTCTACCTGCGGGGCTCAGCCCAGCGCCGGCTTGGGCCAGCGTGGGGCGGCGCCGCCTTGTCAAGCTTCCGGGAAGGGCTGCGTCTAGCCAAGAAGCAGGCGCTGAAGATGCGGTTCTTGGTCGCACTCGCCCATTTCTATACGCTACAGTGTGACTGGCCCGCCCTTGAGCGCGAGGTGTTGCCAACCTTCCTTAAGCTCAAAGAGTCGCCAAACAAGCAGGTGCAACACCAAGTCATCTGGGCGTTCTTCTACATGGGGTGCTGCCTGGACAACCATTTCCGCTACCAGGAGGCACGGATTGCGTATGAAGAGGCGCTCCAGCGGGTCCGAGCCTTTAAGGGCGGGCACAGTGCGCTTCCATTCATTCTGCACAACCTGGGCGGTGCCTTTCTTTACGGTGGTGACCCAGCGGGCGCCCTGGTCTGGATTGAGGCGGCTGAGCCACTCCAGCTAGACGACGGGTACCGCGAGTCCCGCTATGCGGAGTACTACCTCGCTATCGGTGATCTCAGCACCGCTGGCGAGTGGATCACACGGACGCTTGACCACCCAAATGCCAAGAAGGACCACGGCCTCCAGGCCAACGGCCGCTACGTGTGGGCGCAGCTGCGCCGGCGTAAGGGAGACCTGGCGGGCGCCCGAGAGCAAGCCCACATCGCCCTTGAACTCGCCTACCGGGCCGTTGACTACCCCCTGATCCAGCAGATCACAACCCTGCTGCGGGACCTGGAGGGGCCACAGCCAGGGAGCGACCCCATTAGCTAAACAAAGGAGGCGGCGGATGTGAAGAGAATCCGGTGGCTGCTCCTCCTGGCCATCATGGCTGCACTCCTGATCTACTTCGCCCTCCCCTCCAGTGCGAAGCAACGAATACCGGGGCCGACCGAAGCCTCGATGTCCGAACGGGTCAGCCGATAGCGCCAGCAGACCGGGGTGGAGGGGCCCCGGTCTTTTCTATTCCCCGCTACCACGGCGGGGGCTGCGACCGCCAGCGCGCTTGGTTGGCCCCCAGACGCGCCGCTCAATCTCCTCCGGCGACAGCCCTTCCGCGTGGAAGCGTTGAGCCAAGTCCTGATACCGGACGGTCGGATCGCCTAGCTGGGGTTCCGGCTGCCAGAACCAGAGTTCCGGCAGCTTCGCATAGTCGGCGAACCGCTGTATCACCGGCCCAGAGACCCGCACACGGCCCTCCATCATCTCTAAGAAGGTACTAGGCGTAATGTTGACGGCCTGGGCGATTCGATCCAAGCTGAACTGCTCCGGGTTTCGTTCGCACAGGAAGGAGAAGGCCAGCTTGAGCCGCACCTCGGGCCCCGTATACCGTAGCGTAGGCTCCTTTAGGCGTAAGTAGTCCCCCAGCTCTCGTTTTATCTGCCGGACATCGGGGGCATCCTTGTCGGCATTCGGGACACCTAGCAACCAATCAACGGTCACTCCATAGAAGGCGGCTAAATCTAGGATGATCTCTAGCGAGGGCTCCCGGGCGCCGCTCTCCCACTGGGAGGGCACATTTCGGTTCGTTTCGAAAAGATCCGCCACATCCTGCTGGACCAGGCCGTAGTTCTCACGCAGCTGTCGGAGGCGTAGGCCCAAGGAATGGCGGATGGAGTTCTCAGTGCCCTTCACAGCGGTAAGCACCACCCCTGTTCCTCTTTTATGATAAGTCTACCACTTTGTTCTCAGATTGTGAACATGGGGAGCGGAACGCTCGGAGGTGAAAGAATCGCTAGTGAGTGGCCCTCTCAGCATGGTTCTGGCGAAATTGGCGGACAAATCTCTCTTTACCTATTGACTCCTACTCTGGGAGATAGTACCATGAAACCAAGGAAGAGGTTCACAAACGGCGAACAACGAGAGCCCTTCCCTTGATAAAGTGAACACGGCAAGAACGGAGGTGCGTCACATGACCGAGATGTGCATGGACGCTGGCCCGGGGCCACCAGGAATGGCAAGACCGACTGAGCACCCCACCCGTTGTAACCCGGCTACTTACTGAAAAAACCCTACCCTATGTGGATCAAGCTGGTGCCCGTACATCAAAAAAAAGCTCCCGCCTGCACGGCGGGAGCTTTTCGTTATGCTTAGCCCTTCAGCGCCTTCTTGAGGGCGTAAAGGCCGACCTGGCGGTTCAGGTCTGCAATCGAAGTGGTCAGCGGGATCTCCTTCGGGCAGGCCTTCACGCAGTTCTGCGCGTTGCCGCACTCGGAGATGCCACCGTCCTCCATCAGGGCCTCCAGACGCTCGTTGGCGTTCATGGCGCCCGTCGGGTTCGCGTTGAAGAGGCGGACCTGGCTGAGCGGGGCCGGACCGATGAAGTCGGAGTGCTCGCCGACGTTCGGGCAGGCCTCCATGCAGCAGCCGCAGGTCATGCACTCGGAGAGCTTATACATCCACTCCTGGTCAGCCGGGGACTGCTTCGGGCCAGGGCCCAGATCATGGGTGCCGTCGATCGGCACCCAGGCCTTTACCCGCTTGAGCGACTCGAACATCTTCGAGCGGTCGACGACGAGGTCGCGGACGGTCGGGAAGGACTTCATCGGCTCAAGGGTGATCGGCTGGGTCAGGGTGTCGACCAGGGTGGAGCAGGCCTGGCGGGCCTTGCCGTTGATCACCATGGTGCAGGCGCCACAGACCTCTTCCAGGCAGTTCGACTCCCAGACAACCGGGGCGATCTTGTGGCCATTGGCATCCACCGGGTTGCGCTGAATCTCCATCAGGCAGGAGATGATATTCAGGTTAGCCTTGTACGGAACCCGATAAGACTCCCACCGCTCGGACTGGTTCGGGCCATCCTGCCGCTTGACGCGAAGCTCGATGAACTTCTCAGCCATGATGTGACCCCGACCTCCTATTACTTCTTGGTGTAGTCGCGCTTACGCGGCTGAATGTGCGAAACGTCGACCGGCATGTAGGTGATCTCGGGGCCATTCGCGGTGTGCGTCGCGATGGTCGTCTTCATGAAGTTCACGTCGTCACGCTCGGCAAAGTCCGGCTTGTAGTGCGCGCCGCGCGACTCGTTGCGGAGGAGGGCGCCCTTGGCGATCACCTCGGCCAGGACGAGCATGCCATGCAGCCAGCGAGTGAAGACGGCCGGCTGGTTGGAGTAGGCACCGGTGTCGGGCACGCCGACCTGCTTGAAGCGCTCCTTCAACTCAGCGATCTTGACCAGCGTCTGCTCGATCTTATCGTTGTAGCGGACGACGGTGACGTTGTCGGTCATCACCTTGCCCAGCTCATCGGCCAGGACGTACGGGTTCTCCGGGCCGTCCATCGCCAAGATGGCGTCAAACTTGGCCTGCTGCTCCTTGACGGCCTCTTCGAAGACCGACTCCGGCAGCTGGTCCGCCGGCGTGTAGGGCAGGGTCTTGACGTACTTGACGGCGGCCGGGCCGACCGTGAGGCCCTCGAAGATGCAGGACATCAGCGAGTTGGCGCCCAGGCGGTTGGCACCGTGGTACTGGTGCGAGGCCTCACCGATGGAGTAGAGGCCCGGGATGTTCGACATCTGCAGCTTGGGCGAGGAGAGATCGACGTCGCCGTTCTCCTTCTTCTCATAGCCAGCCCAGATGCCGCCCATGGTGTAGTGCATACCCGGGAAGATCTTCATCGGAACCTTCGTCGCATCATCGCCGACGAACTTCTTGTACATGTCGATCAGGTTACCGATCTTCCGATGCAGCGTCTCGGCCGGGATATGCGAGACGTCCAGGAAGACCTGGTTCTTGCCGTCCACGCCGAGACCCTGGTTGACGCAGACGTCAAAGATCTCGCGGGTGGCAATGTCACGCGGAACCAGATTGCCGTACTTCGGGTACTTCTCCTCAAGGAAGTACCAGGGCTGGCCATCCTTGTAGGTCCAGACGCGGCCACCCTCGCCACGGATCGACTCCGACATGAGCCGAAGCTTGTCGTCGCCCGGAATGGCGGTCGGGTGAACCTGGATGAACTCACCGTTGGCGTACTGGGCGCCCTGCTGGTAGACGATCGCAGCGGCCGAGCCGGTGTTGATCACCGAGTTGGTCGACTTGCCGAAGATCATGCCGATGCCGCCGGTCGCCATCAGGACGGCGTTCGACTTGAAGGCCTTGATCTCCATCGTGTTGAGGTTCTGGGCGGTGCAACCCGCGACCTTGCCCTCGTGCAGGACTAGGCCGGTGAAGTCCCAGCCCTCGTACTTGGTGACCTTGCCCTCAACCTCCCAGCGACGAACCTGCTCGTCGAGGGCGTAGAGGAGCTGCTGGCCCGTGGAGCCACCCGAGAAGGCGGTCCGGTGGTGCAGCGTGCCGCCGAAGCGGCGGAAGTCGATCAGACCCTCCGGGGTCCGGTTGAACGGAACGCCCATGCGGTCCAGCAGGTAGATGATGCCCGGGGCCCATTCGCACATCGCCTTGATGAGCGGCTGGTCGCCGAGGAAGTCACCACCGTAGACGGTGTCATCAAAGTGCACCCAGGGGGAGTCGCCCTCACCCTTGGTGTTGACGGCGCCGTTGATGCCGCCCTGCGCGCAGACAGAGTGGGAACGCTTAACGGGGACGAGGGAGATGAGGTCGACTTGGAAGCCTGCCTCAGCCGCCTTGACGGTGGCTGCGAGACCAGCGAGGCCGCCACCGACGACGACGATCTTGTTCGCCATTTGCTGCGTACCTCCTTACATCCGGAAGCCGATCGCCGCGGCGATGCCGAGAGCGGAGACGGCTACGAAGAGGCTATTGGCCACAATCTTGGAGACGCGCTGGCTCTTCGGGCCAACGGTGATACCCCAGGTGATCAGGAAGGTGTAGATGCCGTTGCAGAGGTGATAGGCCGCCGCCACAACTCCGAGGACATAGAAGGCCATCATGAAGTTGTTGCTAAGCGCCTTGGCCACGACATGGAAGTCCGGCATACCCGGCAGGGCGGTTCCGGTGTCATAAGCACCGAGCGCCTTCTGGAAGCGGAACTGCCAGATGTGGTAAGTGACGAAGAAGAGGGTGAAGAGGCCGGAGATCCGCTGCCAGAAGAACGCCCAGTTACGCTCATAGCCGTAGTTCTTGACGTTGTGGCGGGAGTCCATGGCAACATAGATGCCATAGATCGCATGGAAGTAAAGCGGCAGGAAAATGAAGAAGATCTCCAGAAAGAGGACCGCCGGCAACGAGTTAATGGCCTTGACCGCCTCGTTGTAGGCCTCGGGGCTCTGCAGGGACTTGGCGTTCTCGTAGAAGTGCATCAGTAGGAATCCGCCCACCGGCACAATGCCGGACAGGGAGTGCAGCCTCCGCAGTAGGAAGTGGTTCTTCCGGAGAAATGCTTGCACGGGTCGCCGCTCCTTTCAGGTAGCAGACTGGGCAAGGGACCTATTTACAGAAAGACCAGATTCCGTCCTCGTCTTGAATTGTAATTCCGGATTCTGAATGGCGTCAACCCAACTGCTTAGAGATGCAACAACCTGATATACTTCATAAGTTCAGCTTATGAAGGCGGAGGTCGAAATCCCATGTTTGCACGGACCCTCCTCTCCGTCCCTGGTGGCTCCACTCAGACGCTGGTCGCCCGCCGCTTTACGGCGATGCAGGCGGTGGTTGGTGAGGTTGGCGCAGATAAGGCGCCCCTCTTCCTACGGCTTGGGCGGGCTGGTGGCTCCCGGCACCAGCCGGTCTCCGTCGCGACCCTGTTGAAGGAGATGCCGCACATTCAGGTGCTTCTGGGCTACTTCCTGATAACGGGCGCCGAGTTCTGTGATGCGAATGGTGACCTGCTCGGCACGATCTGGGGCTTTGGTGACGGTCTGGTCGCGGGTGGGGCCGCTGCGTCGACCGGCGGTGGGAGTGGTAAGGGGATCGGGGCGCGTCGGGGCGCCAAGGCGGGTCAGGGGTTGGCCACCCTCAGCCCTACCCTGCACGCCATGCCCGAGGGCCTAGCCCTCACGGTAGCCGAGCTGCCGCCCCCGGTCGGCTTCCGCTCCGAGCCCGGCCTGGAGCCTGGCCACTTCCGCTGCTACTTCCGCGAGCTACAGATTACCCCAGAGGGCTGGCTAGGCTACCGCACCGAGGAGATGGGTGGCTCGGGCCAGCCAGTCAAAGTCCCGGCGGTTGCACTTCCTTCAGTCACCCGCTGGGACGCCAGCCGGACCGCGGGCAACCCACAGGTCACCTTGATCCGCTTCGTTGAGCGTCAGGCGGTCGATGTCTTTGCCGATGAACTCCACGCCCTGGAGGCTGCAGGCAACGAGTGCTTGCGGCTAAAGCGCCCCCTACACGTTACACACGACTGAGCACAAAGAGAAGAGGCCCTTCCCGGGCACCCAGCCATGCGGCTGGTTCGGGAAGGGCCTCTTCTCATTAGGGCTGGTTACCGGCGCCCGGACCGGGCGGATTGGCGGGAGCGGAGGGGGAACCGCCCTTGCGCCGCCGGTAGGCCCGGTAGACCTTCATACCTGCACCGCCCACGATCCCCAGGGGGACCACGACCGGGATGGCGCTAACGAGGAAGACGAGCAGGTTGCCCAGGAAGTTAACAAAGCCGTTCGCCGAGCCGATGAACCCTCGGGTCATCCGCTCCCAGACCGTCTT